>NC_003911.12:585000-905000 GCF_000011965.2 Ruegeria pomeroyi DSS-3 | reverse complement strand
CCTCGGCACTGTCCAACACGCTGCCATCCGGCCGTACCAGTATCGCGCGCACCCCCGATGTGCCCAGATCGAGCCCTATGAACATGTCGCCTCCCCAGCCGTTGCCAGAGCTTTGCCCGATTTAATTTAAGTGTCAAATTAAAAAGAGCCCTCCCTGCCCCGGATTGGTCACAGTCGGGTCGCAAAACCGTACCCCGGCAGCGGTATCGAGGCGCACAGAGAGATTTTCACTCGCCAGTCCCGGCCCCCATGCTAGGACAGGGCAATCCGCGCGGATCAGACCAAGGAGAGCAGACCCGGTGCGCATCACGTTTCTCAGCCCACGCTCGAACCTGTCGGGCGGCCTGCGCGTGATCGCGATCTATGCCCGCATGCTGCGCGCGCGCGGGCACGAGGTCACCCTTGTCACTCCGGCCCGGGCACAGCCCGGCCGCCGGCAGAAACTGCGCGCGCTGCTGCGCGGGCAAGCATCCAACTCACCCGAGCCACCCGGCCATCTCGACACGCTGGACCTGCCAGTGATCGAAACCGCGCGTGCCGATTTCCATGTCGACCCGGATGAAATCCCCGATGCGGACGTGATCGTGGCGACCTGGTGGGAGACCGCCTTTGCCGCCGCCGCGATGCCGCCCGAAAAGGGGCGCAAGTTCTACCTGATTCAGCATCACGAGGTGCATGATTTCCTGCCCTGGCAGATCTCGCGCGCCACCTATTACCTGCCACTGACCCCCATCGTGATCTCGAACTGGCTGGACGGCATCCTGCGCCGGACCTATGGCCGCGACGACGCGCGGCTGGTGCCCAATGGCATCGACCTGACCCAGTTCCACGCGCCCGAGCGGGGCAAGGCCGCCCGCCCCACGGTCGGGTTTCTCTACAGCCCGCACCCGATCAAGGGGTCGGATACCGCGCTAGCCGCCATTGCCCTGCTGCGGCAACGCTTCCCCGATCTGCATGTGGTCGCCTTTGGCGCCGAACCGGTGACCCCCGATCTGCCCTTGCCCCCCGGCGCCGATTTTCACCTGCGCCCCGCGCAGGAGCGGATCCGCGACATCTATGCCGCCTGCGACGTGTTCCTTTGCGCCAGCACCGCCGAGGGGTTCTTTCTGCCGCTGCTCGAGGCAATGGCCTGCCGCACGCCGCTGGTCTCGACCCGCGTAGGCGCCGCCGAGGACCTGATCGAACCGGGCGTGACAGGCTATCTGGCCGATGTGGGCGATGCGAGTGCCTTGGCCGAGGGCGCCGCACACATCCTCTCGCTGCCCGATGGCGAATGGCGCGCCATGTCCGCACGCAATCACAAGATCGCGCAAGGGCAAAGCTGGGACCATGCCTGCGATCTGCTGGAATCGGTGCTGAGCGGCGAGGGCCGATCATGAGCGTCGATCTGGTTCTCATCGGCCGGAACGAGGGCGAGCGGCTGCTCCGCGCCCTGCGCGCCGCACGCGGTCAGGCGCGCCGCCTGATCTATGTGGACTCGGGCTCGACCGATGGCAGCGTCGCCGCCGCCCGCGCCGCCGGCGCCTTGGTGGTCGAACTGGACATGTCCATCCCCTTCAGCGCCGCCCGCGCCCGCAACGCAGGATTCGAGGCCGCGCAGGCAAAGGATCCGGCCCCTTTCGTACAGTTCATCGACGGCGATTGCGCGCTGGTTCCCGGCTGGCTCGCCGCCGCCGAGGCCCGGCTGAGCCAGGATGACGCGCTGGGCCTTGTCACTGGCTGGCGCTCGGAAATCGCGCCCGAGGCGAGCCTTTACAACCGCATCTGCGATCATGAATGGCGCCGCCCCGCCGGGCCGATCGTGGCCTGCGGCGGCGACATGATGGTCCGGGCCGAGGCCTTTGCGCAGGCGGGCGGGTTCGATCCCACGGTGATCGCCGCCGAGGATGACGATTTCTGCCTCAGGCTGGCGCGGGCCGGGTGGCAGCTGGAACGCCTGCCGCTGGAGATGACACGGCATGACGCCGCGATGACCCGCTTTGCACAATGGTGGCGACGCGCCGTTCGTGCAGGGCATGGTTTTGCACAAGTTGGCCTGCGCCATCCCGGCCATTTCCGTACCGAACAGCGCCGGGTGCTGGCCTGGGGCCTCGTGTTGCCGCTGATCGCGCTGCTCGGCGCCACCCGGGGACCGGTCGTGCCAGTGCTGGTGGCGCTGCTCTATGCGCTGTCGTGGCTGCGCAGTGCCAAGGGGCTGCGCGCCGAGGGGATGCCCGCCCCCGAGGCCCGCAAACAGGCGTTTCTGCTGACCCTGTCGAAATTCCCCAACCTGATCGGCATGGGCAAATACTGGCTGACGCATCTTGCGCGCCGCCGCCCCCGGATCATCGAGTATCAGTGAGAGTATCATGACCACGCCCCCCCTTCGCATCGGACTGATCGGCGCCGGCTATATCGCTGCCTGGCATGCGGATGCCCTGCGCGCGGTGCCGGGTGTCAAGCTGACCGCCGTCTGCGATCCCAACATGGACCTGGCCGAGGGGCTGGCCGCGGCCCATGGCGCGCGTGCCTTTGGCGATCTGGACGACCTGATCGGCGCCGGTCTGTGCGACGGGGTGCATATCCTGACCCCGCCCGACCTGCATCACCCGCTGGCGCTGCACTGCCTGCGCGCGGGCCTGCATGTGCTGGTCGAGAAACCGGTGGCGCTGAACGCCGCCCAGACACAAGAGATCGAGGATGCCGCGCGCGCAGCGAACCGGCGCTTTCACGCCGGTCACAACTTCCTGGGCCTGCCCTCGTACACGCGGTTGAAACGCGAGATCCGGCGCGGCGCACTGGGCCGCGTCTCGGGCGCCGAGATCCGCTGGTGTTATCCGTTCGGGCCGCTCAGGGCGGGGCCGTTCGGCATCTGGCCGCTGCGCGATACCCGCAATCTGATGCTGGAATTCGGCCCGCATCTGATGAGCCTGGTGATCGACCTGTTCGGCCTGCCCGAGATCGAACATGTGGCGCTGTCCAAACCGGTGGCGCTGCCCGGGGCGGGCACCCGGCCGCAGGGCTGGCGCATCCTGGCCCGGGCGGGCGAGGTCGAGCTGGTGCTGATCCTGTCGCTGGTCGAAACCGCCGATGACCGCTCGGTGACGATCCGAGGGTCTTCGGCGCGGGCGCGGCTGGACCTGGCTGCCGACACGCTGGTCATCGACGCCGAGAATACCGCCGATCTGGTGGCCAACCCGCTGCTGCGCCAGCTGTCGCTTGCCCGCCAGCACCTGGTTCAGGGCAGCGTGAATGCGGCCCGGCAACTGACCTCGTTCAACCGTAAATCGCCTTACGCACTCAGCTTTCGTGGCCTCGCCAACGGTATCTGGGAGCCGCTGGCGCAGAATGCCCCCGCCGATCCGCGCTGGTCGGGCAGTTCCGCCGTCGCGGTGATGACCGCGCTTGACGCGGTGCTCGAGCGGGTCGACTGGCCCGCGCCGGTGCCCGCCAGCCCCAGCCGCAAACCGGCGCCCAGCGCGATGGTGATCGGCGGCACCGGCTTCATCGGTCGGGCGCTGACCCGCGAACTGGTGGCGCGCGGCAGCGATGTGCGGGTGATCTCGCGCGGGCGGCAGGGGTCCTTTGCCGACCTGCCCGATCAGGTCGAAACCGTCTCGCTGTCGCTGCGCGACACCGAGGGGCTGGCCCGGGCGATGGCGGGGATCGACACGGTCTATAACCTAGCGCGTTCCACCGACAGCAGTTGGGAGGATTGCCTGCAAAACGACGTCGCCGTGGCCGAGGGCATCGGCAAGGCCGCACTGGCGGCAGGGGTGCGGCGGCTGGTCTATACCGGCACCATCGCCAGTTTCGACATGTCCGATCCGGCAGCCACGATCACCGATGCCACACCGCTGCCGGACGAGATGGACGAGCGCAACCTCTATGCCCGCTCCAAGGCCGAATGCGAGCGGCGCCTGATGGCGCTGCACCGCCAGAGCGCCCTGCCGCTGGTGATCGCGCGGCCCGGCATCGTGCTGGGTGCGGGCGGACCGCTGCAACATTGGGGGATCGGCCGCTGGCACGGCGCCGGGGCGGTACGGCTGTGGGGCAACGGGCGCAACCCGCTGCCCTTCGTGCTGATCGGCGATTGCGTCGACGGGCTGATCCGCTGCGCCGAGGCAGAGGGGATCGAAGGCCGCGCCTTCAACCTGGTCGGCCCGCCGATCCTGAGCGCGCGTGACTATTTCGACGCCATCCATGACCGGCTGGGCGCCCGCATCCGGGTGAGCGGCGGCAACCTGTCGCTGATGTATGCCGCCGACTGGGTCAAGTTCCAGCTCAAGACCCGGGTACTGGGGCGCAGCGGGCTGACCCGCCCCTCGCGCGCCGACTGGCTGTCGCGCGCCCATCAAAGCCGGTTCGACATCTCGGGCGCGCGATCCGCGCTCGGCTGGCACCCGGTCAGCGATGCCGACGCTTTCCTGACCAACGCGGTGGACGAGGCCGGGCTTCTGGGGTTCTGAGCCTAGCGCCCGCGCAGCCGCAGCGCCCGCACCATATGGCCGGGCAGGATCGCCGCGCAACGCGCGTAGCGCGGCGCAAGGCGCAGCGGATCGCTCAGCATTCGCCACAGCCATTCCAGCGCCAGTTTCCGCATCCACAGCGGCGCCCGGCGCTGGTGACCGCCCAGAAAATCAAGCCCCGCCCCGACCGAGGCAAACCCGACCCCGGGCGCCAAGGCCCGGCCGCGCAGCGCCAGCCGTTCCTGCCGGGGGGCGCCCAGCGCCAGGAAACACAGGCCGATACGCCGCGTGGCCAGTTCCATCAGGATCGTCTCGGCCGCCGCGCCCTCGGGGTCGAACCCGTATTCGGGGGCATGGGTCCAGGCAATGTCCAGCCCCGGCGTCTCAGCCTCGAGCACGCGCTTGGCATCACCCAGAGCCTCATCCGAACTGCCGACCAAGGCCACCGGCACCCGCTCGGCCGCGGCCAGCGCGCAAAGCGGGCGCACCAGATCCGAGCCCGGCATCAGCTCGACCGGGCGCTGCGCCAGCCGCGCCAGCGCCACGATGGGGCGACCATCGGCCACCACCAGATCCTGCCCGGCATAGGCGCGGGCAAAGACGGGGTCGCAGCCCAGCTTGACCAGGTGGTCGAGGTTGATCGTCGCCAGGGCAAACCCCTCGCCCGCGCGAAACCGGCGCCCCACCTCGCCCATCAGCGCCTCGCGGGTCGGCATGTTGACGCTCACCCTGTCCGTGCCAAAACTGAATTCCATCGACCCGCCTCCGACTGCCCCCGCCTTGATTAGCCGCCGGCGCGCTCTCAGGCCAGCCCCTGCTGCGAAAGCGAACCGATCCTGCCACCGGATCGCCGCATTCGCGCGCTACCCCCGGGACAAGCGGGCGCTGCCCTGTTAGGCTTTGCCCATCCGCATGCGACCCATAAGGCAGGAGCAGATGCCCAATCCCGTCGCCTATCTGATGCTGATGCTGTGGCCGATTGCCTGCGCGTTCCTGTTCACGCGCCTGCCGCTGCAGCGCGCCATCATCTGGGGCATCCTGGGGGCCTATCTGATCCTGCCGCCGGTGGCCGAGTTCGACCTGCCGCTGGTCCCGTCGATGAACAAGGATTCCATTGCCGCTGTCAGCACCTTCCTTGCCTGCCTCTTTGTGGCGCGCAAGCGGGTGCCGCTGATCCCCGACAGCTGGCCGGTGCGGGTGCTGCTGTTCAGCTTTGTCCTGTGCGCGGTGCCCACGGTGCTGACCAATCGCGAGCCGCTGATCTTTGAAATGGCGATGCAGGCCGAGCCGATCCGCTTCTTTACCAATTACGTGCCCGGAATGGGCCTGCGCGACCTGTTGTCGATCATCCTGAGCCAGTTGATCATCCTGCTGCCCTTCTTTCTGGGGCGGGCGCATCTGGCAGACGAGGCGGGGCTGCGCAATCTGGTGCTGGCGATGGCGGTGGCGGGCCTGGCCTATTCCCTGCCGTCGATCTTCGAGATTCTGTTCGCCCCGGTGCTGAACATCCATATCTACGGCTTCTTCCAGCACGACTTTAACCAGATGATCCGCGAGGGCGGTTTTCGCCCCATCGTGTTCATGCCGCACGGATTATGGCTGGCCTTCTTCATGACCACGGCGGTGCTGTCGGTGGCCGCCCTGACCCGCCACAGCCGCGCCAAGATTCGCGAACGCTGGGCCGGGGCGCTGATCTACATGCTGCTGGTGCTCAACGCCTGCAAGAGCCTGGCCGCGCTGGGCTATGGCCTCGCGCTGACGCCGGTGGTGCTGTTCCTGCGGCGCAAGGCGGTGCTGCGTATCGCGCTGGGTATCGCGGCGCTGGCCATCGCCTATCCGGCGCTGCGCAATATCGGGGTCATCCCGCTGGATGCCATTCTGGAACGTGCCGCCGCGATCAGCGCGGAACGGGCACAATCGCTGGAATTCCGCTTTACCAACGAAGAACAGCTGCTGGATCGGGCCCATCTGAAACCCTGGTTCGGCTGGGGCGGCTGGAACCGCAACCTGGTACTGGATGACGAGACCGGGCTGATCATCACCATCCCCGATGGCGCCTGGATCATCGCTTTCGGCACCTTCGGCTGGCTCGGATATATTGCGAAAATGGGCCTTTTGGCAGCGCCTATTGCCATGATGACCTGGCAATCCCGCAAAATGAAATCGGCCGAGATCTCGGATTTCGCCGCGCCGCTGGCCCTGATCCTAGCCGCCACGATGACCGACATGTTGCTCAATGACACGCTGACGCCGTTTACCTGGCTCTGCGCCGGGGCGGTGCTGGGATATGTGGAACAGCTGCGCCGCCCGGTGGCAGAGCCGGGGCGCCGCCAACAGGCCCGCGCGCCCGTCCTTGGCCGGCATGTCCCCAGCGACGAAACCCGGCCCGTTCTGTGATGTGGCCGCCCCAGAGCCGCCTGAAATGATCACCAATTGTCCCCATTCAGGCCACAAAATTCAGAAAGAACTGGGTTTGTTCCTAAACTTGGAGCGAACATATTCCAAACCCGCTAGACTTTGTGTCACGAATACAGGTGGTTAAGCGCGGTACGGGTGAGATTGTTAAAATTCGAGACTTTCCGCCCTCTCTGGCGCTCTCTAAATTGGGCGCGGGTAGGCGGGCTGATGTGAACGAACGGGATCGTTTGGTCTGGCCATGGCAACGAGTGAAACACAGTTCGAACAGGAAGACATCGCCATCGTCGGCATGTCCGTCCATGTTCCCGGCGCCCAATCGGCGGCGGAATTCTGGCGCAATCTGAGGGCTGGGATCGAATCGATCCGTGTCCTGGATGACGCGGCGCTGCTGGAGGCTGGCGAGCGCCCCGACCGGCTGGCCGACCCGAATTATGTCCGTGCGGCGGCACCGCTGGACGGGTTTGACCGGTTCGATGCCGATTTCTTTGGCTTCTCGCCGAAAGAGGCCGCCATCCTCGACCCCCAGCACCGTCAGTTCCTGGAAACCGCCTGGGAGGCGATGGAGGATGCGGGCCACCCGCCCGAGACCATCGCCGGGCCCATTGGTGTCTATGCCGGCTGCGGCATGGGCAGCTATTTCTATTTCAACATCTGCTCGAACCCCGGGCTGGTCGACGATGTGGGCATGTTCCTGTTGCGCCATACCGGCAACGACAAGGATTTCCTGTCGACCCGGGTCAGCCATGTGTTCGACCTGCGCGGGCCAAGCCTCAATATCCAGACCGCCTGTTCCACCTCGCTGGTCGCCATCCACTATGCCTGCAAGGCGCTGCGCGAGGGCGAATGCGATATGGCGCTGGCGGGCGGGTCGACCATCGAACTGCCGCAGGGGCGCGGGTATCTTTACAAGGAAAACGAGATCCTCAGCCCTGATGGCCATTGCCATGCCTTCGACCACAGGGCGCAGGGCACCGTGTTCGGCTCGGGCGCGGGGGTGGTGGCACTGCGCCGGCTCGAGGACGCGCTGGCCGATGGCGACCATATCTGGGCCGTGATCAAGGGCAGCGCCATCAACAATGATGGCGCCGACAAGGCGGGCTATCTGGCGCCCTCGGTGGGCGGTCAGGCGCAGGCGATCAGCGCCGCGCTGAAGGCGGCGGATGTGCCTGCCGAGACCATTGATTACATCGAATGCCATGGCACCGGCACCTATCTGGGCGATCCGATCGAGGTGTCGGCCCTGACCCAGGCCTATCGCGAACAGACCGCCGAAAGCGGCTTTTGCCGGATCGGCTCGGTCAAGACCAATATCGGCCATCTCGACACCGCCGCCGGGGTCGCGGGCTTTGTGAAAACCGCGCTGGCGCTGCATCACAAACAGATCCCGCCCTCGCTGGGGTATGAGGCGCCGAACCCGGCGATTGATTTCGAGACCAGCCCGTTCCGGGTGAACGACAAGCTGACCGACTGGACCCCGCACAAGGGGCCACGCCGGGGCGCGGTGAACAGTCTGGGTGTGGGCGGCACCAACGCGCATGTTATCCTTGAGGAAGCGCCCGAGCGCGCCGCCTCCGACGAAAGCGACTTCCCGTTCCAGATCCTGTGCCTGTCGGCACGCTCGCGCGCCGCGCTCGACGGCAATGCCAAGGCGCTGGCCGGTTGGCTGCGCGCCAACCCGGACGTGAACCTGGCCGATGTGGCCTATACGCTGAAAGAGGGCCGTCGCGGGTTCGAGAAACGCCGCGTGCTGGTGGCCGAAACCGCGCTTGAGGCCGCAGACCTGCTGGACCAGGGCGATCCGCGCCGGGTGTTCACCCATGACGCGCTGGGGGCCGGGGCCGATGTGGTCTTCATGTTCCCCGGCGGCGGGGCGCAATATGCCGGCATGGCACGCGACCTCTACGAGGTGGAACCGGTCTTTGCCGAGTGGATGGACCGGGGGCTGGCGCATCTGCAACAGAGCCTCGATTACGACATCCGCGCCATCTGGCTGCCCGATGGCGATACTGCCGAGGCAGACGCCAAGCTGCAACAGCCCTCGGTGCAATTGCCGCTGATCATGATCGTGGAATATGCGCTGGCCCAGCTCTGGCTCAGCTGGGGCGTGCGGCCCGCCGCGCTGGTCGGCCATTCCATGGGCGAGAACACCGCCGCCTGTCTGGCAGGCGTGATCGCGTTCGAGGATTGCATCGACCTGGTTCTTCTGCGCGGGCGGCTGTTCGACACCGTGGCGCCGGGCGGCATGTTGTCGATCTCGCTGCCCTTGGACGAGGTGCAGGCGCTGATCGGCGAGGATCTGGACATCGCCAGCGTCAACGCGCCGCGCCTGACCGCCGTCAGCGGCCCGCAAGCGGCGCTGGACCGGCTGGCCGCAGTGCTGAAGGCCCGCGAGGTCGAGTATCAGCGTATCCAGATCGACATCGCCGCCCATTCGCGGATGCTGGAGCCGATCCTGAAGGAATATGGCGATTTCCTGCGCGGCCTGACACTGAGCGCGCCGCAGATCCCGATCCAGTCCAACCGCAGCGGCGCGGTGCTGAGCGAGGCCGAGGCCACCAGCCCAGATTACTGGGTCGCGCAGCTGCGCAACACGGTGCATTTCGCCGATTGCATCGCGGGCCTCTCCTCAGACCCTGACCGGGTCTTCCTCGAGGTGGGTCCGGGCAAGGCGTTGAGTTCGCTGGCACAGATGTGCCCGGGTGTGACCCCGGGCCAGGTGCTCAGCTCGTTGCGCCACCCCGATCAGGAGATTGCCGATGATGCCTATTTCCTGGGCGTGATCGGGCGGCTCTGGGCCTGCGGGGTCGAAGCCGACTGGCCCCAGATCTGGGGCGAGGCGCACCGCCGCCGCCTGCCCTTGCCGACCTATGCCTTTCAGCGCAGCCGCTACTTCATCGAGCCCGGCACCCGGCAGGCCGAGGCGCCGCGCGCCTTGCCTGCGCGCAGCGACGACCTGAGCCAATGGGGCTGGCGCCCGGTCTGGCGTCCGCGTCTGGCCGATTGCGATATCGACACGGCTACCGAGCTGGCCGAGGCCGCGCCGCGCAACTGGCTGTTCTTCATGGACGAGACCGGGCTGGCCGAGGCCGCCGCGCAAAGGCTGGAGGGCGTTGGTCATCATGTCACCCGCGTCCGCTCGGGCGACAGCTATGCCCGCCTGACCGATGGCAGCTATACGCTCGCGCCCGAACAGGGGCGGATGGGCTATGACCTGTTGCTGCGTGACCTGGACGAGCAGCAGCGGCTGCCCGACCGGATCGGTCATTTCTGGCTTGTGACCGAGGCGGAGCGCTTTCGCCCCGGGTCGAGCTTTCATGACCGCAACATGGAACACGGCTTCTTTGGGCTGACCTGGCTGGCGCAGGCGCTGGGGCAGGTGGACCTGCCCGGAGCGTTGCATATCACCGTCTTCACCTCGGGCGCGGCGCGGCTGCGCGACGAGGGGCTGGCCTATCCCGAAAAGGCCACCATCGCCGGGCCGATGGGGGTGCTGCCGCATGAAATGCCCGGACTGACCTGCGCAACGGTGGATATCGAACTGCCCGCCCGGCTGCGCCCGCCGCTTTTTGCGCGCCTGCGCGGCGCGGCACCCGAGCAGGACGAGGATCTGACCCCGGCCCTGCTGGAAGAGCTGCTGGTCGAACCCGGCAACGCGTTCGCTGCGCGGCGCGACGGCAAGCGGTACGCGCGCAGTTACCGCCCGGCGCCGCTGACCGACGCAGGGCCTGCGTTCCGCGACGGTGGCACCTATCTGATCACCGGCGGTTTCGGCGGTATCGGTCTGACGCTGGCCCGCCACCTGATGGACCACCACGGCGCGAACGTGATCCTGTTGGGGCGTGACCCGCTGCCCACCGACCCTGCCGCGTGGTTGGCCGGGCACAGCCCCGCCGACCGCACCAGCCGCCGCCTGCGCGCCCTGGCCGAGCTGGAGGCGCTGGAGCGCGGCGAGGTCATGGCGATTGCCGCCGATGTGGCCAATATCGACCAGATGCGCCGCGCGCTGACCCTGGCCGAGGACCGGTTCGGCGCGCTCACCGGCGTGATCCATGCCGCCGGCCATATCGCCGACGGCCCCGCACTGGCCAAGACCGAGGCCGATCTGCACCGGGTCCTGTCGCCCAAGATGACCGGGCTGAGGGTGCTGGACGAGCTGTTCCCCGACGGGGTGCTGGAGCTGATGGTGCTTTGTGCCTCGTCATCCACCGCCAGCCGCCCGGCGGGGCAGGTCGATTACGTGGCCGCCAACGAATATCTCAACGCCTTTGCCGACAGCCGGCAGGGCGGCGCAACCCGGGTGGTCGCGGTCAACTGGGGGGTCTGGGCCGATGTCGGCATGGCCGCCGATGCCCGCGCCGCGCGGCTGGGCACCGGTCACGACACCGCCCGCAGCCCGACCGGGTTGCCGCTGTTGCACGAGGCCGGGTTTGACGAGGCGGGCAACCGCCTGTTCGTCTCGCGGCTGAGCGCCGAGGATTGGGTGTTTGACGAACACCGCACCGCCGATGGTACCGCGCTGCTGCCCGGGACCGGCTATCTGGAACTGGCCGCCCAAGCACTGCACGCCCAGGGCATCACGCATCCTTATGACATCCGCGATCTCTATTTCTTCCGCCCGCTCAGGGTGAACGGCACCCCGCGCGAGGTGGTGGTCCGGCTGGAAGACGCGCCGGACGGCGTTGCCTTTTCCGTCTGGAGCGCGCTGCCCGGCGGCGGCTATGCCCAGAACGCGCAGGCCCGGCTGGTGCCCGCGCCCGGGGCACAGGCCGAACCGCTCGACCTGGCTGCCATTGCCACCCGCTGCCCCGAGGCACAGAGCGCCGCGCCCAACGCGGTGCTGCACAGCCCGCAGGAACGGCACCTGCAATTCGGCCCGCGCTGGCAGGTGCTGCGCGCCACCGCGCGCGGCACGGGCGAGGGGCTGGCCCGGCTTGCCCTGCCCGAAGCCTATCGCGGCGATCTGGACAAGGGGTACCGGATGCATCCCGGCCTGCTCGACCTGGCCACCGGCTGGGCGATCGAGCTAGCCGCCGGTTATGATGACACGACGCTCTGGGTACCGGTCTCCTACCGTTCGATCCGGGTCCATGCGCCGCTGCCTGCTGAAATCCGCAGCTGGATGCGCCTGACGCCGGATCAGGCCTCGGTGGCGGGGCATGCCTCCTTCGACATCACGCTGAGCGATGCCACGGGCGCCGTTCTGGTCGAGATCGAAGGGTTCCAGATGCAGCGCACCTCGGGCACCATCGACCTCAGCGATCCCGAACGCCCCGATGCGGATGCGCGCGCGCTGGGGCTGGAACCCGCGCGGCAATCGACGCCGCTGTCCCCCGAGGAACAGCGCCTGCATCACAACATCGCCCAGGGCATCCGCGCCGAAGAAGGCGCCGAGGCGCTGGTGCGCGCATTGGGCACCGGCCTGCCGCAACTGGTGGTCAGCTCGCTCGACCTGCCCCGGCTGATCGCCGAGGCCGATCAGGTCGCCGCCCCGGCCGAGGCCGGGCAGAGCTTTGATCGGCCCGAGCTGGACACCGATTATGTGGCGCCCGCGACCGAGACGGAAAAGACCTTGGCCGGGTTCTTCGAAACCCTGCTGGGGGTCAGCAAGGTCGGCACGCAGGACAGTTTCTTCGACCTTGGCGGTCATTCCCTGATCGCGGTGCGCCTGTTTGCGCAGATCAACCGCGCCTTTGCGGTGGAATTCCCGATTTCGCTGCTGTTCGAGGCACCCAGCGTCGAGGCCATCGCCACGCGGATCGACGCGCGGCTGGGCCGCAGCGGCACGGGCGACAGCCCCGAAACAGCCGAGGCCAGCGCGCCCGACCTGACCCATGTGGTGCCGCTGCATCAGGCGGCGGGCGGCCATGCCAGCCCGTTCTTCGTGGTGGCCGGCATGTTCGGCAATGTGCTCAACCTGCGCCATCTGGCACTGATGCTCGGCCGCGACCGGACCGTCTATGGCCTGCAGGCGCGCGGGCTGGTGGGCGAGGATGCCCCGCATGAAACTATCCCCGAGGCGGCGCGCGACTATATCGCCGAGATGCGGCAGGTGCAGCCGCATGGCCCCTATCTGCTGGGTGGTTTCTCGGGCGGCGGCATCATTGCCTATGAGATCGCGCAACAACTGCGCGACGCGGGCGAAGAGGTGGCGTTGCTCGTACTGCTCGACACCCCGCTGCCGCAGCGCCCACCCCTTGGCCGCAGCGACAAGGCCTTGATCAAGCTGCAACAATTCCGCGAACGTGGCCCGCGCTATCTGGTCGACTGGGTCAAGGCGCGCTTTGCCTGGGAAGTGCAGCGCAGGCGCGGCCCGGCTCAGGACAGCGGCGGTGGTGCCTTCAACAACACACGGATCGAGGCGGCTTTTCTGCGCTCGGCGGCGGGCTATGCGCTACGGCCATGGGAGGGCGCCACAGTACTGTTCCGGCCGCCGCTGGAACGGCTCTGGCAGGTGTCGGGCGGCAACTGGGTCAATCATGAACGCCACTATGTCTATCCCGACAACGACTGGGGCCGCTGGATCGCGGCGCTCGAGGTGATCGAGGTGCCCGGCGACCATGACAGCATGGTGCTGGTCCCCAATGTCTCGGTCCTGGCCGAGCATCTGCGCGGCCAGCTCAACGCCATCGACAAACCCGGCGCCCTGCCGCATGCGGCGGAGTGAGACCATGAGCAGCGCAACCGTATTGACCGTCATCCTGAACTACCGCACGCCCGATCTGACGATCAGCGCCTGCGAGGCCGCCATGCGCGAGATGCAGGGCCTGCCGGGCGAGATCGTGGTGGTCGACAATGCCTCGGGCGATGGCTCGTTCGAGAAGCTTTCCAAGGCCGCGTCCGACTATGGCTGGCTGGCCAGCGGCAAGCTGCGGCTGGTGCAAAGCGGGCGCAATGGCGGTTTTGGCGCCGGGATGAACGTGGGCATGACCGCGGGTCTGTCGAACGGGGCCGCGCCTGATTTCTATTACCTGCTGAATTCGGACGCCTGGCCCGATCCGGGCTGCATCCGCGGCCTGCGCGATTTCCTGCTGGAAACCCCCGATGCGGGATTGGCCGCCAGCGCCGTGCGCGGCATCGACGATGATCCGCACCGCACCGCCTTTCGCTTTCCCACTGCAGCGGGCGAGTTCGAGGCCGCCGCCCGTACCGGCCCGCTGAGCCGCCTGCTGCGCGAGCGCATCATCGCGCCGCCCCTGCCCGCGCGGCGCACACGGGTCGACTGGGCCTCGGGCGCCAGCCTGATGATCCGGCGCGAGGTGATTGCGGCCACCGGCGGGTTCGACGAACGCTTCTTTCTCTATTTCGAGGAAACCGATCTTTGCCATCGCGCCCAGGCCGAGGGCTGGAGCACGCATTACCTGCCTGACGTGGGTGTGGTGCATATCGGCTCGGCCAGCACCGGCATGAAAAGCTGGAACCGGACCCCGCAATACTGGTTCGATTCCCGGCTTCACTACTACCTGAAAACCCATGGGCGGGCCTATGCGGCGGGCGCCACGCTGGCGCTGGTGGCCGGTGCCATGATCTGGCGCCTGCGCCGTCTGCTGCAGGCCAAGCCGCAGGCCGATCCTGATCGCTTCCTGAGCGATCTGGTCACTCATGCCCTGCGCGCCGCGCTGGGCCGGCCCCGCACCGCCCCCGCCCCAATTGCCGCCATCCCGGAGGACAGCAGATGAGCCTGAGCCATGTCGTGATCGGAAACGAATCCCTGTTGATCGGGTGCAGCGAGATGCTGCTTGATCGGGGCCACAAGATCGCCGCCGTTGTCTCGACCGATGCCGAAATCGCCGCCTGGGCACGGGGCAAAGGGCTGGCCCATATGCGCGACCTCTCTGATCTGGACCGGCATCTGGCCGGTGCCGGGTTCGACTGGCTGCTGTCGATCGCCAATCTGCGGGTGATCCCGGAGGCGCTGCTGGCCCTACCACGCCAGGGCGCGATCAACTTTCACGACGGGCCGCTGCCACGCTATGCCGGTCTCAACACCCCCGCATGGGCCTTGATGGCGGGCGAAACCCGCTATGGTGTCACCTGGCACCTGATCGAGGGCGGCATCGACGAAGGCGATATCCTGGCCCAGCAGATGTTCGATATCGCCGAGGACGACACCGCATTTTCGCTGAACTCCAAATGCTACGGCGCGGCGCTGGACAGTTTCGCGCGCGTGGCCGGGCAGCTGGAACAGGGGCTCGAGCGGCAGGCCCAGGATCTGAGCCAGCGCAGCTATTTCGGGCGCGACGCCCGGCCTGCCGCCGCCGGGCGGCTGGATTTCACCAAACCCGCCGCGACACTCGCCGCGCTGGTGCGCGCGCTTGATTTCGGCGATTACGCCAACCCGCTGACCTGCGCCAAGATCCTGGCCGGCGGGCGGGTGCTGGCCGTGGGCCGCGCCCGGGCCGAGGGCCGTTCCGGCGCGCTGCCGGGCACGGTTCTGTCCAGCAGCTCCGACAGCCTGACCCTTGCCTGCGGCGAGGGCGATCTGGTGCTGAGCGGGTTGCGCGCGCTGGATGGCGCGCCGGTCGATCTGGCCGCGCTGGTGCCCGAGGGGCAACGCCTGCCCGCGCTTTCTGCCGCCGAGAGCGCGGCACTTGACCGCGCGCTTGCCGCCGCCCTGCCCGCCGAGCGGCATTGGCGCCTGCCTCTTGCCGCGATGCGACCGTTGCCGGTGCCGCTGGCCGGTTCGTCCGCGCCGGGCATCCCCGGTCCGCACCGCATTTCGGTGCCCCACGGGCTGGACGATGCGGCGCTGATGGCGGCTGTGGTGGTCTGGGCCCTGCGCAGCAGCGGCGAAGAATTCGGCGATCTGGCGCTGACCACGGGCGCCATGCAACAGGCCGCCGCCGAGGGGTATATCAACGGTTGGGTGCCTTTGCAGGCGGCGCTGACCTCGACCCGGGCCGACCTGATCGGCTGGATCGAACAGACGGTCGAGGCCGCCCGGGCCAAGGGCGCGCCGCCCGCCGATCTGCTGCTGCGCGACCCGCGCATCGCCCATCGCGACACGCCGCAGGTGGCGCTGGCGCTGGATGGCGCCGGGCCGGTTCCGGGCGCTGCGCTTACCGTGGCGCTGGACCGGGGTCAGGCCACGCTCTTTGCTGATGCCGCGCGGCTTGACCCGCGCCGGACCGAGATCCTGGCCCGGCGGCTGGAAACCGCGATGCATGCGATGGGGCGCGCGCGCGCCACCGATACCGCCGCCGCGCTGCCGGTTCTGCCGGCCTCGGAACGCTCGACCATGCTCAGCGACTGGAACCGCAGCGCGCGCGATTACGACCGGGCGCTGACGGTGCACCGCGCGTTTGAGGATCAGGCCGCCCGCACGCCCGAAGCCCCGGCGCTGGTATTCGAGGGTCAAACGCTCAGCTACGCCGCGCTCAACGCCCGGGCCAATGCGGTGGCCGCGCGCCTGCGCGAGATGGGCGCTGGCCCCGGCAGCCATATCGGCATCTATCTCGACCGCAGCCCCGAACTGCTGATCGCGGCGCTGGCCGCGCTCAAGGCAGGCGGCGCCTATGTGCCGCTCGACCCCGCCTATCCGGCCGACCGCATCGCCCATTACGTGAGTGACAGCCGTGCCGCGATCATCGTTTCGACAGGCACGCGCGCGCAAAGTTTGCCCAAGACGCAGGCCCAAATCCTCGACCTTGGCCCGCTGGCGGGTGCCAGACAGCCCGAGAATGTCGATGGCTGCGCCAGTGCCGACGATCTGGCCTATGTGATCTATACTTCGGGTTCGACCGGCACGCCGAAGGGGGTGATGGTCGAACACCGCAATGTGGCCAATTTCTTTGCCGGGATGGATGACCGCATCGACCATGCATTGGGCGGGGTTTGGCTGGCGGTCACCTCGCTCAGCTTCGACATCTCGGTGCTGGAACTGTTCTGGACGCTGGCGCGCGGCTTCAAGGTGGTGCTGAGTTCGGACGAGAACCGCGCCGAAGTGTCGAAAGGCCCGATCGCGGTCAGCGACCGGCCGATCGACTTCAACCTGATGTATTGGGGCAATGACGACGGTCAGGGGCCGAAGAAATACGAACTGCTGCTCGAAGGCGCGAAATTCGCCGATGCGCATGGGTTCAACGCGGTCTGGACGCCGGAACGGCATTTCCATGCCTTTGGTGGCCCCTATCCAAACCCCTCGGTAACCGGCGCAGCGGTGGCTGCGGTGACGAAGAACCTGAGCGTGCGCGCGGGCTCCTGCGTGGCGCCGCTGCACCATCCCGCCCGCATCGCCGAGGAATGGGCGGTGATCGACAACCTGACCGGCGGACGCGCGGCGCTTGGCATCGCCTCGGGCTGGCAGCCCGACGATTTCATCCTGCGCCCGGAAAACACGCCGCCGCGCAACAAGCCCGCCATGTTCGAAACCATCGAGACCCTGCGCAGGCTCTGGCGCGGCGAGGCGGTGGAGTTTGCCAAGGCCGATGGCACCATGCATTCGGTCGTCACCCAGCCGCGCCCGGTGTCCAAGGAACTGCCGCTCTGGGTCACCACGGCGGGCAACCCGGAGACCTGGCGCGAGGCCGGGTCCATCGGCGCCAACGTGCTGACCCACCTTCTGGGCCAGAGCATCGACGAGGTGGCCGAAAAGATCCGCATCTATCACGCCGCCCTGCGCGAGGCGGGCCATGACCCGGCCGGTTTCAAGGTGACGCTGATGCTGCACACCTATCTGGCCGATACCCGCGAAGAGGCGGCGCGCATCGCCCGCGAGCCGATGAAGGATTATCTGCGTTCCGCCGCCGGGCTGATCAAGCAATATGCCTGGGCCTTCCCCGCCTTCAAGAAACCCAAAGGCGTGACCAACGCCTTTGAAATGGATCTGGGGGTGCTGAGCGGCGACGAGCTGGAGGCGATCCTCGATTTCGCCTTCGAGCGGTACTTCGAGGACTCGGGCCTGTTCGGCACCATCGGTGATGCGGTGGCCCGCGTCGAACAGCTCAAACGCATCGGCGTGGACGAGGTCGCTTGCCTCATCGACTATGGCATCGACCCTGCGGTCGTGCTCGAAGGGCTGAAACCGCTGGCCGAGGTCTTGCGGCGGGTGCGCGCGCCCAGCGCGTTGGCCGAGGATGATTTCTCGCTCGCGGCCCAGATCGTGCGCCATGGGGTGACGCATATGCAGTGCACCCCCTCGATGGCGCGGATGATCGCCATGAACGACGAGGCGCGCCTGGCACTGGGGCGGGTGAAACACCTGCTGCTGGGCGGCGAGGCTCTGCCCGGCGATCTGGTCGAGGATCTGCGCGAGGCGACCGGCGCCCGTATCCTCAACATGTACGGGCCGACCGAAACGACGATCTGGTCCACCTGCGCGCTGGTGCCGCCCCGGGCCGAGGGCACGGTCGATATCGGCCAGCCCATTGCCAATACCACCGTCTATGTGCTGGACGGCAGCGGCCAGCCCTGCCCCATCGGCGTGCCCGGAGAGCTACATATCGGCGGCGAGGGGGTCACACGCGGCTATTGGCAGCGCCCAGAACTGACCGCCGAGCGATTCCCGCGCGACCCGTTTGCGGCCGAGGCCGGTCTGACCGTGACCGCCGCCCCGCAGATGTATCGCACCGGCGATCTGGTGCGCTGGCGGGCCGACGGGCAGCTCGATTTCCTTGGCCGCAGCGACCATCAGGTCAAGATCCGCGGCCAGCGGATCGAGCTGGGAGAGATCGAGGCCGCAATGGCGGCTTATCCCGGCGTGACCGGTGCGGTGGTGATCGCCCGCGAAATGGGCGGCGACACGCGGCTGGTGGGTTATGTCACCACCGGCGGGCCGGTCTCGGATGCCGCCCTGCGCGCGCATCTGGCCGCGCGCCTGACCGAGGTGATGGTGCCCGCCCATATCGTGACGCTTGACGCGTTTCCGCTGACACCCAACAAGAAGATAGACCGCAAGGCCCTGCCCGAACCGGTGCAACAGCGCGCCGCACCCAGCGCCCCCTCGGAACCCGCCAGCGGCGCTGAGGCGCAGATCGCCGCGATCTGGTCACGTATCCTAGGCGTCGGCGACATCCGGGCCGATGACAACTTCTTCACCCTCGGCGGGCATTCCCTGCTGGCGGTGCAGGCCCATCGCGAGATCCGCGCGGCGCTGAACGTGCCGAACCTGCCGATCACCGACATCTTCCGCTTTCCCACGCTGGGCGGGCTGGCCGCGCATCTGTCACAAGGCAGCGCCCCGGACGAACCGACACCGCCCGCCGTCGACAGCGAGGAACGCGCCAGCACCATGTCGCGGCGGCGCGCGATGCGGGCCAGCCGACAGGAACGGGTACGGTGACAGGGGCGGCCGCCTCCGGCGCGCTGATGCTGGCGGCGCCGCTTCTGGACAGGCGGGTGGCACTGGCCGCGACCGACCCCGCCGGCCCCTACGAGGCCTATCCGGAAGAGCTGGCCGCCCTGCCCCGCGCCACCGAAAAGCGCACGCGCGAGTTTGCCGCCGGGCGCGCTGCCGCCCGCCTGTCGCTGCGCGAACTGGGTGCTCCGGCGCTGGCGATCCCGATGGGGGCCGACCGTGCACCGGTCTGGCCGCCGGGGCTGCTGGGCAGCATCACCCATACCGACACCGCCTGTCTGGCCGCCACCGCCTGGGAGGGCGAGTTTCGCTTGCTGGGCCTGGACATGGAACCCGACACACCGCTGGACGCTGACCTGCTGGAGACCGTCTGCACCCCTGCCGAGCGCGCCTGGCTGGCCACTCAGGATGAGGCCGGGCACTGGGCCAAGCTGATCTTTTCGGCCAAGGAAGCGGCCTATAAGGCGCAACACCGGCTGAGCCACGCCCTGATCGGTTTTGACGCGCTCGAGCTGCGGATCGACGCCCCCGGCCAGAGTTTTGTCGCCACATTCCAGAGCGATGTGCCCCCCTTTGTCAGGGGCGAGGCCCTGCACGGACGCTTTGCCCGGGGCGGCGGGCTGATTGTCACGGCATTGGCCGTTGCGGCGTGAAATCCGCCCCGGGTTGCGTTAGAAATCCCCCATGTTGCGCGTTGTTCTGCCCACTCTCCTGATCCTTGCGATTCTCTCGGCCGGTCTCTGGTGGGGCTGGCTGCGTCCGCGCTTGCCCGACAGTGGCGCCATTGATGCCGCCTATGCCCGGCCGCTGCCGCCGCCCGCCGGCCCGATGCGTGTGTTTCACCTGGGCCACAGCCTGGTGGGACAGGACATGCCGGCGATGCTGCAACAGCTGGCCCCGCCCGGGCATGACTATGCCAGCCAACTGGGATGGGGCACCACGCTCAAGGCCCATTGGGAGCCGGACGAGGGGATCAACGGCTTTGACCAGATGAACGACCATCCCCGGTATCGCGCCGCCGACAGCGCCCTGCGCTCGGGCTCCTATGACGCCGTGGTCCTGACCGAAATGGTCGAGCTGACCGATGCGATCAAGTATTTCGACAGCGACCGCTATTTCAGCAAATGGGCAGGCCTCGCCCGGCAGGCGCGCCCCGATACGCGGGTGTTCCTGTACGAGACCTGGCACTGGCTGGACGATCCCGATGGCTGGCTCAACCGGCTCGACCGCGATCTGGTGACGCTGTGGGAAAACGAGATCCTGCTGCGCGACCTGGCCCGCAACCCCGACAACCCGGCCCATGTGATCCCGGTGGGTCAGGTGCTGTCCCGTTTCGTGCGCGCGCTCGAGGCGCGCGGCGGCGTGCCGGGCATCGACGGGCCCGAGGCGCTGTTTGCAAGGGACGATCAGGGCCAGCTTGACCCGATCCACATGGGTGATCTGGGCAACTATCTGATCGCGCTCACCCATTACGCGGTGCTCTATCAGACATCCCCCGTCGGTCTGCCCCATCAGTTGAACCGGGCCGATGGCAGCCCCGCCCTTGCCCCCTCGCCCGAGGCCGCGCGGCTGATGCAGGACACCGTCTGGCAAACCGTCACGAGCTATCCCAAGACCGGAGTCCCGCAATGAGCTGGATCAGCAGCCTGATCGGCATCCTTTTCATTGGCCATTCGTTGTTCGGCCCCACCAACCCGCAGATGCTGTCGCAGGTGCTGCAGGGGCGCGACGTGCGGGTCGCGGCGCAAATCATCAATGGCGCGCCGCTGTCTTATCAATGGGACAATGGCGCCAAGGCCGAAGGCGTGAACGCGCGCTCGGTCCTGCCGGGCGGTGGGTTCAACGTGGTGATCCTGACCGAGGGCATACCGCTGGCCAACCAGATGCAGTACAACGACAGTATCGGCTCGGCCCGGCGCTATTACGATCTGGCGCTGTCCGCGAATCCCGACACCCGGGTGTTCCTGCAAGAGACATGGCATGACCTGCGCTCGGGAAGTGGCGTCGATATCCCCTATGACGAGGGCGACGACGTGCCCTGGCGCGAGCGGATCGAGGCGGATCTGCCCCGGTGGCAATCCATCGTCGACGGCGTCAATGCCACCCGCCCCGAGGGCGCATCACCGATGCAGCTGTTGCCCGCCGGACAGGCGATGTTGGCCCTGACCGATGCCATCGCAGCCGGGACCGTGCCGGGGATCGACCGCATCGCGCAACTTTTCTCGGACGATATCCATCCCAACGATCTGGGCTTCTACTTCCTGACCATGGTGCAATATGCCGCCGTGACCGGGGAAAGCCCGGTGGGCCTGCCCCGGCGGCTTCAGGATCGCTGGGGCAAGGCCTATGACACCCCGGAACGGGCGCTGGCGCAGCGGTTGCAGGAGGTGGCCTGGACCGTGGTGCAGGGGTTCGAGGCGCCCGAGCCGCCCGCGCCGCAGCCGGTGGCACCCCCGGACGAGCCCACAAGCGAACCCGCCGCCGCCGAACAGGCGGGCGAACCCGCCGAGCCGCGACAGGGCTTTGTCGCGCCCCCCGTGCCCGAGGGGACGGTGCCGGTGGCGATCGGGCTGGCCGGGGTCAATGACTGGTCGGTGCAGCAACCCTTTCTCGACGTGTTCAAGACCGCCCGCCCCTGGATCGGCCACCTGCCCCGGCAATGGGGTGGTGTCGATCATGCGCAGCTGCAAGAGGCCGGCTATCTCGACCCGCAAGGCTGGGTGATGGCGATCCCGCCCGAGCTGGGTTCGGTCGGAACGCTGATCCTGACCGACCTGCCCGAGGAGGCGGTCTCGACCGCGGGGCGCTATGTGCTGCGCTTTGCCGGCCAGGGCGTGGTCGAGGTTTCAGGCCGCGCCGGGAATGTGCGCTATGGCAAGAACAGCGTCAGTTTCGATTTCACCCCCGGTCCCGGATCGGTCGATATCCGCATCCAGCGCACCCATCGTGGCGGCGATTACGTACGCGATATCTCGGTTGTGAAAGAGGAACATCTGGCCGCTTATCAGGCGGGTGGTCTGTTCAATCCGCTCTGGCTGGACCGGCTGATGGGCTTTCGCGCGCTGCGCTTCATGGACTGGATGCAGACCAACGACTCGCAGCAATCGGCCTGGGCCGACCGCCCCCGGCCCGAGGAGTTCACCTGGGCGATGAAGGGCGTGCCGCTCGAGGTGATGATCGAACTGTTGAACCGCACCGGCGCCGACGGCTGGTTCAACATGCCCCATCTGGCCGATGACGACTATATCCGCCGCTTTGCCGAAATGGTGCGCGACGATCTGTGGGTCGAACAGCGCGCCTATGTCGAACTGTCCAACGAGGTCTGGAACTGGCAATTCACCCAGGCGCAATGGGCCGAGGATCAGGCCCGCGCCCGCTGGAACAAGAAGGACCACTGGGTCAGCTATTACGCCACCCGCGCGGTCGAGATGGCCGATATCTGGGCGCAGGTGTTCGGCGATCAGGCCGAGGCGCGGCTGATCCGGGTGATCTCGACCCAGACCGGCTGGCTGGGACTGGAGGAGATGATCCTCGACGCCCCCATCTGGACCGCCGAAGAACCGGGCCGCGCCACACCCGCCACCCATTTCGACGCCTATGCGGTGACCGGCTATTTCGGCGGCACGCTGGGATGGGAGGATCGGCTGCCGCTGGTCCGGCAATGGCTGGTCGACAGCCACGCCGCCGCCGAGGCGCAGGCCGATGCACAGGGGCTGAGCGGTGCGGCGCGCGACGACTATGTCGCAAAGCACCGCTATGACCTGGCCAGTGCGCTGGCCTGGGCCGAGGTGCGCGACGGTGCCGCCAGCGGCAAGGTCGAGGACACGCTGCTGGGCAATCTGGGCGAACGTCTGCCCTATCAGGCCGAGGTCGCGCGCCGCTATGGGCTGGACCTGATCATATACGAGGGCGGCAGCCATGTGGTGGGCAGCGGTCCGCTGGTGGATGATGCCGAACTGGCCGCCTTCCTCATGCATTTCAACTATACGCCCGAGATGGGAGAGCTTTATACCGATCTGATCCGGGGCTGGCACGCGTTGGGGGGCGGGCTGTTCACCGCTTATGCAGATGTCTACCGGCCCAACAAATGGGGCAGCTGGGGCCATCTGCGCCATCTCGACGACGACAACCCGCGCTGGGACGCGCTGGTGGAGTTCCTGAAGTGAGCCGCTGGCTGAGCGTCATCCTGCCCGCCCATGACGAGGCGGAGTGGATCGGCGCCTGCGCCCGTTCGGTTTTGGCCTCGGACCCGCTGCCTCGGGGCTGGCGCGGAGAGGTGCTGGTGGTGGCCAATGGGTGCAGCGACGACACCGCCGCGCGCGCCCGCGCCTTTGCTGATCAGGCGGCGGCGCGCGGCTGGGACTGGCAGGTGCTGGAACTGGCCGAGGGCGGCAAGCTGGGCGCGCTGACCGCCGGGGATGCGGCTGCGCGAGGCGAATTGCGGGCCTATCTGGATGCGGATGTGCAACTGGACCCGGCGCTGCTGGCGCGGTTGGTCGCCGCACTCGAAACCGAGGCGCCCCGCTATGCGAGTGGCGCGCCCCGCGTGGCCCGGGCAAAGAGCCCGATCACCCGCCTTTACGCGCGCTTCTGGCAGGGCCTGCCCTTTGTCACCACCGGCGTGCCGGGCTTTGGTCTGTTCGCGGTGAACACCGCCGGGCGCGCGCGCTGGGGGGATTGGCCCGACATCATCTCGGATGACACGTTTGTGCGGCTCAGCTTCACACCGCAAGAGCGTCTGCGGGTCGAGGCCGGGTATGACTGGCCCATGGTCGAGGGGTTTGCCAATCTGGTGCGCGTACGGCGGCGGCAGGATGCCGGCGTGGCCGAGGTGGCCCGGCTCTACCCGCATCTGATGAAAAATGACGACACGCCCGGACTGGGTCTGGGGGGCCTTCTCGGGCATCTGCTGCGCGATCCGCTCGGCTTTGCGGTCTATGCGACTGTTGCGATTGCGGTGCGGACGCCGCTCTACCGGCCTCGGTCCCACTGGGACCGAGGCCGGTAGAGCGGCGGGGGCCCAGAAAATTCGACGAATTTTCTGGGCCTACCCCTCGAAACTCGCGATCAAATCAGCCAGTTTGCCGGCCTGATCGTCGATGGCGTGGCGGGTCAGCACCCGCGCACGTCCGGTCTCTCCCATCGCCTGCAACCGGGCCACCGGGGTCTCGGCCAACCCTGCCAAGGCCTCGGCCAGCGCGGCATCGTCTCCGGCCGGCACCAGCCAGCCGGTCTCGCCCGGCAACACCAGTTCGGGCGTGCCCGCCACATAGGTCGCCACCACCGGTCGTGCAGCCGCCATCGCCTCCATCACCACCATGGGCAACCCTTCGGCAAAACTGGGCATCACCAGCGCATGCGCCCGATCCAGCGCCGCGCGCACGCCGTCCTGATCCAGCCAGCCGGTCAGCGTGATATTGCCCTGCAACCCGGCCTTGGCTATCGCCCGCTCCAGCGCCGGACGCATCTCGCCATCGCCGACCAGGTCCAGATGCACCTGCGGATGTCGCCGCACCAACCGCACCATGGCATGCACCAGCACCATCTGCCCCTTCTGCTCGACAAACCGGCCGATCGAGACCAGGCGCAGCGGCCCCTCGGGCGCCGGTTCCGGATCGGCAAAGGCCTCGGGTTCGATCCCGCAATGCACCACATGCAGGTGGTCCCAGCTGTCAAAGGCCGCCCAGCGGCAGAGCTGGCTGCGTCCGAACTGGCTGACCCCCACGGCAAAGCGCGCGCGATCCAGCTTCTCCCCCAGGCTGAGCGCACCCGGTGCGTCGAATTCTTCGGGCCCATGCACGGTAAACGAGTATCCCGGCCCGCCCAGCGCATGGGCCAGCATGGCAACGGTGGCGGAATTGGTGCCGAAATGGGCGTGGATATGACCGACCCCGTCCGTTTCGCAACGGTTCGCGACCTCGGCCGCCTCGGCCAGATAGATCAGATGGCGCGCCATCCCGCTGGACGAGGCGCGCCCACAGCGCAGCGCCAATCGCAACGCGGCAAGGCCACGCCCCGGCGCGCGCAGGAACCGGCGCAACAGGGCGCCGCCCAGCCCCAACACCCTCCGGTCGAGCACATAACTCGTCTGCTCCGCCTCGGCCCGGTCACGCACATCGACCAACGGCGCCTCGGCCCGGCGCATCGCCAGCCGCACCACCTGATGCCCCTGCCGCTCGAGCGCCTGGATCTCGCGGCGGATGAAACTGTGCGAGGGTTGCGGATAGGTGTTCAGGACATAGGCAATGATCACGAGGGCGGATATCCGGCTAAGGAAGGTCGCCCCAGTCCTAGCCTGCAGTCGCTCTGCTGCCTAGCGCGGGCCCGCATCGGGCCCCCGGCAAGCCGCCGCCTGTGGACCCAAGGCCACAAGCATGGCGCGGCAAGGCGCGCTCTGATTGACCCGACCGGCGCCGGTCCCTAGCGTGGCGGAAAACCGGCCCAGACAGGCCGCCAGCAGAGATCCCACATGCCCCGCCTTCTCTCCGCCTTTCACGGTTCCGGCCTGATGGCCCGCGTCCTGCGCAGCGCCTCGTGGCTGATGGTGGGCTATGGCGGCAGCCAGGCGCTGAGGCTGGCGGCGAACCTGCTGATGACCCGGCTGCTTTACCCCGAGGCCTTTGGCCTGATGACGCTGGTCACGGTGGTGGTGGTCGGGCTGAACCTGTTTTCCGACGTGGGCATCGGCCCGGCCATCGCGCAGAACCCGCGTGGCGACGACCCCGATTTCCTGAACACCGCCTGGACGATCCAGGTGGGGCGCGGCATTGGGCTGTTCACGGTCGCCTGCCTGCTGGCGGTGCCCGTGTCGCGGATTTATGACGAGCCCGATCTGACCACCTATCTGCCGGTGGCGGCGGTGGCGCTGCTGATCTCGGGCTTTTTCCCGACCCGGATCGAAACCGCGCACAGGCACCTGATCGTCGGGCGTCTCACCGTGCTGGACCTGATCAGCCAGCTGATCGGGATCGGCGCAATGGCGGCGCTGGCGATTGCAACACGCTCGGTCATGGCGCTGGCGCTGGGGGGCGTGATCACAGCACTGGCCAAGCTGATCCTGACCCATTTCCTGTTACCGGGCGCCGCCAACCGGTTCCGCTGGGAGCCAGCGGCCCGGTCCGAGTTGATGCGGTTCGGCAAATGGATCTTCCTGTCCACGGCGCTGACCTTTGTGATCAGCCAGGGCGATCGGGCGATCCTGGGCCGCTACCTGACGATGGAGATGCTGGGCATCTACAACATCGGCTATTTTCTGGGCAGTTTCCCGATCATGCTGGGGCTGGCCGTGGTCGGGCGCATCATGCTGCCGGTCTATCGCGATCACCCCCCCGATGCCGACCCGGCCAACTGGCGCCGGCTGGCGCGATTGCGGGCAGGCGTGACGCTGGGGGTCGGGATGCCGCTGGTGGCGGTGGCGCTGGCCGGGCCGCAGCTGGTCGACCTGCTTTATGACCCGCGCTACCAACTGGCCGGGCCGATGGTGACGCTGATCTCGCTGGCCTTCATCCCGCAGCTGATCGTGGTGACCTATGACATCGTCGCGCTGGCGCGGGGCGACAGCCTGTCCTATTTCGCACTGATGCTGGTGCGGGCGCTGATGCAGGTGGGTGCGATCCTGCTGGGGCTTTGGGCCTTTGGGATGCTGGGGGCGATCCTGTCGCTGGCGGCGGCAACCCTTGCCACCTATCCCGCCGTGCTGTGGCTGACCGGCAAATACGGCGCGCGCGACCTGCGCCACGACATCATCGCAATCGTGCTGGGCGGGATTGCCGCGGTCGCTGTAATCCGGTTTCACTGGGCCGAGATCGCGCCGCTGGTACCGCTCTGAGCCCTGGGGTCTATTCCGCCGGGGTGCGGCGGCGGCGGAACCGCGACATCAGGCGCGACCAGAGCGAGGGCGCGCGCCGGTCGCCATCCAGATAGGGCACCGTGACCACCGGGCGGAAGCCCAGTTCGCGTTCCAGCTGTCCGGCGCTGCGCAGCACCGGGTGTCGCATTTCCAGCAGGACGGCCAGTGCAAAGGCGGCAACAAAACTGGCGGCCGCACCCAGGATGGCCTTTTTCTTGCGGCTTTCGGTGACCGGATAATCGGGGATCGCGGCCTCTTCGATGACGGTCAGCCGTTCGGCCTGGCGCTCGGCCTCGATGAGAAAGCCCATCTCGGCCTCGTTGCGACGGGTCGAGACCTGGTTCAATTCGTCCTGCAACTGCTCCAGCCGGCGATCATAAGTGCCCAGCATCCGCTCGACCTCGGGGCTGGTCTCGATCTGGAGTTCCAGCTCGCGCTTGCGGCTGTCCAGCAGGGCCCGCTGCGCATCCAGCGTGGCCAGCTGTTCGCGGTAATCCTTCTTCAGCCGTTCGGCGGTGGCCGGGCGCTCGCTCTGCTCGGCCAGCTGGATGGCGCGCTCGATCTCGATCCGGTCACGCGCGATGTCGAGCAGGCCGCCATTGATGGTGGCAATCTCGTCGCGCCGCGCATCCAGCACACCGGGCAGCGCCAGCTGGTTGTGGCTGCGGAACTCCTCGATCTCGCCTTCCAGCGCCTCGATATCGGTTTCCAGCGCCGCCGCCTGCGCATCGAAAAAGGCCAGGGTGGCGCGGGCATTCTCGATCCTGGTACGTTTGCTCAACTCGACGGTGCGCTGACCGAATTCATGCGCCACCTGCTGGGCCAGAACCGCGGTCGGCATCCGGGCAGTGATGGTCAGAACCGAGATGGTGCCATCGTCAGAGAACCCTTCGCGCGCGGCGGCCACGCCCTCGATCCGCACGGCGGTGCGCAGCATATCCACCTTGGCCTGCGGCCTAAGCGCGGGGATATCGGCATAGATGCCATATTTGTCGATGATTTCCAGCATGGTGCCACGGGTGGTCAGGACCTGCTGGATCAGTTGCAGTCGCCGGGCCGAGGATCCCTCGACTGTGCTGCGCGCCAATTCGTCGGAAACCACCGGGCGCGCGATCTGGATGACCTCATAGGCCTCGTATTCGTGCTTTTGCATCAGGGCAAAAACCAGCGACAGCATCGTCCCGATCACGACAACAGCCAGCATGACCCGCGCGCGCCTGCGGATCATGTCAAGGATGTCTTCCAAGGAATAGATCGGCCCCATGCCTGTCACTCAACTCGCTGATACGAAACCATGCCTGTATGCAAGGGCAACAGACCATGGCATGCAGACGAAAATAAGGCAGTTCCGGGCAAAAACGAAGGTCAGAGCGCGTAGTTTTCCGCGCCGGTGCCGCGCCCGCGGTTCAGGATGACACCCAAAAGCGGTGTTGTGTCACCGATCACCTGCTGACAGCGGCGGATCTGGTCGGCGGTGGTCTGGGTGCCATCGGCAACCAGCAGCACCCCGTCGAGCCGGGGCAGGAAAGCCGCCAGATCGTCATGGGCCAGGATCGCGGGCAGGTCGCAGATCACCACATCCGGGTTCAGCTCATCCTGGATCAGGTCCAGCACCTCGGCGCTGGCCGGCGCCTGCAGCAGTTCCGAGGCATCGCCCGCAACGCCCGCACCAAGCCCCACCGCCAGCGTGCCGCTGCACCGGGTCAGATGATCGAGATAAGAGACATCGCCCCGCAACAGGGCGCGCATGTCGCCCGGCGCGCCGAGGCCAAGCGCCCCTGCCAGACCCGGATCGCGCATGTTCATGTCCAGCAGCACGGTCCGGCTGTCGGGTACCCGCGCGATGCTGAGCGCCAGATTGACGGCGGTAAAGGAGGCGCCACAGCCACGGGTGGGCGCGACAATGCCGATCCGGCGCCAGCCGCGCGCCTTCAGCGTCTGCAACAGGCGGGTGCGCAGCACGTCGAACGCCTTGGCCGCAGGATCGGAGCGGTGGAGATTGACCAGCGGCATCTGCCCCACTTGACGGCGCCCCAGCCCCAGCGGCGTGGCGCGCAGACGCTCCCACGGCTCGGGAAGAGTGGCGGGCAGCGAAGCGACAACCTCGGGTTCGGGCAGCGGCATCGGTTTGCTCGGCGACATGACCTTTTCGACCCGCGGCGCGGCCGCCTCGGCCCTGAGCGCGGCCTTGCGGCGGAACGGGCGTTCCGCAGCAGCGCGCTTGCCGATGCCGGTGGTCTGGTCGTTCATCAATGCAACCGTTTCAGTTTCCGGAGCCAGGTCTCTGTCATGATACGCCATATTCTGGGTCCCAAACTATGAAATTACACCTAAACTCAGCACCCGGTGCGACGCACCACCACCGAGGTGGTCCGCAGCAGCAGAGACAGATCGCCCCTCAGCGACAGCGTCGATGCATAGTCCGCATCGGACTTTGCCCGGTAATCGAAGCGCGAATTGTTGCGTTCCGAGACCTGCCACAGACCGGTGATCCCGGGGCGCAGGGCAAAGTAGCTCTCGGCAGGTCCGTAAAGCGGCAGTTGCTCGGGCATCATCGGGCGCGGGCCGACCAGGCTCATATCGCCGGTCAGCACGTTCCACAGTTGTGGCAGCTCGTCCAGCGAGGTGCGCCGCAGGAAGTTTCCGACACGGGTGATGCGCGGATCATGCTTCAGCTTCTGTGTCGCGTCCCATTCGGCGCGCATTGCCGGATCCGCCGCCAGCATCCGTTCCAGCCGGGCATCGGCATCCATCACCATGGTGCGCAGCTTGAGGATCTGGAACCGCTTGCCGTCGCGGCCCAGCCGCGGCTGCCGGTAGAACGCGCTGCCACCTTCCAGCCGCAGCGCCAGCGCGCACAGGCCGATGATGACAAGCGCAACCGGAAGAGAAAGGAGGATGAAGGCTACATCCAGACACCGCTTGCCAACAGTTGCGTAGACGCCATTTGCCGGAGAAAAGGCTCCCCCCCGTTTCTCCAGCGGTGCGTTCGTGTTTGCAGGCAGCAGCGCCGCTTCCAGCGCGCTCCTGGCCCGATTGCCCTGGCCAGACGCCACCGGCATCGGAACCGCCAACGAAGCGGTGTGGATATAGTCCTTCATGTTCCCCCCCTACGTGGGATACCTGGAGCGAATGCCCGGCGCTGAACCCCTGCGCCGCGACCTCGCAGACAACTCTTCACTTACAGACGAGGCCGAGCAGCCGGCCCCGGTTATTGCGGCGGAGTCCCTACCCCGGTTTGCCGCGCCCTACGCGCCGCGTCTCCGGGTATCAACGTGGCAAACTTCCGCCATAGTTCTGCCACGTTCGAACCTAACATCTGTCTGGATAATTTTAAGAAATTCTGCGTCAACAGATTGTTTCCGTCTGCAACTGCCTAGAATTTCGCAAACTTCCGATTCAGCGGCGAACCAATCGGTCGCATAGGTGCGGATTGTTTCGATTTCAGCATCTACCCTTGTGGGGAATCGGGCTGTATCCCGACACGGGTCGATCTTATCAAATCCAGTCGGAAATGTGTCGAAAACGTGGCGGCAAGCTGCCGTGGCGAGTTTGCTTTCAGCTGCTTGCCCGATATCGCAGCCTGCGGCGGTACACCGTGACCAGACGCGTGTCCCGATCGCTCGCGGACCCGGGGCTCATGCGCCGGGCATGCTCATGCACTCTTGAGCGAGCGGCCTTCCCTGAGGATCTCGCGGAAACTGTCGACCGCGCCCTCGAAGTTGCGCGCCAGCGGCGCGGTGACCGGCGATTGGGCCGCAAAATAGGCCCCCACCGAACAGATCTGCATCGCGAATTCGGGATGGACCCCGGCATCGTCGTATTTGCGCACCCGCGCCTTGGACAACCAGCCGCGCGTGCGGGCCTCTTTCACGATCAGCTTGAAGCGCTGTACGCAATGAAAGGTCAGATAGACCGAGAGATAGTCCAGATACGTGTCGATCCGGTGGCCGCATCCGGGGTCAAAGGCGTCGATCATCACATCGACCATCTGGTCCGGTGCGATCGGCCAGGCCTCGTCCCCGATGAGCCAGGCGAAATCCTCGGCCCCGTGGCGCAGGCCGCAGTATTCGAAATCGAACCATCTGAGCCGGCCCGCCCGGTCCAGCGCCGCATTGCCCGACCGGCAATCCCATTTCACGAATTGCCCGCCCGGACAGGCCAGACGTTCGGCGGCGGCGGCGCGGTCGAACCGCGCGTCGATCCCCATCGAATAGGGTTGCAGGCTGTCCACTGCCGCGACCAGATTGGAAATCCAGGTCTCGCTGCCCCCCAGATGCGGTAACATCTGGTGCAGGTCGGCGCGCCGGGCCGCGCTGTGGATGCGAAAGATCGCGGCAGCCGCCTGCGCGGCCAGATCCAGACGGCCCGTTTCGGTGTGCCGCATGATCTCCTGATTCAGGCGCCGCCCGCCCACATCCGACTGGAACAGGACCTCGCCCACCACGCCCAGGCATTCGGGCAGGTCGTCGCAATGGGCGCGCAACCGTTCGAGCACGAAAGCTTCCAGATGGGTGCGGCGGACATTGGGGCGCAGGGTGGCGATGACATCCATATCGTCGAAATGCAGCCGAAAGCTGGAGCGGTTCTCGCCCCCCGGCGCCGTCACCTTGCAGACCGGGCGGCCGAAATGGACCCGTGCCGTATCGACGATACGGTTCAGCCGCTCCGACTTGCCGGTCGCCTCCATCGCTTTCGCTCCTTCTCGCCTGCCCAAGAGAGACAGCCGCCTGCCTCGAGTCCCCCTGTCGATAGCATGAAGTGCGATTCGGCCGCAGCATCGGCACAATTTGGCGCCTGATTGCGGGCAGTCCGCGGGTCAATTCCCGGACCTGCCCAGTATTGTTCACGGGAAGGGAGCGCGCGCCGCCTTACGCCCCGCGCAGGATCGCGCCAGTCACCGGCGCAGCGCCAGAGTCGCGCCGATCGCCGGATGGCCCGGAAGCGCCGCATGATCCGCCCGCATCCGTGCCAGCCGCGCCTGCGCCCAGGCAGGGAAGGGCGCGCCGCGCCCGGTCTGCTGGCTGACATTCATGATCAGGGCTTCCTGAGTGGCACAAAGCGCGCCGTCACGATCCGCAAACATCTGTCCGAAATAGATCAGCCGCTTGGCATCGTGATCGAGCAGGCGGAAATACAGATGAAACGCCTCCCCCTCCAGCAATTCGCGCCGGAACTGAACATGTGACTGCAGGATATAGGGACCGGCCCCGGCGGTCTCGGCATAGGTCTTGCCAAGGCCCAGATGCTCTTCCAGCATCACATCCAGCGCCTGATCGAAGGCCACACCGTAATAGCCCACGTTCATGTGCCCGTTGTAATCGATCCACTCGGGTCTGACGGCAAAACCACGCACCTCGACCGGGGCGGGATAGGGGCCGTCATGGCCGCTGTGCGGTTCTTGCTCCGACATGGCTCTCTCTCTTTTGCCTGCTCAGTCCTCAAAGATCGCCACCGCACGGGTGAACCCGGCGCTGGCGCCTTTGATCTTGAAGGGGAAACAGGAAATGGTGAAGCCCGTCGGCGGCAACTGGTCCAGATTGGCCAGCTTTTCCATGTGGCAATAGCCGATTTCCATCGAGGCGCGGTGCCCCTCCCAGATGATCGCCGCATCGCCACTGTCGGCATAGGCGCGCGCAGTCAGCGCAAACGGCGCATCCCAGGACCAGGCATCGGTGCCGGTGACCCGCACGCCGCGTTCGGTGAGATAGAGCGTCGCCTCGCGCCCCATGCCGCAGCCCTTGACCAGGTAGTCCGGCTGCCCGTATCGCGCGCCCGCCGAGGTGTTGACCACCACGATATCGAGCGGCTGCACCTCATGCCCGATGCGCGCCAGCTCGGCCTCGACATCTTCGGCACTGACCACGTAACCATCCGGGAAATGGCGAAAATCCAGCTTGACGCCGGGGTTGAAACACCAGTCAAGCGGCACCTCGTCAATGGTGATCGCCCGCGCGCCGTTGTTCATCGTCGAATGGTGGTGATAAGGCGCGTCCAGATGGGTGCCGTTATGGGTCGCCACACTCAGCCGCTCCACCGCCCAGCCCTCACCACCCGGCAGGTCCTCGCGTTTCAGCCCCGGAAAGAAGGACATCACCTGTTCGGCGGTCTGATCATGGGTGAGATACTCGATCTCGGGCAACATGATCGGCGGGTCGGAAACGATACCGGTTTCCAGTGGCACGGAGAGATCGACAAAGCGACGGGACATGAGCGCTCCTCTGGGCATGTACGGCGCAGGTTAGGCGGCCCCGCTACGCCCGGCAAGCCGCAAAGGGGGCGCTGCCCCCTCGGCCCTTGCGGGCCTCACCCCCGGAGTATTTCCGACCAGAAAGAAGCATATATGCGCCATGCTGCTTCTTTCTGGTTCAAAATACTCCGGAGCGCGAGGCGGAGCCTCGCAAAAGACCTACTCCGCCGCCAGCGCTTCAGCTTTTTCGACCTTTACGGCTGCGTATTTGAACTCTGGGATTTTTCCGTAAGGGTCGAGGGCAGCGTTTGTGAGGATGTTTGCGGCGGCTTCGACATAGGCGAAGGGGAGGAAGACGTTGTCCTGGGCGATGGCGCGGTCGGCGCGGACCATGACCTGGACGCTGCCGCGCCGTGTGGTGAGGCGGATCATGTCGCCGGGCTCGATGCCCATGGCGCGCAGGGTGGCGGGGTGCATCGAGCAGTTGGCCTCGGGTTCGACCGCGTCGAGCACGCTGGCGCGCCGGGTCATCGAGCCGGTATGCCAATGTTCCAGCTGCCGCCCGGTGATCAGCACGAAGGGATAGTCCGCATCGGGGCGCTCGTCGGGCTCGACGATCTTCGCCGGGGTGAAGCGGGCCCGCTTGTTCGCACGCGGGAAGCCGTCGCCAAAGACGATGGCCTGGCCCGGATCCTCGGGGCTGAGCGAGGGATAGGTGACCGCCTCGCCTTCGAGCCGCGCCCAGGTGATGTTGTCGAGCGATTTCATGTTGCGCTTCATCTCGGCAAACACTTCGCTGGGGTGGCTGTAATTCCAGTCGAGGCCGAGGCGCCTGGCCAGTTCCACCTCGATCCACCAGTCTTCCTTTGCCTGCCCCGGGGGCGCCACGGCGGGGCGGCCCATCTGGACCTGGCGGTTGGTGTTGGTCACGGTGCCGGTCTTTTCCGCCCAGGCGCTGGCGGGCAGGATCACATCGGCATAGTTCGCGGTCTCGGTCAGGAAGATATCCTGCACCACCAGATGCTCGAGCATCGCCAGCGCGGCGCGGGCATGGTCGACATCGGGGTCCGACATGGCCGGGTTTTCACCCAGGATATACATGCCCCTGATGTCGCCATCATGGATCGCATGCATGATCTCGACCACGGTCAGCCCCTTCTGGTTCGAGAAGTCGCCCGAGTTCCACACAGAGGTAAAGGCCGAGCGCACGCCGTCATCGGTGACCGACTGGTAATCGGGCAGGAACATCGGGATCAGGCCCGCGTCCGACGCGCCCTGCACGTTGTTCTGACCCCGCAGGGGGTGCAGGCCCGCGCCGGGCTTGCCCACATTGCCGGTCATCAGCGCCAGAGAGATCAGGCAGCGCGAGTTGTCGGTGCCGTGGATATGCTGGCTGACGCCCATGCCCCAGAAGATCATGCCCGCCTTGCCCGCCGCAAATGTGCGCGCCGCGTCGCGCAGCTCACCGGCCGCGATGCCGCAGATGGGCTCCATCTTCTCAGGGCTATAATCGGCCAGATGCGCCTTCATCTCCTCCCAGTTCTCGGTGAACTGGTCGATATAGGCCTGGTCATACAGCCCCTCTTCGACGATCACGTGCATCATCGCGTTCAGCATCGACACATCCGCGCCCGGCTTGAACTGCAGCCGGTGGGTGGCAAAGCGGCCCATGCCGACGCCGCGCGGGTCGCAGACGATCAGCTTGCCGCCGCGCTTGGTGAACTGCTTGAAATAGGTCGCCGCCACGGGATGGTTCTCGATCGGGTTGCAGCCGATCACGATGGCCACATCCGCATTCTCGATCTCGTTGAAGGTCGCCGTCACCGCGCCCGAGCCGACATTCTCCAGCAGCGCCGAGACCGAGGAGGCATGGCAGAGCCGGGTGCAATGGTCGACATTGTTGTGGCCAAAGCCCTGGCGGATCAGCTTCTGGAACAGATAGGCCTCTTCGTTCGAGCATTTGGCGCTGCCGAACCCGGCGACATAGCTGCCCTTTTGCGCGCGCAGATCGGCCAGACCGCGAGCGGCAAAATCCAGCGCCTCTTCCCAGCTGGCCTCGCGGAAATGGCTGAGCGGATTGCCCGGATCCACGTTCAGCCCCTTGGGCGCGTCCGCGCGGCGGATCAGCGGTTTGGTCAGCCGGTGCGGGTGGTCGATATAGTCAAAGCCGAACCGCCCCTTGACGCAGAGCCGGCTTTCATTGGCCGGACCGTCGACGCCGGTCACATATTTGATCTTGTTGTCCTTGACCTTGAAGCTCAGCTGGCAGCCCACCCCGCAGAACGGGCAGACCGAGGTCACCTCGCGGTCGTAATCCTTGCTGTCGCCGGCCTGCTCCGCATCGAGCACGGTCGCCGGCATCAGCGCGCCGGTCGGGCAGGCCTGCACGCATTCGCCGCAGGCCACGCAGGTCGAGGCGCCCATCGGGTCGTTCTGGTCGAACACCACCTGCGCCCCGGCGCCGCGCCCGGCCATGCCGATCACGTCATTGACCTGCACCTCGCGGCAGGCGCGCACGCAGAGATTGCAGTTGATGCAGGCATCCAGATTGACCCGCATCGCCACGTGGCTGGCATCCAGAAGCGGCACGCTGTCGGGCGTCTTGGCCGGAAAGCGGCTCTCGCTGACCCCGTTCAGACCGGCCATGGCGTGGAAATGGCTCGAGGCGTCATGCGCCACCTCGGGCTGGTCGGCCAGCAACAGCTCGACCACCATCTTGCGGGCACCCTCGGCGCGGGCGCTGTCGGTGGTGACCACCATGCCCTCGGCCACCGGCCGGATGCAGGAGGCCACCAGCGTGCGCTCGCCCGCGACCTCGACCATGCAGGCGCGGCAATTGCCGTCCGGGCGATAGCCCGGGTCGGGCTTGTGGCAGAGATGCGGGATCACCAGGCCGCGGCCATGGGCGGCCTCCCAGATGGTCAGCCCCTCGGGCACGGTGACCTCTTCGCCGTTGAGGGTAAAGCTCACCATCTCGACATGTGCGCCGTCGGCCATCTCAGATCTCCTCCGCGAAGTGTTTCATGGTCAGCCGGATCGGGTTCGGCGCCGCCTGGCCCAGACCGCAGATCGAGGCATCCGCCATCACCTGGCACAGCTCTTCCAGCAGCGGCTGGTCCCAGTGTTCGGCCTGCATCAGCTTGACCGCCTTTTCGCAGCCCGCCCGGCAGGGGGTGCACTGGCCACAGCTCTCGTCCTCGAAGAAGCGCAGCATGTTCAGCGCCGCGTCGCGCGCGCTGTCCTGCTGGCTCAGCACCACCACCGCCGCCGAGCCGATGAAGCTGCCATGGGGTTGCAATGTGTCGAAGTCGAGCGGAATGTCGTCCATGCTCGCCGGCAGCAGGCCCGAGGACGGGCCGCCCGGCTGATAGGCCTTGAACACATGGCCCGCCGCCATGCCGCCCGCCGCCGCGATCACGTCGCGGATGGTCGAGCCCGCCGGCAGCAGATGCACCCCCGGCCTGGCCACCCGGCCCGAGACCGAATAGCTGCGCAGGCCCTTGCGGCCGTTCTTCTCGATCGAATTCAGAACCTCCGGCCCCTCGCGGCAGACCCGCGCAACCCAATGCAATGTCTCGATATTATGGACCAGCGTCGGACGGCCGAACAGCCCCACCTGCGCCACAAAGGGCGGCCGGTGCCGGGGCAGGCCACGCTTGCCCTCGATGCTCTCGATCATCGCGCTTTCTTCGCCGCAGATATAGGCGCCCGCGCCCCGGCGCAGGTCGATATAGCCTTTGGCCACGATCCCGGCCGCCTCCAGCGCCGCGATCTCGCGCCGCAGGATCTCCAGCACGGCGGGGTATTCGTCGCGCATGTAGATATAGCAGGTCTCGGCCTCGACCGCCCAGGCCGCGATCAGCATGCCCTCGAGGAACAGATGCGGCACCCGCTCCAGGTAATAGCGGTCCTTGAAGGTGCCCGGCTCGCCCTCGTCGCCATTCACCGCCAGGTAACGCGGACCCGGATTGGCCCGCACAAAGCCCCATTTGCGCCCCGAGGGGAAACCCGCGCCGCCCAGGCCGCGCAGGCCCGCCGCCAGCACGCTGTCCTGCACCGCTTCCCAGTCGCCGCCCGCGCGCAGCCCCTTGAGCACCGCGTAACCGCCCGCCGCCGCATAGGCATCGAACCCCTCGTAATCGGGCAGATGCGCATGGGTGTCGCCCGCCGCAATCGCCGCCCGCACCTTTTCCGGCGTGGCGTGATCGATATGGTTATGGCCCAGCTCCAGCACCGGCGCCGTGTCGCAGCGCCCCATGCAGGGCGCCCGCAACACCCGCACCTGGCCCGGATCGAGCCCCTCTTCCAGCGCCGCGCGCAGCTGCTCGGCCCCGGCCAGCGCGCAGCTCAGCGAATCGCAGACCCGGATCGTCAGCGCCGGCGGCGGTGTCTCGCCCTCCTTCACCACGTCAAAATGCGCGTAAAAGGTTGCGGTCTCGTAAACCTCCGCCTGCCCCAGCTTCATCTCGAACGCCAAGGCCGCAAGATGATCCGCCGAAAGATGCCCGTAAACGTCCTGGATCAGATGCAGGAACTCGATCAGCAAATCCCGCCGCCGAGGACGATCCCCCAACACACCCCGAACAGCCGCCAACGCCTCATCGCTGTAAACACGACCCTTCGGCAATCGACGCCCACGACCACGTCCACTCTTCCATACGCCCGGTTCGCCGCCCGCAGATTTGCTGTCCAATGGTGCCATGTCGCCCTCCGTTCAGAGCCCGTCTCTCATCAGAAGAACGTATCGTCAAATCGGATTTTTCTATTGCACGATAACGACACCTTATCAGCGCAATGAGGCGACCACCTGCCGCAGCGCCGTTACGGTGGGCAGTTCCGGATCCCGCTCCAGCGTAGCCAGTGCGATGGGCTTGGACACTTCGGGATCGACCAGCGGCAACACCCTGGTACCCCGCAGATCGCCCAGCGCCCGGATCAGAACGCGCGGCACAACTGTCGCCGCCAACCCCTCGCGCGCCATCACCATCGCGGCGGTAAAGCCGCTGGTCTCGGCGACGATGCGCGGATGCAGCCCCTGTTCGGCGAATATCCGGTCAAGGATACGCCGGTTCTGCATCTGCGGTTCCAGCAGGCACAGCGGGAAGTCGGCCACCCGCGCCCAGGGGATCGGTCCGGTCGCCTCAGTCAGATGGGCGGGCACCAGCAGCACATAGGTTTCCTCGTAAAGCGGCTGCACATGGCGCAGGTCGGTGCCGATACTGTCGCCATAGGTGATGCCCGCATCGATGGTACCCTCGTCCAGACCCTGCTGGATCGCGGTGGCCGACATCGAATCGATCCGCGCCACGATGCGCGGATGGGCCTGGTGCAGCCGCCGGACCAGCCGCCCGGTAAAGGCCAGCGCGGTCGGGATCACCCCCAGGATCAGCGCGCCCGAGATCTCGCCCCGGATCGCCGCCACCTCCTGTTCCAGAGCCTTGGCATCGCCCAGGATGCGGCGGGCGCGGCGCACGATCATCTCGCCCTCGTCGGTCAGGCCCTGAAACCGGTTGGCCCGGCGCACGATGGTGACGCCCAACCGCTCTTCGAGATTGCGGATCCGCATCGAAAAGGCCGGTTGCGAGATACCGCATTCCTCGGCCGCCTTGGCAAAGTGACGATGCCGCGCCAGGGCGCTGAGCAATTGCAGGTCGCGCAGTTCGATCAAGTCTCTGTTCCCGGTCCGCTCCGTGCGCCACAATAGAGCAGACTGCCCGTAACGACAGCCCGGTTTCCAACAACCAGTTGACACGAATCGAAACCGGGAAATACCGTTAGCGTACAAATGAAATTCACCGGACGGACGAGACCACGCTCATGGCCTATCACGCCCCTGCCTTGTTGAAGGACGCGCTTGACCGTCTTGCGAAGGGGGATGTGCGCGTTGTCGCGGGTGGCACCGATGTCTATCCGGCGCAGGGAACGGCGCCGTTTGACCGGGATATCCTTGACCTGACACGGATCACGGCCCTTCAGGGTATCAGCCGAGGGGCAGAGGGTTGGCGCATCGGGGCCACCACCACATGGACCCAGATCGCGCGGGCCGACCTGCCGCCCGCCTTTGACGGCCTGCGCGCCGCCGCGCGCGAGGTCGGCAGTATCCAGATCCAGAATGCAGGCACGGTAGCGGGTAACCTGTGCAATGCCTCGCCCGCCGCCGACGGGGTGCCACCGCTGCTGACGCTGGAGGCGCGGGTCGAGTTGACCTCGTCCACCGGCCAGCGCGTGCTGCCGCTGGCAGAGTTCCTGACCGGTGTCCGCCGCACCGCCCTGCAACCGGGAGAGCTGGTCAGTGCCCTTCTGCTGCCCAATCCACCCACCCATGCGCGTGGCGCCTTCACCAAGCTGGGCGCGCGGCGCTATCTGGTGATTTCCATCGCCATGGTGGCGGTGGTGGTCGGCTGCGATGCAAGGGGACGGATCGACCATGCCTGCGTTGCGGTGGGCGCCTGTTCACCGGTGGCGCAGCGGCTGAGCAGGCTCGAGGCCGATCTGATCGGCCAGCGCCCGCAGGACGTAACGGTCGGGCAAGGCCACCTCGCGCCGCTCTCGCCCATCGACGATATTCGCGGCAGCGCCGGATACCGGCTGGACGCGGTGGCCGAGCAGATCATCCGCGCCATCCGCGCCGCAGGAGGACAGTGATGGACCGTCCCTTGTCCACGACAACGGATTTCACCCTGAACGGCGCGCTCACAAGCGCCAGCCCGCAACCGGGTGAGCGCCTGTCGCGGATGCTGCGCGAGCGTTGCGGCGCGCGCGAGGTCAAGGTGGGCTGCGACGCGGGCGATTGCGGCGCCTGTACCGTGCTGGTCGACGGCGCCCCGGTCTGCGCCTGCCTGACGCCCGCGCATCAGGTGGCAGGCCGCCGGGTGGACACCCTCAGGGGGCTGTCGAACGATCCGGTGGCAGAGCGCCTTTCCGACAGTTTCCTCGCCCATGGCGCGGCGCAATGCGGCATCTGCACGCCGGGCATGATGGTGGCCACGACCGCTCTGCTGCGCGAAACCCCGGAGCCGACCGAGACGCAGGTGCTGGATGCGCTTGGCGGCGTGCTGTGCCGCTGCACCGGTTATCGCAAGATCATCCAGGCGGTGATGCGGGCGGGCGCGCCTCTGCTCGCCGCCCCTGCGGGGGACGGGCATTCCGGCACGGCCATCCCCCGGCTCGACGGCGCGGGCAAGGTGGCGGGGACCGAGGCTTATGGCGACGATGTCGCCCCCGCCGGAACGCTGGAAATCCTGCTGGTCGGCGCGCCCTACCCCCGCGCGGGTTTCACACTGGGCGATATTGAGAGCTGGCGCAGCGCTCACGCGGGCGTGGTCTCGGTATTGACTGCCGCTGACCTACCGGGCCGCAACCGGTTCGGCGTGATGCCGGGGTTCGAGGATCAGCCCGTGTTTGCCGAAACGGAAACCCGGTTTCGCGGCGAACCCGTCGCCGCCATCGTCGCCCCGCCCGAGGTGGCCGCGACGCTCGACCTCGCCCTCTTCCCGGTGACATGGACCCGGCTCGACGCGGTGGAAAACATCGCGGACGCAACCGCCCCCGGCGCGCCCCAGCTGCACCCCGACCGCGCGGGCAATGTCATGGTCACCGGTTTTGTCGCCTGCGGCGATGCCGAGGCGGCGCTGGCCGCAAGCGGCGTGGTGGTCGAGGCGCGCTATGCCACCCCCTTTGTCGAACACGCCTATATCGAGCCCGAGGCGGGCTATGCCTATCTCGACGGCGACAAGGTGGTGGTGCATGCCTGCACCCAGGCCCCGGTGCTGGACCGCGACGGCTTGCAGATGGTGCTGGGCCTTGGCCCTGATCGCATCCGCATCATCCCCACCGGCGTCGGCGGCGGTTTCGGCGCCAAGCTTGATATGTCGGTGCAGCCCTATCTGGCGATTGCCGCGCTGAAGACGGGTCAGCCGGTGCGGCTGGCCTATAGCCGGGTGCAGTCGATGCAGATGAGCACCAAGCGCCACCCCTCCGAGCTGCACCTGCGCATCGGCGCCAGCACCGACGGGCGGCTCAAAGGGTTCTCCCTGCAAGGCCGCTTCAACACCGGCGCCTATGCCAGCTGGGGGCCGACCGTGGCCAACCGGGTACCGGTGCACGGCTCCGGCCCCTATTTTATCCGCGATTACCGGGCCGAGGCGCAGGGCGTCCACACCCATTGCCCGCCCTCGGGCGCGTTCCGCGGCTTTGGCGTGCCGCAGGCCGCCATTGCGCAGGAAACCCTGTTCGACGAGCTGGCCGAGAAACTGGGGCTGGATCCGCTGGAGTTTCGCCTGATCAACGCGCTGGCAACCGGCCAGCCGACCGTCTGCGGCCAGGTCTTTACCCAGGGCGTCGGCATCCGGGCCTGTTTGCAGGCCCTGAAACCCGACTGGACCCGCGAACGCGCCGCGGCCGAGGCGTTCAACGCCGGGAACACCGTCCTGAAACACGGTGTCGGCATCGCCGCGGGCTGGTATGGCTGCGGCAACACTTCGCTGCCCAACCCCTCGACCATCAAATGCGGTATCCGCGCCGACGGCACACTCGTGCTGCATCAGGGCGCGATGGATATCGGCCAGGGCGCCAATACCGTCATCACCCAGCTATTTGCCACCGCGCTTGGCATCCCGACCCACCGGATTGAACTGATCGGCCCCGATACCGACCTGACGCCCGACGCGGGCAAGACCTCGGCCTCGCGCCAGACCTTTGTCACCGGCAATGCGGCAAGGCTGGCAGGGGCGGCGCTGCGCGCCGCGATCCTGACCCGCGTCAATGCGGGGCCCGAGGCGACCCTGACGCTCGACCAGGGCCGGATCCATGTCACCGACACGGACCGCGCCCATGTGATCGACCTCACCGACCTACCCGCTGACGCCGACGGCTATGTGCTGGGCGCTACCGAGACCTATGACCCGCCCACCAAGCCGCTGGACAAGAACGGCCAGGGCGTGCCTTACGCCCAGTTCGGCTATGCCGCCCATCTGGCGGTGGTCGAGATCGACACGCGGCTGGGCACAATCCGCCCGCTCCGCTTCACCGCCGCCCATGACGTGGGCCATGCGGTCAACCCCGCTCTGGTCGAGGGCCAGGTCGAGGGCGGCATCGCCCAGGGTCTCGGCATGGCACTGATGGAGGAATACATCCCCGGCCGCACCGATAACCTGCATGACTACCTGATCCCCACCATCGGCGACGTGCCGCCCATCGAGACGCTGATCATCGAGGACCCGGACGAGCACGGCCCCTATGGCGCCAAGGGCCTGGGCGAACACGCCCTGATCCCCACCGCGCCTGCGCTCCTCAACGCGATACGCCACGCCACCGGCGTTGCCATCCGCCAGACCCCGGTCACCCCCGCCCGCCTGCGCGCCGCGCTGAAGGAGGCCGGACATGACTGAGCGTATCCGCCCCGAGAAAATCCGCTGCGACGCTTGCCCGGTGCTCTGCTACATCGCCGATGGCAAATCCGGCGCCTGCGACCGCTATGCCAACCATGGCGGCGAACTTGTCCGCCTCGACGCGCTCACCGTGATCGAAAGCGGCAGCACCCGCGTCGTGCCTTTCCTCAAGGATGCGCAGACAGGCGACGACTGGGATGGCAACATCGTCCAGCAGAACCGCGCCTTTGTCACCGCCGTGGGTGCAGGCACCACCTATCCCGATTACAAGCCCGCCCCCTTTATCGTCAGCCAACAGGTCGAAGGCGTCGACATGGTCACCGTGGTGACCGAAGGCATCTTCTCCTACTGCGGCGTCAAGGTGAAGATCGACACCGACCGCCATATCGGCCACGAACGCGACGTGGTGCGGGTCGATGGCGAACCCATCGGCCATGTGATGACCAGCGAATACGGCTCCAAGATGCTGTCGCTGGGCGGCGTCGAACACCTGACCGGCGGCTCCAAGAAAGAGGGCCGCGTCACCTGTGACGCGCTCCTGCGCCTGTGCAATTGCGAAGCGGTCGAGATGGTGATCGGCGAGCCGGGCCATGAAACCACGCTGATCGTGCAGGCCGGTCGCGCCCCCATCATCAACGGGGTCGAGGAAAAGCTGATGCGCGTCGGCTGCGGTTCTGCCGCCATCGGCATGTTCGCAAAACAATGGCTGGGCCATGCCGATGACGTGGTGGTGGTCGACGACCATATCACCGGCGTGCTCAGCGAGCATCAGGCGGGCAAGATGCTGGATGTGCCACCCACCGGCATCCGCATCAAGGGCCGCCGCTCGACCCCGGGCCGCTATTTCCAGGTGGCCGATCCCGGCACCGGCTGGGGCGGCACGAATGTCGAGGACCCGCTGGTCATTCTCAACGCCTTCAAGCCCGATGTGGCCTGGCCCGGCCTGCGGCTGATGATGGTCTCGACCACGGGCGAGCAATTCGCCTATTACGAGCTGGATGCCGATCTGGTGCCGCAACCGGTTCCGATCCCCGAGAAACTGCGCGCCTCGGCGGAGCTGATCGCGGAAAACTGCGAACCCTCGGTCTGTTCGGTCCTGTTCATGGGCGGTGCGGGCGGTAGCTTGCGCGCAGGCGTCACCGAGAACCCGGTGCGGCTGACCAAATCGGTGAAATCCTCGCTCACCCATGTCTCCTGCGGCGGGGCAGCGGCCTATGTCTGGCCCGGCGGCGGCATCACCGTGATGGTGGACGTGACCGAGATGCCCTCGAACTCCTTCGGTTATGTGCCCACGCCCGCGCTGGTGGCGCCGATGGAATTTACCATGCGGGTCAGCGATTACGGCACGCTGGGCGGCCATGTCAGCGAGATCAAACCGGTGGCACAGGTGATCTCGGAGCGCGACCGCAAGCTGGGCAAGCGCGACAGCCAGCCCGACCCAAACGCGCGCGAGAATTACCGCTGGTCGCGGGGAGAGGACGAATGACCAGAGCCGTCGCCGCCCTTCTGCCCGATGGCAAGCGGCTGCATTTGCAGCACGGCCCCATTGACCTGATCATCGGGGCCGAGGGCGGACCGGGCGCGCGCGAGGCGGCGTTTGTCACCGCGACAGCGCGGTTCGAAACGGTACTGGCCGAGCTGGTCGGTGAACTGCCGCTCCTGAAAACCGAACTTGCGCCCGACGCGCCCCTGCCCCTTGGCCCGGTGGCCCGGCGCATGGACACTGCCTGCCGCCCGCTGATGGCTTTGCGCCTCACCCGCATGGCCGCCGTTGCCGGTGCCGTGGCCGACGAGGTGCTGGCCGCGATGCTCTCCTCCACGCCGCTGACCCGCGCCTATGTCAACAACGGCGGTGACATCGCCCTGCACCTGACGGGCGATACCCGTTTCACCCTCGCCATGGCCACGCCCGACGGGCGCGACCTTGGCCGCATCTCCCTCGGTACGGGAGATAGGATCGGCGGCATCGCCACCTCAGGCCTCGGTGGCCGCAGCCTCAGCCTCGGCATCGCCGAGAGTGTCACGGTGCTGGCGCCCAGCGCGGCCGGTGCCGATGCGGCGGCCACGCTGATCGCCAACGCGACCGACCTGCCCGGCCATCCCGCGATCCGCCGCGCACCTGCCAACACGGTGAAGGACGACAGCGATCTGGGACAGCGCCCCGTTGTCACCCATTGCGGCCCCCTTGACCGCAACGAGGTCTTGCATGCCCTTGAAAACGGGCGGAAACTGGCCGTCGAAATGATCGCCAACGGACACATCCGCTCCGCCCATCTGTCCTTGCGCGGACAGAGCTGCCAAGCCGGCGCCATTCCCGTGATCGCCCCTGAAAGGAGGCTTGCCCTTGCCTGACCTGATCCTCAGAAAAACCGTTTCGGCACTGGAAGAGATCTGGCACGAGGGCGGCCCGGTGGCCGCAACCCCGCTGCGCCGGGCCTCGGTCATGAGCATCCTCAAGAACCCCTTTGCCGGGCGGTACGAACCCGAGATCCAGGGGTTCATGGAGGATCTCAAGCCGCTTGGCCTGAGTATGGCGCAACAGCTTCTGGACATGCTCGGCGGGCCCGAGCGGATCGAGGGCTATGGCAAGGGCGCCCTGATCGGCGAGGCGGGCGAGCTGGAACATGGGGCGCTCTGGCATGCGCCGGGGGGTTACGCGATGCGGCAGCTTCTGGGCAGCGCCAATGCCATCGTCCCCTCGTCGAAAAAGGTGGGCGGTGTCGGCGCCCGGCTGGACGTGCCGATCACCCATATCAACGCCTCTTACGTGCGCAGCCATTTCGACAGTATGGAGGTCGGCTGTAACGATGCGCCCCGCGCCGACGAGATGGCGCTGGTGCTGGTGATGAGCACCGGCCCGCGGGTGCATTCCCGCTCGGGCGGTCTGGAGGCCTGGCAGATCAAGGGAGAGGACGGGCTGAGATGACCAAGATCCGCAAGATCGCTGTATTCATTGAGGAAACCCGGATCGAAGCGGGCCGCGAGATATCCCCGCCCACCCGCAAGGCGGTGGCCGTGGCGGTGATCGAGAACCCGTTTGCGGGCCGCTATGTCGAGGACCTGACCGAGTTGATGGACACCGGTGCCGAACTGGGCGCGCTGTTGGGCGAACGCTGTGTTCAGGCGTTGGGGATCCGGCCCGAGCAGGCCGAAAGCTATGGCAAATCCGCGATGGTGGGCGAGAATGGCGAGCTGGAACATGCCGCCGCCATCCTGCATCCGAAACTGGGCGCGCCCCTGCGCAAGGCGGTGGAAAAAGGCGCCGCACTGGTGCCCTCGTCCAAGAAGATGGGCAGCCCGGGACAGGTGCTGGACGTGCCGTTGGGCCACAAGGACGCGGCCTATGTCCGCAGCCATTTCGACGGGATCGAGGTGCGGCTGAATGATGCGCCGCGCGCCAACGAGATCATGGTGGCGGTTGCCGTCACCGACAGCGGCCGCCCGCTGCCGCGTGTCGGGGGGCTGACCCATGACGCGGCCGAAGGCAAGGACGGCCTGAGATGAGCCTCGCGGCCTGCCCCACGGGCGGGCCGCCCAGACAGAGGCCGGAGCAACCGGCCCGTTTGAGACCAACAGATCAACCGGAGGGAAATGACATGACACTGATCAGACGTACCGTTCTGGGCGCTCTGGCCGCATTGCCGCTGGCGGCACTGACGCCTCAGATCGCCCGGGCCGCCGATACCATCGTGCTGGGCGAGGTGAACAGCTATACCCGCCTGCCCGCCTTTACCGAGCCCTACAAGAAGGGCTGGGAGTTGGCCATCGAACAGATCAACGCCGCTGGCGGCGTGCTGGGCAAGGACCTTGTCGTGGTCAGCCGCGACGACACCGGCGACCCGGCCACCGCCATCCGCATCGCCGAGGAACTGATCGCCAAGGAAGGCGCTGTGATGATCTTTGGCACCTTCCTGTCCAACATCGGACTTGCGGTCGCGGATTTCGCCAACCAGAAACAGGTGTTCTTCCTGGCCTCGGAACCGCTGTCCGATGCGCTGGTCTGGTCCAAGGGCAACAAATACACCTATCGCCTGCGGCCGTCGACTCATATGCAGGCCGCCATGCTGGCCGAACAGGCGGCCAAGCTGGACGCGGTGAAATGGGCGACCGTGGCGCCCAACTATGCCTATGGTCAGGACGCGGTCGCGGCCTTCAAGGCGGAACTGACACGCCTGCGCCCCGACGTGCAGTTTGTCGAGGAGCAGTGGCCGCCGGTCTTCAAGATCGACGCTGGCCCCACCGTGCGCGCGATCGAGGCGGCCAAACCCGACGCGATCTATAACGTCACCTTTGGCGGCGATCTGGCCAAGTTCGTGCGCGAAGGGTCGCTGCGCTACCTGTTCGACGACCGGCCCGTGGTGTCGCTGCTGACCGGTGAGCCGGAATACCTGGAGCCACTTCAGGGCGAGACCCCGAATGGCTGGATCGTGACCGGCTACCCCTCGACCGACATCGACACGCCCGAGCACAAGGCCTTTGCCGAGGCCTATATCGCCAAGTTCGGCGAGGCGCCCAAGACCGGCTCGATCGTGGGTTACAACTCGGTCCTGTCGATTGCCGCCGCGATCACCAAGGCGGGATCCACCGAGACCGAGGCCATGCTGGCCGCGATGGAAGGTCTGGAAGTGAGCAGCAGCCCGACCGGCCCGTTCATGTTCCGCGCCGCCGACCACCAGTCGACCATGGGCGCCTATGTGGGCAAGACCGCGCTGGTCGATGGCCAGCCCAAGATGGTGGATTGGTTCTATGCCGATGGTGCGGCCTATCTGCCGTCCGAGGAAGAAGCCGCCAAGCTGCGCCCGGCGGAGTGAGCCAAAAGCGACCCGAGGGGCCGCGCGCCCCTCGGGACCCTGACCTGACCAGAGGAAGACCGGCCTGATGGGCTTTTATCTCGCACAATTGCTGACGGGACTGGCGAACGCGTCCTCGCTGTTCCTGATCGCGTCGGGCTTGTCGATCATCTTCGGCGTGACCCGGATCGTGAACTTTGCCCATGGCTCGTTCTACATGCTGGGGGCCTATCTGGCCTATACGCTGGTGACCACGTTACAGGGTGGCATCCCGGGTTACTGGTTCAGCGTGCTGGCGGCGGCGGTGCTGGTGGGCGGTATCGGCTTGGTGGTGGAACTGACCATCCTGCGCCGCATTTACCGGGCGCCGGAACTGTTCCAGCTGGTCGCCACGTTTGGCGTTGTGTTGATCGTGCAGGACCTGACGCTGGCGATCTGGGGGGCCGAAGATCTGCTGGGCCCGCGCGCCCCAGGCCTTGATCGCGCCGTGCGCCTGATGGGCGAACCGATCCCCGAATACGACCTTGCCCTGATCGCCATCGGCCCCGCCGTGCTGGCCGCGATCTGGCTGGTGTTTCACCGCACCCGATGGGGCGTGCTGGTGCGCGCCGCCACCCAGGACCGCGAGATGGTGGGCGCCCTGGGCGTCAATCAGGCCTGGCTGTTCTCGGCGGCCTTCGTGCTGGGTTCGGCGCTGGCCGGGCTGGGTGGCGCATTGCAAATCCCGCGCGAGGCGGTGTCGCTGCAAATGGATCTGTCGATCATCGGCGAGGCGTTTGTGGTGGTGGTGATCGGCGGCATGGGCAGCGTCACGGGGGCCTTTGTCGCCGCCGTTCTGATCTCGGTCCTCAATGCATTCGCCATCCTGATCTTTCCGCAGATTTCCATCGTGCTGCCCTTCGTCGTGATGGCAGCGGTGCTGATCGTGCGGCCCTATGGTCTGTTTGGCCGCCCCGGCAGCGAGCATGGCGGCGCGGAAGAGCCGGAGCAGCCGCTGCGCCTCTTGGACCAGAGATCGACCATGGTGCTGCTGGCATTGGTGGCGATGCTCGCCTTCAGCCCGGCGGTGGTGTCGGATTTCACCACCATCCTGCTGGTCGATGTGATGGTGGCGACCCTGTTTGCGGTGTCGCTGCATTTCATGATGGGTGTGGGCGGCATGGTCAGTTTCGGGCACGCCGCCTATTTCGGGGTCGGCGCCTATGCCGCCGCGATGGCGACCAAGATGCTGGGCTGGGGCATGCTGCCCTCCATGGCGCTGGGTCCCGTTGCGGCGGCGCTGGCGGCACTGTTCTTTGGCTGGTTCTGCGTGCGCCTGTCGGGCGTCTATCTGGCCATGCTGACCATGGCTGCGGCGCAGATTCTGTGGGGCGTCACCTTTCAGTGGCAGGATGTCACCGGCGGCGATGACGGCATTCTGGGGGTCTGGCCCGCCGCATGGGCGAAATCCGACCAGGTCTATTTCTATCTGGCGCTGGTCCTCTGCCTGGGCGGGATCTGGCTGCTCAGACGGGTAGCGCATTCGCCCTTTGGCTATACCCTGCGCGGGGTGCGCGACAGCCGCATCCGGGCCGAGGCGATCGGCATCGACACAAGGTTCCATCAATGGATGGGCTTTACGCTCGCCGGAACGCTGGCCGGTCTGGCGGGCGCGGTCTTCGTGTTCTCCAAGGGCTCGGTCTTTCCCGACGCGCTCAGCATCGGTCACAGTATCGACGGGCTGATCATGGTCCTCTTGGGCGGCATCCATGCGCTGGCAGGGCCAGTCTATGGCGCCATGGCGATGGTGCTGATCGAGGATTGGGTCAGCCGGCTGGATTACTGGCGCTTCATCTTCGGCGGCATCATCCTGACCGTGGTCCTGCTGGCGCCTGACGGGATCGCGGGCGGGGTCCGGCGGCTGATCCAGCTGGTGCGGAGGGATGCGGCATGAGCCCGGTTCTTGAGGTCCGCGGCCTCTCCAAGGCCTTTGGCGGTTTGCAGGCCGTCGACGATGTCAGCTTTGACCTGAAACAGGGCGAGTTCCTCGCCCTGATCGGCCCCAATGGCGCGGGCAAGACCACCTGTTTCAACATGCTCAACGGTTATTTGCCGCCCAGCGCGGGCTCGGTCAAACTGAACGGGCGCGAACTGATCGGCACGCCGCCGCGCCGGATCTGGCGGCTGGGGGTCGGGCGCACCTTTCAGATCACCGCGACCTTCCTGTCGATGACGGTGCTGGAGAATGTGCAGATGGCGCTGATCTCGCATCACCGCCGGGTCTATGACCTGTTCTCGCGGGCGACCCGGCTGTTTCTGGACGAGGCGATGGCGCTGCTCGATCTGGTGTCGATGCGCGAACAGGCGGACCGGCCCTGTTCGGAACTGGCCTATGGCGACCTGAAGCGGCTGGAACTGGCGATTGCGCTGGCGCATGAGCCGGCGCTGCTCCTCATGGACGAGCCCACGGCCGGCATGGCCCCGTCCGAACGGGTGGCGCTGATGGCGCTGACGGCGGATATCGTGGCGCGCGGGCATGTCTCGGTCGTGTTCACCGAACATGACATGGACGTGGTGTTTGCCCATGCCCACCGGATCCTGGTGCTCAACCGCGGCCAGCTGATCGCCGAGGGCACCGGCGCCGAGATCCGCGCCAACCCGCTGGTGCAAGAGGTCTATCTGGGCGGTGGCCGCCTGTTCGACAAGGAGGGCGCCCATGCTTGAGATCGACGGGTTGACCGCCCGCTATGGGCGGGCGCAGATCCTGAACGGCGTGTCGCTGACACTGGGCCGCAACGAGGTGGTGGCGCTGTTGGGCCGCAACGGCGCGGGCAAGTCCACCACCATGAAATCGGTGATGGGTCTGGTACGCCAGACCGGCGGCAGCATCCGCCTTGACGGCACGAACATCCTGGGCCGGGCGTCGCATCTGATCTGTCGCGCCGGGATCGGCTATGTCCCCGAAGACCGACGCATCTTTGGCGAGCTGACGGTCGAGGAGAACCTGGAGGTGGGCCGCCGCCCGGCCCGCGAGGGCGCGCCGCACTGGTCGGCCGACCACCTGTTCCAGCTGTTCCCCAACCTCGCCGAGCGCCGCCAGAACCTGGGCAAGCAGCTGTCGGGGGGTGAACAGCAGATGCTGAGCATCGCCCGCACCCTGATGGGCAACCCCGCGCTGGTGCTGCTGGACGAACCCAGCGAAGGCATCGCCCCGGTGATCGTCGAGCAGATGGCCAATGTCATCTCGGAACTCAAACGCGAGGGGCTGTCGGTGCTGCTGTCCGAACAGAACCTGCATTTCGCGCGCGAGGTGTCGGACCGGGCCTATATCATCGAAAAGGGCACGATGCGCTACGAGGGGGATTTTGCCGATCTCGACGCCCGCCCCGAGGTCTCGGCACAGTATCTGGCGGTCTGACGGTTGTGACCTGCCTGCCCTTGCGGTAAGGCGGGTCATTGCAAATTCCGGTGCACAGGGTGATGGACGACACGGCGCAACACGGGGCAGAGCCCTATCGGCTGGACGATCAGGTGGGCTATCTGCTGCGGCTGGCCAGCCAGCGTCATGCCGCGATCTTTCAGTCGCAGACCATCGAGGGGCTGACCGCGACCCAGTTCGCCGCGCTGGTGCGGCTGTCCGAACATGGCAAATGCTCGCAAAACCAGCTGGGCCGACTGGCCGCGATGGACGTGGCCACGATCAAGGGCGTGGTCGATCGGCTGCGGCAGAAGGGGCTGACGCTGGCCGAGCCCGATCCGGGTGACAAGCGGCGGATGCTGATCTCGCTCTCGCCGCAGGGCGCGGCCCTGGTGGCCCGGATGAAGGACGCGGGCGCGCGCATCACCGCCGACACGCTCGCCCCCCTGTCCCCCACCGAACAGCGCAGCTTTCTCAGGCTGCTGGCCAAGCTGTCATGATCTGACCGGCCGTTTCGGCGAGGCCTTGTCCAGCACCAGCTCCGAGCGAGAAAACCGGATCGGCGTGCGCAGGCCCGGCACGCCCTCGGGCTCGATCCGCATGCCGCGATGGGCGATCTGCGGGTCGGCCAGCGCCTCGGCCACCGAGTTGATCGGCCCGCCCGGCACGCCGCCCTGCTCCAGCGCGGCCAGCAGATCCGCCTTGGTCCATTTCAGGCAGGCCGTCGTCAGTAACTCGGTCATCTCGGCCCGGTGCGCGACCCGGTCGGGATTGGTGGCAAAGCGTGGGTCATTGATCAGCTCGGCCACACCAAGAATGGTGCAGAGCGTGCCATATTGCCGGTCATTGCCGCAGGCGATGATGATATGGCCATCGGCCACCGGAAACACCTGATAGGGCACGATATTGGGATGGGCATTGCCCAGACGTGTCGGGCATTGCCCCGAGGCAAGGAAGTTCATCGCCTGGTTGGCCAGCACCCCGGTCATGCAATCGAGCAGGCTGAGATCCACATGCTGGCCCATACCCGACCGCGCGCGTTCCGCCAGCGCCGCCTGAATGCCGATGACGCCGTAAAGCCCGGTAAAGATATCGGCAAAGGCCACGCCGATCTTTTGCGGCTCGCCCGCCGGATCGCCGGTCAGGTCCATGATGCCGCTCATCCCCTGGATCAGGAAATCGTATCCGGCGCGATGGGCATAGGGGCCGTCCTGTCCAAAGCCGGTGACCGAGCAATAGACAAGGCGCGGGTTGACCTCTTTGACGCTGTCATAATCGAGGCCGAATTTCTTCAGCCCGCCGACCTTGAAATTCTCGATCAGCACATCCGCCTCGCGGATCAGGTCCAGCAGTTTGGCCCGGTCGCCCGCATCGCCGAAATCCAGCGCGATCGAGGTCTTGCCCCGGTTGGCGCCGTGGAAATAGGCAGCCGAGCGGTCGCCCTCGCGCTCGATAAAGGGCGGGCCCCATTTGCGGGTGTCGTCGCCCTCGGGGCTTTCGACCTTGAGCACCTCGGCGCCCAGATCGGCCAGGGTCTGGCCGATCCAGGGCCCTGCCAGAATGCGGGCCAGTTCGACCACTTTCAGCCCTTGCAACGGTGCGCTCATCTGCCTGCCCTTTCCCTGCCGGTGACGTCAGGGCAGGTTCTGCCCTAGCTGACGATCCGGGGCAAGCGGGTTGCGGGCGGGGTGTTGCGGCTGCGCTCGCTGCACACCACCCCGTCGATCACGGTCATGCCGACGCCGGGCAGATTGCCCAGCTGCACCGATTCCAGAATGGTCTTGCCCGGCGCGTGCTGCGCCTGATCCATCAGCACGAAATCGGCGGCATAGCCGCGCTCCAGCAGGCCGGTATCCAGCTCGCGCTGGCGGGCGGTGTTGCCATTGGCAAAGCAGAACGCGATCTCGGCCGGGACATTGCCCAGCGCCGACAGCATCGCCACCATGCGCAGGATGCCCAGCGGCTGCACACCCGAACCCGCAGGCCCATCGGTGCCCAGGATGATCCGGTCCATCTGCTTGAGTTCGCGCGCGGTGTTCAGCGTCAAGAGCGCCGCGCGCTCGTTGCCGTTATGCACGATCTCAAGCCCGGCAGTGCAGCTTTCGCACAGGCACATGATCTGGTCATCGGGCAGCGCCGAATGACCGCCGTTGATATGGCCGATCACATCGGTCCCGGTCTCCAGCACCATGTCGGCGTCAATCAGGCCCGAACCGGGGATCGAGGGGCCGCCGGTATGGATGGTGGACTGGATGCCGTATTTGCGCGCCCAATCGACCATCTGGCGGGCGGTCTTGCCGTCCTTGACGGTGCCCAGACCGACCTCGCCCAGCAGCTTGACCCCGGCATCGGCCAGTTCCTTGAAATCCTGTTCGACCATGCCGTGTTCGATCACCGGGGCGCCAGCCATCACCTTGACACCCGAGGGGCGGAAATTCTCGTACCAGCGCTGCGCTGCGATCGCCATCGCCTTGAGGCCGACGATATCCTTGGGACGGCCCGGCATATGCACCTCGCCCGCCGAGATCAGCGTGGTCACGCCGCCATGCAGGGTGCTGTCGATCCAATGCAGCTGCTGCTGGCGCGGGGTGTAATCACCCACCACCGGATGCACATGGCTGTCGATCAAACCGGGCGCCAGCGTTACCCCATTGGCGTCGATCAGCGTGTCGGCGCCTTCGGTGTCCAGATCACCCTCGTATCCCCAATCCGAGATCCGCCCGTCGATGGCGATGACGCAGTCGCCGTCATAGATCGGCTCTTCCATCTTGCCCGACAGCAACAGACCGATATTCGTGATCACCAGTTTGCCCGACACCGCTCACTCTCCTCGCTCCAAAACTCATTCGCACGCTAACATGGTTCTGGATTCGCACAAACAGATGCACGGGCGCCCGCAGGCGCCGTGCGCGAAGTCTTCGACAGGCTCCGCGCTTTGCGCTAGACCATGGGTCCGACAGGTTCCCAGAGCGAGACCGCCATGTCCCCCGACCCCGCGCGCAGGCGTGTCTTTGCCCGCATCATCCTGGCCTATCCGGTGGCGCTGACAGCGGTGGCGGTGCTGGTCAATCTGGTGCTGTTCGACCCATCCCCGCCGGTTGCCGCCCTGCCCGCGTCCGGGATCCTGTGGGCGCTGATCGGGGCGGCGGTGCTGCTGGTGATCAATCACAGCTGGCTGATGACCTCGACCGAACTGACCCGGCTGGCCCATGGCATCCGCACCACGCCCGAGGAATGGCAGGCCAGCGCGCATGCCAAAAGCGCGGTGGCCGAGATTGGCTGGCAAGAGCTGGAGCGGCGCCAGAACGCCCATCGCAACACCACCGAGAATCTGGCTGTCTTTACCTTTGCCGCCCTGGCGGTCAGCTTTGCCAGCCCCGATATCGGTGCGGCGCAGCTGTGGATCCTGGCCTTTGCGCTGGCGCGGCTGGGCCATGGACTGGGCTATCTGACCGGCCATGACGGGCTGCGCGGCCTGAGCATGAGCCTTGGCCTGATCGCGCTTTACGGGCTGGTCAGCCTGCCGCTGCTGGGCTTGCTTGTTTAGGTGTTGAACAGGAAATGCAGCACGTCGCCGTCCTTGACGACGTAGCTTTTGCCCTCGGCCCGCATCTTGCCCGCTTCCTTGGCGCCCTGCTCGCCATTGCAGGCGATATAGTCGTCATAGGCGATGGTTTCGGCGCGGATGAAGCCCTTTTCGAAGTCGCCATGGATCACGCCCGCCGCCTGCGGCGCGGCGGTACCCTGTCGGATGGTCCAGGCGCGTGCCTCTTTCGGGCCGACGGTGAAATAGGTTTCCAGATGCAACAGCGCGTAGCCCGCCTTGATCAGACGGTCGAGCCCGGCCTCTTCCAGCCCCATCTCTTCGAGGAACATGGCGGCCTCGTCATCTTCAAGCTGGCTGATCTCTTCCTCGATCTGGGCCGAGATGATCACGTGGCTGTTGCCCTGCGCAGCGGCCATTTCGGCGACGCGGGCGGAATGGGCATTGCCTTCGGCCGCCTCGGCCTCGCCCACGTTGCAAACGTATAGCACCGGCTTGGTGGTCAACAGTTGCAGCATCTTCCACGCCTTGGCGTCTTCGTCACTGACCTCGACCACGCGGGCTGGCTTGCCATCCTCGAGCGCGGCCTGCGCCACGGCGAGCAGACGGTCCTGCTGCTGGGCGTCCTTGTCATTGCCCTTGAGCTTGCGCACCAGATTGGCGCGGCGCTTCTCGATGCTTTCCAGATCGGCCAGCATCAGCTCGGTTTCGATGGTCTCGGCATCGGCCACCGGATCGACACGGCCTTCGACATGGGTCACGTCGCCATCCTCGAAACAGCGCAGCACATGGGCGATGGCGTCAACCTCGCGGATATTGGCCAGGAACTGGTTGCCCAGCCCCTCGCCCTTGGAGGCGCCTTTGACCAGACCGGCGATGTCCACAAAGGTCATGCGGGTCGGGATGATCTGTTTCGACTTGGCAATCGCGGCCAGCTTGTCCAGCCGGGCATCGGGCACGCCCACCTCACCCACATTGGGCTCGATGGTGCAGAAGGGGAAGTTTGCCGCCTGCGCCGCCGCGGTGCGGGTCAATGCGTTGAACAGGGTCGATTTGCCCACGTTCGGCAGACCCACGATACCCATTTTGAAACCCATGACCGTCTCCTGATGCCATCCGACGGGGCCTTCTAGGCGGGTCCGGGCAAATGCGCAAGCCACGGGCGCGCGCCTTTGTTTCAAAGCTTCACAAAACCGAAATGCCCCAGTGAGTCCGCTTGAAGGCGTACCGATCGGTACACACATGGTCGACCGAACGGCAAGACAAGAAGTGGCACCGACATGAAACAGTTCCTCCTCACCGCGATCCTGGCCCTGGGGCTGACCGGAACAGCGCAGGCGCAATCCCTGATCCTGGGGGTGGGATACGCCGATTTTCAGCACAACGGCTCGCGCGATCAGGGGGTGTTGTCATTGGAATACCAGCATACCCCCTTCTGGGAGCGGGGCCGGCTCAGCGCGCGGCTGGCCGGGGCAGCCACGGTTCATAACAATGGCGATTTCCACCTGGGCGCAGGTGTGGCGGGCGAATACGCGTTGGACCGCAACTGGTTCATCGAGGCCAGCGTCCTGCCCGGTCTGTACATCGAAGGCGAAGACAGCAACACGCTCGGCAGCCGGTTCGAGGTGCGCAGCCTTTTTGGTGTCGGCTATCGCTTTGACAATGGCAACGCGCTGTCGCTGGCGATCACGCACAAATCGAATGCCTCGATTTCCGACTTCAACCCTGGCGTCAACTCGGTCCTGCTGCGGTTTCACCGCTCTTTCTGAGCCGCGCGTCGGGTGTGGGATTGATTTTCCGCGCGGTTTTCTGCACATCGGGCCGATAGCAGAACGCAAGGACGCCCGATGACCCGTATCGACGCCAAATTCGCCGAGTTGAAAGCCCAAGGCAAGAAAGCCTTTGTCTCTTATGTGATGGCGGGGGACCCGGATTTCGATACCTCGCTGGAGCTGGTCAAGGGCCTGCCCGGCGCTGGGGTGGATATCATCGAACTGGGTCTTCCCTTTACCGACCCGATGGCGGACGGGCCCACCATCCAGCTGGCCGGACAGCGCGCGCTGGATGGCGGCATGACCTTGCAGCGGACGCTGGATCTGGCGACCGAGTTCCGCAAGACGGACAACACCACCCCCATCGTGATGATGGGCTATTACAACCCGATCTACAGCCGCGGCGTCGACCGGTTCCTGGCCGATGCCAAGGCGGCCGGGATCGACGGGCTGATCGTGGTCGATCTGCCGCCCGAGGAAGACAGCGAGCTTTGCCTGCCCGCGCAGGCGGCCGGGCTGAACTTCATCCGGCTGGCGACACCGACAACCGACGACAAGCGCCTGCCGCGCGTGCTGCAGAACACTTCGGGCTTTGTCTATTACGTGTCAATCACCGGGATCACCGGGTCGGCCGAGGCCGAGGCAACGGATGTCGGCCCGGAAGTGGCCCGGATCAAGGCCGCGACCGACCTGCCGGTGATCGTGGGCTTCGGCATCAACACGCCCGAGAAATCGCGCGCCATTGCCAGCGTAGCCGACGGCGCGGTTGTCGGCTCGGCCATCGTCGGCCAGATCGGCGCGGGCAAGCCGGTGGCCGAGGTTCTGGCCTTTGTCAAAACGCTGTCGGACGGCGCCCACAGCGCCTGACCCTCAGGGCCGACGCCGAAGGATGTTGATGCCCGAGTATTCGGCGACCTTCTGGCCGTCCTGATTGTAGATCTCGCTCAGCACCGTGATCCGGCCCCGATCGGGCCGCGAACGCGACGCGGTGCTGTCGATCACAGTCGCCACCACCCGCAAACGGTCGCCCGGGCGCACCGGAACCATCCATTTCACATCCGTCATCCCCGGCGAGCCCATCGAGGCCTCGGCCCACAGGCCCGAGGCATACCAACGCTCGAACGCGGTGACGAGCGTGTGCCAGCCACTGGCAATGATCCCCCCGAACGGGCCATCCTTGGCGGCCTCGGGGTCGATGTGGAACGGTTGCGGGTCCCATTTGCGCGCGAAATCCATGATTTCTTCGCCAGTCATTTCCCAGGGATCGGATTCATAACGGAACCCGGCGGGAAAATCCTCCCAATACATCGTCATGCCATTTGCCCTTGCTGCAGTGCCGGGTGCACAGTGTCGCGGACAGAGCGAGTTGCCAAGCGAAGAAAGTATTGGTAAGGAAAACTAACCAATTTCGAGGGACAGGATATGGCCGTCATCACCAATATCGAAGATCTCAAGCGCATTTATGAACGCCGCGTGCCGCGCATGTTCTACGATTATGCCGAGAGCGGCAGCTGGACCGAGCAGACCTTTCGCGAGAACTCCTCTGACTTCGACCTGATCCGCTTGCGCCAGCGGGTGGCGGTGGACATGTCGGGCCGCTCGACCGCCAGCCAGATGGTGGGGCAGGACGTGGCGATGCCGGTGGCGCTGGCGCCGGTGGGGCTGACCGGCATGCAGCATGCCGATGGCGAGATCAAGGCCGCCCGCGCCGCCAATGAATTCGGCGTGCCCTTTACGCTGTCGACCATGTCGATCAACTCGATAGAGGAGGTGGCCGAGGCCACGGGCCGCCCGTTCTGGTTTCAGCTCTACACCATGCGCGACACCGACTATACCAGCCGCCTGATCCAGCGGGCCAAGGCCGCCAACTGCTCGGCACTGGTGATCACGCTTGACCTGCAAATCCTGGGTCAGCGCCACAAGGACCTGAAGAACGGGTTGTCCGCCCCGCCGAAACTGACGCCCAGGACCATCGCCAACCTGATGACCAAATGGGCCTGGGGGATCGAGATGCTGGGCGCCAAACGGCGCAATTTCGGCAATATCGTGGGCCATGTGCACGGTGTATCCGACACCGCCAACCTGGGCGCCTGGACCGCTGAGCAATTCGACCCGACGCTTGACTGGGGCAAGGTCGCCAAACTGATGGAGCAGTGGGACGGCAAGGTGATCCTGAAAGGGATCCTGGATGCCGAAGACGCGAAAATGGCGGCCAAGCTGGGCGCCGATGCCATTGTCGTGTCCAACCATGGCGGCCGCCAGCTGGATGGCGCGCTCAGCTCGATCCGGGTTCTGCCCGAGATCATGGATGCGGTGGGCGGCGATATCGAGGTGCATCTGGACAGCGGCATCCGCTCGGGACAGGACGTGCTCAAGGCGCTGGCGCTGGGGGCCAAGGGCACCATGATCGGGCGCGCCTTTGTCTATGGGCTGGGCGCCATGGGGCAAAAGGGTGTGACCACCGCGCTTGAGGTGATCCGCAAGGAACTGGATACCACCATGGCGCTGTGCGGCGAACGGAACGTGGCCGACCTGGGTCGCCACAACCTGCTGGTGCCCGAGGATTTCGGCGGCCGCTGGGCCTGATGATTTGAGGGATGGGCCTGATTGCCCATCCCCCCTTTTCTTTCCAGCCGATTCCCTGTAAGAGCGCGGCTTCACGCGGGGCTACAGCCTTGGAGGAGCCCCGCCCTAACCTTGGAGATATTATCATGGCTGGAGAGATTCCTGATCTCGTAGCTCTGGAACGGACGGGGACAGGCAAGGGCGCCGCTCGTCAGGCACGCCGCGACGGCATGGTTCCTGGCATTGTGTTTGGTGGCGACAACGAGCCTCTGCCGATCCAGATCCCGTTCAACCGTCTGCTCAAGATGCTGAAGGCGGGCCGGTTCAAATCGACGCTCTTCAACCTCAAGGTCGAAGGCCACGAGGATGTCCGCGTGATCTGCCGCGACGTGCAGCGTGACGTGGTCAAGGACCTGCCGACCCACCTGGACCTGATGCGCCTGCGTCGTACCAGCCGGATCAAGCTGTTCATCCACGTGGACTTCGTGAACCACGCGGCGGCACCGGGCCTGAAAAAAGGCGGTGTGCTGACCGTTGTGCGCCCCGAGGTGGAACTGGAAGTCACCGCAGGCGACATCCCCGAAAGCATCACCGTTGATCTGACGGGCCTGAACATCGGCGACGTTGTGACCATTTCCAGCGTCACCCTGCCCGCAGGCGCCAAGCCGACCGTCGAGCGCGACTTCGTGATCGCCAACATCTCGGCTCCGTCGGGTCTGGCCGCCTCCGCTGCCGAGGAAGAGGATGAAGAAGGCGAATCCGAAGAGTAATCTTCGAAACCGTCGACACATCTGAAGGCGGGGCCACGCTTGGCCCCGCCTTTTTTGTTCGCCGCACCCCGGGCGCCGTCTGGCCTTTTGCCGCCACAGGCGGCAAGAAGGGGTGGCACAGGCAAAAGCAAGAGGCCCGACATGCGACTGTTCGTCGGACTGGGAAATCCGGGCGCGAAATACGCCCGCAACCGGCACAACATCGGCTTCATGGCGCTGGACCGGATCGCCGAAGATCACGGCTTTGGTCCCTGGCGGGTCAAGTTCCAGGGCCAGATCGCCGAAGGCCGGCTGGGCCGCGAAAAGGTACTGCTGCTCAAGCCCGAGACCTTCATGAACCGCTCGGGTCAGTCGGTAGGCGAGGCGATGCGGTTCTACAAGCTCGACAGCACCGATATCACTGTGCTGCATGACGAGCTTGACCTTGCCCCCGGCAAGGTCAAGGTCAAGGCGGGCGGCGGCCATGCGGGCCATAACGGGCTGCGCTCGATCCACGACCATATCGGTGCCGCCTATGACCGGGTGCGGCTGGGCATCGGCCATCCCGGCCGCAAGGAAGCGGTGGCGGGCTATGTGCTGCACGATTTCGCCCGCGCCGACGAGGACTGGCTGGAGGATGTGCTGCGCGGCGTCTCGGAAGGCGCGCCACATCTGGCCGCCGGCGACGGGGCAAGGTTCATGAACTCGGTCGCCCTGCGCACCGCACCACCGCGCCCCTCGACCGGGACCGGGCGGCCCCCGGCGAAGACGCCCGCCAGGGCGGAGGAGCCGCCTGCCCCGGCAGCATCGCCCGCCCCGGCAACCGCCCCCCTGCCCGACGCCCGCAGCCCGCTGCAGAAACTGGTCGACCGCTTCAAGTAACCCGCTGCCGTCACGTTGCGGTTGCGCCGCGCCCGCCGCCTTGCCACCCTGCGGGCATGATCCCATCGGAGAAGTGACATGCGCGTATTCGGAAAATGGCTGGGCCGGGCCCTGCTGGCCCTGATCCTGGCCGCCGGCGTTATCGGCGTCTGGAAATGGGAAGAGATCAACCGGCTGCTCGCGGTGAACTCTCTGTTCAACGCCGAAAAGATCGTCGCCAACTTCTCGCATATGGATGCGGCCTTTCTGACCGCCCCGGTTGCCCGGGGCAACGGCCCCACTTCGGACCTGCCCCATGGCGCCGCCTATGAGCTGCCCACCGGCGGCACCGACTGGATCGAAGAGCGGGCGGTCACCTCTCTTCTTGTCATGAAGGACGGCCAGATACGGTTCGAGGAATATTACCTCGGCACCTCCCCCGACGATCGCCGCATCTCGTGGTCGGTGGCCAAAAGCTATCTCTCCGCCCTGCTCGGTGTCTTGCTGGAGGAAGGCGCCATCGCCTCGATCGACGATCCGGTCGTGAAGTATGTGCCTCAGCTCAAGGGCAGCGCCTATGAGCCCGCCAGCATCCGCAACGTGCTGAACATGGCCAGCGGCGTCACCTTTGACGAGGACTATTTCGACAAGAATTCCGACATCAACCGGATGGGCCGGGTGGTGGCGCTGGGCGGCACGCTGGACGATTTCGCCGCCAGCTTTACCGACAGTTTCGCCGCCCCCGGCGAGACCTGGCAATATGTCTCGATCGACACCCATGTGATCGGCATGGTGATCCGGGGCGCCACCGGGCGCAGTGTCACCGACCTGCTGACGGAAAAGATCCTCGCGCCGCTGGGGCTGGAGCGTGACGGCTATTACATCACCGATGGCGCCGGGGTCGCCTTTGTGCTGGGCGGGCTCAATTTCACCACCCGCGATTATGCCCGGTTCGGCCAGATGATCCTGCAAGACGGCAGCTATGGTGGCAAGCAGGTGGTGCCGGCGGGCTGGATTGCCGCCTCGACCGCCGCCAGCGCCCCGACGGCGGCGGGCAAGATCGGCTATGGCTATCAATGGTGGATCCCGGTTGGTGCCGGTCCGGGCGAGTTTCTGGCGCGCGGCGTCTATGGCCAGTACATCTATTTCGATCAGCCGCGCGGGGTGATGATCGTCACCACCGGCGCCGATCGGGGTTTTCGCGGCGAGGGCGTGAACGAGGCCAACATAGAAATGTTCCGCAAGATCGCGCAAAGCCTGTAGGATCGGACCATGACCCCCGACCCGAGTCTCAATGTCCTTGGCGGGGCGCTGGCGCCCTGTTCGACCGATCCCGTCACCGGATTCTTCCGGGACGGGCATTGCAACACCTGTGTGCAGGATCAGGGCAGCCATACCGTCTGCGCGGTGATGACGGCCGAGTTTCTGGCCTATTCCAAATATGTCGGCAATGACCTCAGCACGCCCCGGCGCGAGTTCGGCTTTGCCGGGCTGAAGCCCGGCGACCGCTGGTGCCTGTGCGCCGCGCGCTTCATGCAGGCCGCCGACGAAGGCTGCGGCCCGCAGGTGCATCTGGAGGCGACCCACCGGCGCGCGCTCGAGGTGGTCCCGCTGGAGGTTTTGCAACGCCACGCCATCGGGCGCGACTGATCCGCGCCCGGATCAATCCTCGGCGTCGCGCCCCTCGGTATCGGACATGTCAAATCCCAGGAACTTGGCCACCGTAAAGATGTCCTTGTCGCCCCGGCCGCACATGTTCATGATGATGATGTGATCCTTGGGCAGCTCTGGTGCGAGTTTCATCACATGGGCCAGCGCGTGGCTGGGTTCGAGCGCTGGGATGATCCCCTCGGTGGCACAGCAGAGCTTGAACGCTTCCAGCGCCTCCATATCGGTGATCGACACGTATTTGGCGCGCCCGACCTCATGCAGCCAGGAATGTTCCGGCCCGATGCCCGGATAGTCGAGGCCCGCCGAGATCGAATAGCCTTCGAGGATCTGGCCATCGTCGTCCTGCAGCAGATAGGTCCGGTTACCATGCAGAACGCCCGGACGCCCGCCGGTCAGCGAGGCGCAATGTTCCATCTTCTCGTTGACGCCCTTGCCGCCGGCCTCGACCCCGATGATGTTGACGCTTGTATCGTCGAGGAAGGGGTAGAACAGGCCCATCGCGTTAGAGCCACCGCCGATGGCGGCGATGATGGTGTCGGGCAGACGGCCTTCGGCCTTCATCATCTGTTCCTTGGCTTCCTTGCCGATGATCGACTGGAAATCGCGCACCATCGCCGGATAGGGGTGCGGGCCAGCAACCGTGCCGATGCAGTAGAACGTGTCGCGCACATTGGTCACCCAGTCGCGCAGCGCGTCGTTCATCGCGTCCTTGAGCGTGCCCCGGCCCGAGGTGACCGGGATCACTTCGGCCCCCAACAAACGCATGCGGAACACGTTGGGCGCCTGGCGGCGCACGTCATGGGCCCCCATATAGACCACGCATTTCAGGCCGAACTTGGCGCAGACCGTCGCGGTCGCCACACCATGCTGTCCAGCACCGGTTTCGGCGATGATCCGGGTCTTGCCCATGCGGCGCGCCAGGATGATCTGGCCCAGCACGTTGTTGATCTTGTGTGCGCCGGTATGGTTCAATTCGTCGCGCTTCATATAGACCTTGGCGCCGCCCAGATGCTCGGTCAGCCGCTCGGCGAAATAGAGCGGCGAGGGTCGGCCCACATAATTGGTCCAAAGATCGTCCATCTCCGCCCAGAAACTCGGGTCGGTCTTGGCCTTCTCATATTCCTCTTCCAACGACAGGATCAGCGGCATCAGCGTTTCACTGACGAAGCGTCCTCCGAAAATCCCGAACCGGCCCTGTTCGTCAGGCCCGGACATGAAGGAATTGAAAAGGTCGTTGGCCATGGCGTGCTCCCTTGTATCGCGGTTCAGCACTAGCGGCACAACGCTGAAAGGTAAAGCGGTCAGACTTTCGCGAAAGTCTGACTTCAAATCCTGAACAGGATTTGACTACAAACTTTCTTTGAAAGTTTGGGGCCGCGCCGTGACCAGGCGGACCGGTTCGGCGTTGCAGAAGACTATCACCTGACCGGCATTTTCCACAGCCGTGAACCCGCGGCGTCGGATTTCGGCCAGAAACGCCTCGCGCCCGACCATCCGCTCCATATCCCGCACTTTGCGGCGCACCACACCCCCCGCACGGGCGGATTTGGCGGTGAACAGATGATCGAACCACTGGTCCGGTGTCTGAGGTGGCAGGGCAAGCTCATGCGCCGATCCTGCCGGAAACTCGGTAAAGAAGCGGTTAATCCGCCCGTGCAGCAGCCAGAAACTCGCGGATCAGCCCGGCATCCTTCACCCCCGGCGTCGTTTCGACGCCCGAGGAGACATCGACCTGCCGCGCTCCGGTCAGGCGGATCGCCTCGCCCACATTTTCCGGCGTCAGCCCGCCCGCCAGCATCCAGGGTTTGCGCCAGTATTTCCGGCCCGCCAGCAGCCGCCAGTCAAAAGCCAGCCCGTTGCCCCCGGGCAGCTCTGCCCCCTGCGGTGGCTTGGCGTCGATCAGCAACTGGTCGGCCACCTCGGAATAGAGATCGATCTGTGCCAGATCCGCCGCTTCGGCCACACCAACCGCCTTCATCACCGGCAGACCAAAGCGCGCCTTGATCTCGGCCACCCGCTCAGGGCTTTCCTTGCCGTGAAGCTGCAGCATGTCGAGCGGCACGGCGGTGGTGATCGCCTCCAGCTCCGCATCATTTGCGTTCACCACCAGCGCCACCTTGGCCACACCGACCGGGACCGAGACCGCCAGTTCAGCAGCACGCTCGACCGTCAGATGCCTGGGCGATTTGGCAAAGAACACGAAACCCATATAACGGGCGCCCGCCTCGGCGGCCACGCGCAGGTGTTCGGGATCGCTCAGCCCGCAGATCTTGACGCGAATGTCGTCAGCCATGTTCGAGATCAGGCGGCGGCATCGTCGAGGATCGCCAGAACCTCGTCCTTGCCCTCGTTCTGCTTTTTCTTGAGCGATTTGACCTCGCGCTCAAGCTTGCGCACCTCGCGGTGCTTGACGTCGGCGGTGCGGCGATGCTTGTGCTCGCGCAGCCATTCCCAGACGAAACCGATCACCACGCCCGCCGCGATCCCGCCCAGCACCACCAGGAACAGCGGCAGCGTCAACGAGAAGTTGACCCCCAGCAGATGGGCCAGATCCTCGGGCAGCAGGCTCAGCGTCACCATCTGGCGATTGGCCAGCGACACCGAGACCAACAAAATCCCGAGCGTTGCAAGAAAGGCGTAGCGAATATAGCGCATCATGGGTCAGGCTTTTCCGTTCAGGCGATCCCTCAGCAGCTTGCCGGTCTTGAAGAACGGCACGTGCTTTTCCTCTACATGGACCGTATCGCCGGTCCTGGGATTGCGACCAATGCGCGCGTCCCGCTTCTTGACCGAGAACGCGCCGAAACCGCGCAGCTCGACCCGGTCGCCGCGCGCCATGGCGTCGGTGACTTCCTCAAAAACGGTGTTCACGATCCGCTCGACATCCCGCTGGTAGAGATGCGGGTTTTCGTCGGCAATCTTCTGGATCAGTTCCGAACGGATCATGCGCCTGGCCCTCCCAACGCCAAAGGTCGTCTTTCTTATGTCCAGAACTATAGGCAGAAAACCCTTCTGCGGAAACAGGTTACCGATTGCTTGGCAGCCATATTTCGCCATTTGGGCGGCATAATCCGGTAACAAAGGGATAAACTGAGGCAGCACCTGCCCCCAAATCCCGGGCCGCGGGCTGCGCCACCGCGCCTCAACGCTCAATTGCTGCATCCGCGCTGGGCTTGATTCGGGCCGCTCAAAATCCGTGGCAGAGCCTGGCGAGCTCCGCCTCCCCAACCGTCAGGCCAAACGGGCAAGGCATGCTTGACCGCACAGCAAGCACGCGGGACACTCCGCTGGATCGCTGCCATCCAACCGGAGGGGCGGGACCCTGAACTTGGATGGATGACCAGTGCCAGATCTTGCGATCCGTGCCTTTCTCGCCTCTCTTGTGGCGATCCGGTCCACCCCGACGGGGTGGCAGGTTCTGCTGCTGAAGCGGACCCAAACGCTTGCCGGCACATGGTGTCAAATCGCGGGCAAGATCGAAGAGGGAGAGACCGCCTGGCGGGCGGCGCTGCGCGAGCTTGAGGAGGAAACCGGGCTGACGCCCATGCAGTTATACTCCGCTGATATCTGCGAGCAGTTCTACGAGGCCCATCGGGATGCGATCACAATCGCCCCCGTATTCGTGGCCTTTGTCGATCCGGATCAGACCGTGCGCCTCAATCACGAACACAGCGCCCATCGCTGGGTCAGTTTCGAGGAGGCCGCCGAGATGGTCACCTTTGGCGGTCAGCGTCGGGTCTTGCGCTGGGTTGAAGAAGAATTCGTGAAGCGCGCGCCTGCCGAACAGCTTCGGATCGACCCGGCCGGGTAACGCCGTGACCGAATTCGCATCGCCACTCTGTATGCTTGCAACTAAGGGCGGGTTGCGAATTCAGCCCGGAAGTGACCGTCAACATGGAGATTGCCGACCTCCTTTCGGATATCGAGGCCCCGATGCAAAGCGCAACCAACAGGGGCCGCGCCTCAAGCGCAGCCGGGTCGCCGGGTCTGGACCCTCGGCGCAGGGGACATTGGCGATCGAGCACCTGGCGCGGGCGCTTTGCTGGTCGATCTCCGGATAGCTGGCGCCAAACCGCCCCGGCAGCACACAAAGGCCCCGCAGGATCGCTCCTGCGGGGCCTTCTTTTTACTCAGACGTCGGTCAGGACTTAGTTGTCGCCCTTCAGAGCCGCGCCCAGGATATCGCCCAGCGATGCACCCGAGTCGGACGAGCCGTACTGTTCCACGGCCTCTTTCTCTTCGGCGATCTCGCGTGCCTTGATCGACAGGCCCAGACGGCGGGTCTTGCTGTCCACGTTGGTGACGCGCACATCGACCTTGTCACCGACCGAGAAACGCTCGGGGCGCTGATCGGCACGGTCACGCGACAGGTCGGAGCGGCGGATGAAGGATTTCATGCCTTCGTATTCCACCTCGATGCCGCCATCCTCGATCGCGGTGACGTTCACGGTGATGATCGAGCCGCGCTTCACGCCGCCAACGGCCTCGGCGAACTTGTCGCCACCCACCGATTTGATCGACAGCGAGATGCGTTCCTTGTCGATATCGACTTCGGAGACGACGGCCTTGACCATGTCACCCTTGCGATAGTTCTGGATCGCGTCTTCGCCGCGCTCGTCCCAGGACAGGTCCGACAGGTGAACCATGCCGTCGATGTCGCCCGGCAGGCCGATGAACAGACCGAATTCGGTGATGTTCTTGACCTCGCCCTCGACCACGGTGCCCTCGGGATGGGTCTCGGCAAAGACTTCCCACGGGTTGCGCATGGTCTGCTTCAGGCCCAGCGAAACGCGACGCTTGGCGCCGTCGATTTCCAGAACCATGACTTCCACTTCCTGGCTGGTCGAAACGATCTTGCCGGGGTGGACGTTCTTCTTGGTCCAGGACATTTCCGAGACGTGCACCAGGCCTTCGACGCCCGGCTCCAGCTCGACGAATGCGCCGTAGTCGGTGATGTTGGTCACGCGGCCGGTATGCACCGATTCCAGCGGATACTTGGCGCCGACCAGATCCCACGGATCTTCCTGGAGCTGCTTCATGCCCAGGCTGATACGGTGGGTGTCCTTGTTGATCTTGATCACCTGGACCTTGACGGTCTCGCCGATGTTCAGGATCTCGTTGGGGTGGTTGACGCGACGCCATGCCATGTCGGTGACGTGCAGCAGGCCGTCCACACCGCCCAGGTCAACGAACGCACCGTATTCGGTGATGTTCTTGACCACGCCGTCGACGGTCTGACCTTCGGTCAGGTTGCCGATGACTTCGGCGCGCTGTTCGGCGCGGCTTTCTTCCAGGATGGCGCGGCGCGACACGACGATGTTGCCACGGCGACGGTCCATTTTCAGGATCTGGAAGGGCTGCTTCAGACCCATCAGCGGGCCGGCATCGCGCACGGGGCGCACGTCGACTTGCGAGCCGGGCAGGAAGGCCACGGCACCGCCCAGATCGACGGTAAAGCCACCCTTGACGCGGCCAAAGATCGCGCCTTCGACGCGCTGGTCGTCGGCATAGGCTTTTTCCAGACGGTCCCAGGCCTCTTCACGGCGGGCCATCTCGCGCGAGATGACAGCTTCGCCACGGGCGTTCTCGGCGGCACGCAGGTAGACTTCTACCTCGTCGCCGATCGAGATCTCAGGCGCTTCGCCGGGATTTGCGAATTCTTTCAGCTCGACGCGGCCTTCCATCTTGTAGCCGACATCGATGATGGCCTGGCCCGCTTCGATCGCGATGACCTTGCCTTTGACAACCGATCCCTCTTCGGGGGTGTCCATTTCGAAGCTTTCGTTAAGGAGGGCTTCGAATTCCTCCATGGATGCGTTAGCCATGCGGCGTTGATTTCCTTTTCAGTTCGGTTTTTGCTGGCCGAGCGGTTGTCTCCGCCGGTCTTGTTTGATGTCCGCCGGGGCGGCACGGATTGGTCAGGCGATCCGGTCTTGTCACCACAAAACAAAGAGGGCCGGATGCTCCCGACCCTGCTCGTCTCATTCTTTTATGGCCCAAATCGCCTTATCGACGTGCGCTCTATAGGAGGTTCAGCGCCAAAGCGCAAGGTCGTTTGCCGGGGGATCGCGCTTATTCCTTTGGAAAAATCGGCCCTGCCGCTAGCATGAACCGGCCGGCCCGCGCCGGGAACCCAGGGGGAAGAATTCAGATGAGCATTCTCAAAAGCAGATTCGAAGATGTCGCGCTCAGCGACAAATCCGTGACCCAGCGGGTCTTCGAAGGGATCGACCCCGACATGACCATCCTGATCGACGGGCCCAGCGGGCGCAGTTACAGCGGGGCGCAGTTCATCCGTGCGGTCAAGTCGCTGGCGGGCGGTCTCAGCGCGCATGACATGGGTGCGGGCACCTGCGTGGGGCTGATGATGCCGAACCTGCCGGAGTATTGCATCGCCTTTCACGGCATCGCCTGGGCCGGTGGCACCATCACCACGATCAACCCCACCTATACCGCACCCGAGGTGCATCATCAGCTCAACGATGCCGGGGCGCAGGTTCTGGTGACCATTCCGGCCTTTCTGGACACTGCCCGCGCCGCAATCGAGGGCACCGGCGTTGATCGGATCGTGGTGGTCGGGGACGCGCCCGAGGGGACGCTTGCGCTCAGCGACCTCATGGGACCGCCGCTGGAGCATCAGGCCCCGGTCGATGTCGCCGAGCATGTGGTGGTGCTGCCCTATTCCTCGGGCACCACCGGTATGCCCAAGGGGGTGATGCTGACCCATCGCAACCTCGTGGTGAATATCGACCAGACGCTGCTGCCGGCCGATCTGAACCCGGGCGAGATGACCACCGCCTTTCTGCCGTTCTTCCATATCTACGGCTTGCAGGTATTGATGAATATCTACCTGACAGCAGGGGGTGGCCTGGTGACGCTGCCGCGTTTCGACCTGGAGCAATATCTGGATTGCGTGATCCGTTACCGCACGCCCCGGCTGTGGATCGTGCCCCCGGTCGCCCTCGCGCTGGCCAAGCATCCGGTGGTGGCCAATTACGACCTGTCCTGCGTCGAACAGGTGTTCTGCGCCGCCGCCCCGCTGGGCCGCGACGTGGCCGAGGGACTGGGAGAGCGCATCAACGCCCGGGTCAACCAGGGCTATGGCATGACCGAGCTGAGCCCGGTCAGCCATGTCTCGCCGCATGGAGAGGGCAAGCCCGGCGCCTCGGGCGTGGCGATATCGAACACCGAATGCCGCATTATCGACCCCGAGACCGGCACCGACCTGCCCCTGGGCGAGGATGGTGAACTGTGGGTGCGCGGACCACAGGTGATGAAGGGCTATCTCAACAACGAGGCCGCCACCCGTGCCACCATCGTCGAGGGTGGCTGGCTGCGCACCGGGGATATCGCCCATTTCGACGAGGATGGATTCCTCTATATCACCGACCGGCTCAAGGAACTGATCAAGTACAAGGGGTTCCAGGTCGCCCCGGCCGAGGTCGAGGCGGCGCTGCTGACCCATCCCGCCATCGCGGATGCGGCGGTGATCGGCGCCCCCGACGAGGCGGCGGGCGAGGTGCCGCTGGCCTTTGTCGTCGCAGCGGCTGGACAGGCGGCACCAAGCCTGGCCGAGGTGCAGGCCTATCTCGACACCCGGCTGGCGCATTACAAGCAGGTGCGCCAGATGCAGGTGATCGAACAGATTCCGAAATCGGCCTCGGGCAAGATCTTGCGGCGCCTCCTGCGCGACGCGCAGGGCGCACAGGCATAGAAACAGCAAGGCCGGGCATGACAAACCACCCCAATCTGCTGGTGATCGTCTCGGACGAACATCGCAAGGACGCGATGGGATGCGCCGGGCATCCCATCGTCAAGACACCCAACCTCGATGCGCTGGCCGCGCGCGGCACGATGTTCGAGGCCGCCTATACCCCCTCGCCCATGTGCGTGCCGACCCGGGCAGCGCTTGCCACCGGCGACTGGATCCACAGGACCGGCCATTGGGACAGCGCCACCCCCTATGCCGGTCAGCCGCGCAGCTGGATGCATGATCTGCGCGATGCCGGGCGCGAGGTCGTCTCCATCGGCAAGCTGCATTTCCGCGCAACCGAGGATGACAACGGGTTCTCGCAGGAGATCCTGCCGATGCATGTGGTGGGTGGCATCGGTTGGACCGTGGGCCTGTTGCGCAAGAACCCGCCCGCCTATGAGGCCGCCGCCGAACTGGCCGCGGATGTCGGGGTGGGTGCCAGCAGCTATACCGATTATGACCGCGCCATCACCGCAGCGGCCGAGGCCTGGCTGGCCGACCCGGCCCGCCAAGAGCGTCCCTGGGCCGCCTTCGTATCACTGGTCAGCCCGCATTACCCGCTGACCTGCCCCGAGGAATGGTTTGCGCTCTATGATCCAGACCAGATGGACCTGCCGGTGGGCTATGGCCAGGGCCTGCCGGATCATGCCGAATTGCGCAATATCGGCGGTTTCTTCAACTATGACGCCTATTTCGACGCGCAGAAGATGCGCGAGGCCAAGGCCGCCTACTACGGGCTGACCTCCTTCATGGATGATTGCGTGGGCCGGGTACTGGCCGCGCTTGAGGCCGGCGGAAAGGCCGACAACACCGTGGTCCTCTATGTTTCCGACCATGGAGACATGATGGGCGATCAGGGTTTCTGGACCAAGCAGGTGATGTACGAGGCCAGCGCCGGCGTGCCTATGATTGCCGCCGGGCCGGGCATCCCCGCCGGGCATCGCGTGTCGACCTGCACCAGCCTCACCGACATTGCCGCCACCGCGCGCGAGCTCTGTGGCTTGGCGGCGCGCGAGGACCTGCCCGGCCTGTCACTGCGCAGTATCGCCACTGCGCCCGATGATCCCGACCGGGCCGGGTTCAGCGAATATCATGACGGCGGTTCGCGCACCGGCACGTTCATGCTGCGCTGGGGCCGCTGGAAATATGTCCACTACGTCGGGGAGGCACCGCAACTCTTCGATCTGGAGCGCGACCCGCAGGAACTGACCGATCTAGCCCCGCGCGCTGCCGAAGACCCCGACATGCGCGCCCTGCTGGCCGAAGGCGAGCACCGCCTGCGTGCCATCTGCAATCCCGAGACGGTGAATGCCCGCGCCTTTGCCGATCAGCAAAGGCGGATCGCAGAGCTGGGCGGGGAAGAGGCCTGCCGCACCGGCTATAGTTTCAACCACACACCGGTCCCGCAAGAGGGCGGCGCGCTCTGACATCGCAACGACGCGCGCGCTGACGGCAGGCGGCCGTTTTCCGCGCCGGAAAACGGCCCGGAAAAATGTCATTTTTCCGGCGCGCGCCCGGACATGACCGCGTGAATTCCAGCCGTGGCAAAGGCGATCAGCTGATCCGCGCCCGCCTCCTCCGCGCCGGGGCTGAGCGTGTCCAGACGCCAGGCGGAGTAGACATGGGCCAGCATCGCCGAGACCGCATAGATCTGCCCCATCGCCGCCTGCCCCGGCGCCGCATCCGGGTAGAGGGCGGCGATCTCCGCGATGAAGCGCTGCGCGGTGGGGTCGAAACACTCTGCCGCCAGCGCGCTCCAGCGCGGATCGGCCGAGACATGCGCCAGCAGCCGCCCATAGGCCACCCATTGCGGCCCGCCCTCCTGTGCCAGCGTCACATAGGGCCGGATGAAGCAATCGAGGATGCACGCCAGATCGAGCGGGCCGCGCCCGCGCGCCGTCTCCAGCGCTTCGATCCGGATGCGCGACAGCTCTCCCGCGCGGCGCGAGACGACAAGGTGAAACAGCTCTTCCTTGCTGCCGCCATGATGGGCCACCAGCCCGCCCTGCACTCCCGCCGCCCTGGCGATGTCGCGAATCGAGGCGCCCTCGAATCCGCGCGCGGCAAAGAGCTGCTCCGCCGCATCCAGAATGCGCGCCCGGGTCTGCAAGGACCGCGCCGAGGGCGCCCGTTGCCGTTGTTTTTCCAAAACAAACATCCCTTTTGCAAATTATCTTGCCTTAGATTGAACAGTCGTTCAATCTAAAAGCAACGGGAGGACAGCGATGACGGAAACGTGCGACAGATTTGCCCTGATCGGGGCAGGTCCGATGGGGCTGGCCATGGCCAAGGTGATGCTGGAACAGGGCATCGCCTTTGACGGGTTCGAGCTGCATTCGGATGTGGGCGGGCTGTGGGATATCGATGGCCCCCGCTCGACCATGTATGAAAGCGCGCATCTGATCTCCTCCAAACGGATGACCGAGTTCACCGATTTCCCGATGGAGGAGGCGGTGGCCGAATACCCCTCGCATCGCGAGTTGAAACGCTATTTCCACGCCTTCGCCGCCCGCTATGGACTGCGCGATCATTACCGGTTCGGGGCCGAGGTGCTGCGGTGTGAACCACTAGGTGAGCCGGGTGCGGGATGGCGTGTCATATGGCGCGACGCAGAGGGGGAGCACACGGAAACCTATGCCGGGGTGATGATCGCCAATGGCACCCTGTCCGAACCCAACATGCCCACCTTTCAGGGCCGTTTCGACGGCGAGTTGATCCATTCCTCGGCCTATCGGCACCCTTCGCAATTCGACGGCAAGCGGGTGCTGATCGTGGGAGCGGGCAATTCCGGCTGCGACATCGCGGTGGATGCGATCCATCACGGAGCGCTCTGCGACCTGTCGATGCGGCGCGGATACTACTTTGTGCCGAAATACGTCTTTGGCAAACCGGCGGACACGCTGGGTGGCATGATCAAGCTGCCCATGTGGCTGAAACGGCGGGTCGATGGCATGATCCTGAAATGGTTCGTGGGCGATCCGCAGAAATACGGTTTCCCCAAGCCCGACTACCAGCTGTATGAAAGCCACCCGGTGGTCAATTCTCTGGTCCTCTATCACGCGGGCCATGGCGATCTGCGCATCCGCCCCGATATCGACCGTTTTGACGGACGCCGGGTGATCTTTGCCGATGGTTCGAGCGAGGAGTATGACATGATCCTCGCCGCCACGGGTTACAAGCTGTTCTACCCGTTCATCGACCGCGACCTGCTGAACTGGCAGGGCGACGCGCCGCATCTCTACCTGAACGCGCTGCATCCCGAGCGCGACGACCTGTTCGTTCTGGGCATGATCGAGGCCAGCGGACTGGGCTGGCAGGGTCGCCATGAACAGGCCGAGATGGTGGCGCGCTATATCACCGGCCTGCGCAGGGGCGGTGCGGCGGCAGCAGAGCTGAAGGCCGCGAAATCGGCAGGCTTTGAACGGGCAACCGGCGGCATGAACTACCTCAAGCTGGCGCGCATGGCCTATTACGTGGACAAGGCCACCTATCGCGGCGCGGTGACCGGCTGGATAGACCGTCTCAAGAGGGCGCAATCATGACAGGTATCGACGACATCCTGCTGAATTTCTCGCCCGCCTCGCTGATGCTGCTGAACGCGATCCTGGCGGTGGTGATGTTCTCTATCGCCATCGACCTGACGCTGGACGATTTCCGCCGCCTGTCGCGCGGGCCGAAACCGGTTCTGGTGGGGCTCTTCTCGCAATTCGTGGTGCTGCCGGTGCTGACATTCGCACTGGTCTGGCTGACCGCACCACACCCGTCGATTGCGCTGGGCCTCATTCTGGTGGCGGCCTGCCCGGGCGGCAATATCTCGAACTTCATCACCCATCGGGCGGGCGGCAATGCGGCGCTCTCGGTGTCGATGACAGCCTTTGCCACCGTGGGCGCCATCGTGATGACACCCGCCAATATCGCGCTTTGGGGGAGCCTGTATCCCCCCACCCGCGCCATCCTGCAAGAGACCCATATCGACCCGGTACAGATCGCCATCACGGTCGGGCTGATGCTGATCCTGCCACTGATCCTGGGCGTGACGCTGAACATGCGCCGCCCTGCCCTGACCGCCCGGTTGCGGCGGCCGCTGCAACTCTTGTCGATGGGCATTTTCATCGCGTTCATCATACTCGCTCTGGCTGCGAACTGGGGGTACTTCCTGAGTTTTGCCGGAGCTGTCGCCGGGCTTGTGATCCTTCACAATGCCCTGGCTCTGGGGGGCGGCTGGGTTGTGGCCACTCTGACCCGGCTGTCCCCTTACGACCGGCGCGCGGTGACGATTGAAACCGGTATCCAGAACTCGGGCCTTGGGCTGGTGCTGATCTTTGCCTTTTTCAACGGGCTGGGCGGCATGGCGGTGGCGGCAGCCTTCTGGGGCATCTGGCATGCGATCTCGGGCCTTGGGCTGGCCATGATCATGTCGCGGACCGAGGCCAGACGATGAGCCGGATCCTGATCACCGGCGCGGCAGGCATGGTGGGCCGGGCGCTGCTGGAGGAATTGGACGAGCATGACGTGTTTGCCACCGATCTTGTCCCACCTAAAGCGACAGGCGCTGTGACCTGGCTTCCGATGGATGTCACCACCGATGACCCTGACCGCATTGTCGGAGAGGTCAGGCCACAGGTGGTCATTCACCTTGCCTCGATCGTGACACCGGGCGTGGCGCGCGCGGTTGCGCATCGCGTCGATGTGGGCGGCACACGGGCGGTGCTGGATGCGTGCCTTGCCCATGGGGTGCGGCGGCTGGTGGTGACGTCGTCGGGCGCCGCCTATGGCTATCACGCCGACAACCCGATGCCCCTGCGCGAAAGCGATCCGCTGCGCGGCAATCCCGAGTTTGCCTATGCCGATCACAAACGTCAGGTCGAAGAGATCTTGGCCGAGGCGCGCCAGAGCGCGCCGCAGCTGGAACAGGTGGTGCTGCGGGTGGGCACGGTGCTGGGCGCAGGAACCGAGAACCAGATCACCGCCCTGTTCCGCAAGCCCCGCCTGCTGGCGGTGCGCGGATCGGAAAGCCCGTTTGTCTTTATCTGGACCCGCGACCTGGCGCGCATCCTGGCGCGGGCGGCGGGCGAGGGTCCTGCGGGTATCTATAACGTGGCCGGCGATGGCGCGATGGGGGTATCGGACCTTGCCCGCGCATTGGGCAAGCCGGTGCTGCGCCTGCCGGCGCTGACATTGAAGGCGGCGCTGGCGCTGGCGCGTCCATTGGGCCTGTCGCGCTATGGACCCGAACAGGTGCGGTTTCTGCAATACCGCCCGGTGCTGGCCAATGACGCATTGAAACAGGTGTTCGGCTATGTGCCCGAGCTGGCCAGCGCCGAGGTCTTTGACCTCTGGCGGCGCGAGGCGGGTTTGTGAAGCGCGCAGTGATCTCGGGCGGCGCGGGGGGCCTGGGCCGGGCACTGTCGGATGCGTTGCAGACGCGCGGCTGGCATGTGACCCTGCTCGACCGCGATATCTCGGCCATCGAACCCAGCGAGACCCAGCGCGTCATTCAATGCGACCTCACCGATCCCGGCCAGCTGGCCGCGGCCTGCGCCCTTGCCATCGGGCCGCAAGGGGTGGACCTTGCCGTCTATAATGCGGGCATCACCCAGATCGGCCTGTTTGCCGACAGTGACGAGGCCAGTCACCGCCGGGTGTTCGAGATCAACTATTTCGCCGCTGTGAACATGGCCCGCGCAATGCTCGGCCCGGTGCGGCAGGCGCGCGGCACCCATCTGGCGATTTCCTCGGTGGCGGGGTTTGCGCCGCTTTACAGCCGCACATCCTATGCCGCGTCAAAACACGCGCTCGAAGGGTTTTTCAAGTCGCTTCGGTCCGAGGAGCGGGCACATGGGGTCGCGGTGCAGATCGCCGCGCCCTCGTTTGTGGCCACCAATCTGGGCAATGCGCAGGCGCAGCCCGACGGCATCGCCCGGCCCGGCTCGGCCACGGACGGGATGGACTATATGACGCCCGAGGCAGCGGCGGCGACCATCCTGCGCGGCCTTGACCGGGGCCGCGACATGATCCCGGTGGGTCGTGTCGCGCGGCTGGCCTGGTGGATCAACCGGCTGTCGCCGGGCCTCTATCAACGGCTGATGGAAAGTAAAATCGGACGCGGCTGAGAGAAATTCACCGTGCGCCCTTGACCTTCCCGTGACTGGAACCCCCATCTGAGGGGTGATCAGAGGACAAGGACGAGTCGCATGTCAGCACAAACCACATCGCTGAAGATCACGGGCATGAGCTGCGCCGGCTGCGTGGGCCGGGTGGAACGCGCCTTGTTGGCGGTTCCGGGGGTTGCCGAGGCCTCGGTCAACTTTGCCACCAAGACAGCACAGGTCCATCATGACAGCCCGGTCGCCGCGCTGACCCAGGCGGCGGCGGGCGCGGGCTATCCGGCGGAGGTGTCCGAGACCACACTGACGGTCGAAGGGCTCAGCTGCGCCTCTTGCGTGGGCCGGGTCGAACGGGCGCTGAACGCCGCACCGGGCGTCGTCGAGGCACAGGTCAACCTGGCCACCCGCACCGCGCGGGTCAGCTATGTCACCGGCAGCACAGATCCGGCGGCGCTGGCGGCGGTCTCGACCGCCGCGGGCTATGCTGCCCGCCCCGAGGGGGGCGCCGAGGACGGGGGCGAGGAGCCCTCGGACGAGGCTGCGATACTCAAGCGGCAGACCCTGCTGGCCATCCTGCTGGCGCTGCCTGTCTTCCTGATCGAGATGGGCGGGCATATGATCCCGGCCCTGCATCACTGGATCATGGCGACCATCGGCCAGCAGACCAGCTATCTGATCCAGTTCGCCCTGACCACGGTGTTGCTGTTTGGCCCCGGCCGGGTGTTCTATGCCAAGGGCTTTCCGGCCCTGCTGCGCGGCGCCCCCGACATGAACGCGCTGGTCGCACTGGGGACCGGGGCCGCCTATGGCTTCTCTCTGGTGGCGACCTTCGCCCCCGGGCTGCTGCCCGCCGGCACCGCCAATGTCTACTACGAGGCCGCCGCCGTCATCGTCGCGCTGATCCTGCTGGGCCGCTGGCTCGAGGCGCGGGCACGCGGGCGCACCGGTGCCGCCATCGAGGCGCTGGTCGGCCTGCAACCCCGCCATGCCCGGATCGAGCGCAACGGCCAGCCGGTCGAGGTGGAGATCGCCGATATCCAGCCCGGCGACACCCTGCTGATCCGGCCCGGCGACCGTATCCCAGCAGATGCGCGGGTGCTGGACGGCCAGAGCCACGTTGACGAGAGCATGATCACCGGCGAGCCGGTGCCGGTGACCAAATCCGCCGGCGACACGCTGGTGGGTGGCACCGTGAACGGCGCCGGCGCCCTGCGCGCGCGCGCCGAAAAGGTGGGCGCGGACACGGTGCTGGCCCAGATCATCCGCATGGTGGAACAGGCACAGGGCGCCAAGCTGCCGATCCAGTCGGTGGTCGACCGGATCACCCTGTGGTTCGTGCCCATCGTGATGGGGGTTGCTGCATTGACGGTGCTGGTCTGGCTGGCCTTTGGTCCCTCGCCCGCGCTGGGTCATGCCTTGGTCGCGGGCGTGGCGGTGCTGATCATCGCCTGCCCCTGTGCCATGGGTCTGGCCACCCCGACCTCGATCATGGTGGGCACGGGACGGGCCGCCGAACTGGGCGTACTGTTCCGCAAGGGCGACGCGCTGCAACGTCTGCAAGAGGCGCGCGTCATCGCCTTTGACAAGACCGGCACTCTGACGCTGGGCCGTCCCGAACTGACCGACCTGACCACTGCCGATGGATTTGAGCGCGACAGCGTCCTGCGCCTGGCCGCCGCGGTCGAGGCACAGTCAGAACACCCCATCGCCGAGGCAATCACCCGCGCGGCAGAGGGCGATCTGCTTGCCGCCGAGGCGTTCGAGAGCCTGACCGGCCTGGGCGCCCGTGCCCGCGTCGCCGGGCAGGACGTGCTGATCGGCGCCGACCGCCTGTTCGACCGCGAGGGTATCGCGCTTGGCCCGCTGCGCGAGACCGGCGCGGCACTGGCCGCCGAGGGCAAGACGCCGCTCTATGCCGCCATCGACGGGCGCGCGGCGGCGGTGCTGGCGGTCTCGGACCCGGTGAAGCCGGGCACCGCAGAGGCGATCGAGCGTTTCCACCGGATGGGGCTGAGCGTTGCCATGATCACCGGCGACAATACCCGCACGGCACAGGCGCTGGCGGCAAAGCTTGGCATCGACGCGGTCACCGCCGAGGTGATGCCCGAGGGCAAAGTTGCGGCACTCGACGCGCTGCGGGCGGATCATGGCGCGCTGGCCTTTGTCGGCGATGGCATCAACGATGCGCCCGCGCTGGCCCATGCCGATACCGGCATCGCTGTCGGCACCGGTACCGATGTGGCCATTGAGGCCGCCGATGTGGTGCTGATGTCGGGCGATCTGCGCGGCGTGGCCAACGCGCTGGAGGTGAGCCGCGCCACCATGCGCAACATCCGCCAGAACCTGGGCTGGGCCTTTGGCTATAACGTGCTGCTGATCCCGGTGGCGGCGGGCGTGCTCTATCCGTTTGGCGGGCCGATGCTGTCGCCGGTGCTGGCGGCGGGCGCGATGGCCTTGTCGAGCGTCTTTGTCGTCACCAACGCCCTGCGCCTGCGCCGGGTGCGCGCTGCCCTGCCCGCCACGCGGCAGGCAGCGGCCCCGGCCCCGGCGGCCGCCCCCGCCCCGGCAGAGTAAGGAGACCCGCATGAATATCGGAGATGTCGCCAGCCGCACCGGCCTGCCCGCCAAGACCATCCGCTATTACGAGGAGATCGGCCTGATCACACCGCAGCGCGACCTGAACGGCTATCGCCGGTTTCGCGAACAGGACCTGCACAAGCTGACCTTTCTGGGCCGCGCCCGGGCGCTGGGGTTCACCATCGAGGATTGCCGCACCCTGCTGGCGCTTTACGAGGATCAGAGCCGCGCCAGCGCCGACGTCAAACAGGTGGCGCGCGATCATCTGGCCCGGATCGAGACCAAGATCGCCGACCTGATCGCCATGCGCGATACGTTGACCGAACTGGTCGATGCCTGCGCGGGCGACAACCGGCCCGATTGCCCGATCCTGCGTGATCTGGGCGGGGCTGTCTGACGCGCGGGCTTGCCCTTTGCCACAAGCTTTGCTTTGTCTCTGTCGGGAACAAGCCGGGGGAGACACGCCGCCGGATAACGAGAGAGGATCCGGACATGGCAAAAGTAGCATTCCTTGGCCTGGGCGTGATGGGCTATCCGATGGCGGGGCACCTGAAATCCGCCGGGCACGACGTCACCGTCTATAACCGCAGCGCCGCCAAGGCCGAAAAATGGGTGACGCAGCATGGCGGCGCCATGGCCACAACGCCGCGCGCGGCCGCCGAAGGCGCCGAATTCGTCATGGCCTGCGTCGGCAATGACGACGATCTGCGCAGCGTCTGCGCCGGGCCGGATGGCGCGCTGGCGGGGATGGCTGCGGGTAGCGTCTTTGTCGATCACACCACGGTCTCGGCCAAGGTCACCCGCGAGCTTTATGCCGCCGCCAGGGACGGCGGTGTGGGCTTTGTCGACGCGCCCGTCTCGGGCGGTCAGGCGGGGGCCGAAAACGGCGTGTTGTCGGTCATGTGCGGCGGCGATCAGGCCGAGTATGACCGGGCAGAACCGGTGATCGCCGCCTATGCCCGCATCTGCCGCCGCATCGGCGAAAGCGGCGCTGGCCAGGTTACCAAGATGTGCAACCAGATCGCCATCGCGGGCCTGGTACAGGGCCTCGCCGAGTCGCTTCATTTCGCCGAGAAGGCGGGGCTGGACGGGCGCGCGGTGGTCGAGGTGATCAGCCAGGGCGCCGCCGGCAGCTGGCAGATGGCCAACCGGTACGAGACCATGCTGGACGATCACTGGACCCACGGGTTCGCGGTGGACTGGATGCGCAAGGATCTGGGCATCTGTCTGGACACCGCCAACGAGACCGGCGCCAGCCTGCCGGTCACCGCGCTGGTCGACCAGTTCTACAAGGATGTGCAGAAGATGGGCGGCGGGCGCTGGGACACGTCGAGCCTGCTGGCACGCCTGCGCAAGCTGGACTGAGGGAAAGGGGGCGCTGCCCCCGTCCCCTGCGGGGACCCCCCCGGAGTGTTTTTTGGCGAAATGAAGAACCGGGGGGCAAGGGCCGCCTCGGCACGAATGTGATGGGAGAACGGCGGTGCTGACAGAGTTCTGGGCAGAGGCCCTGCGGGTGCATTGGGGGATCGAGGCGGTTCTGGAACGGCTCGATGGCGAATATGACCTGAACTTTCTGGCCCGGGCCCGCAACGGGCAAGATTATGTGCTGAAGGTGATGCGGCCCGGCTGCGAGGCAGGGCTGGTAGAGATGCAGGTCGCCGCGCTGGATCACATCGCCGAGGTGGCGCCGGGCCTGCCCTTTCCCAAGGTGTTTGCCGCGCTCGATGGCGCGATGCTGCCCGAGATCGCGGATGAGGCGGGCGCGCCGCGCCTGGCCTGGCTGCTCGAGCGTTTGCCGGGGCGCTGTTATGCGCGGGCCAAGCCGCATTCCGAAGAGCTGATCCTGAAACTCGGCCGGGTGCTGGGGGCCACCGACCGGGCGCTGGAGGGGTTTGCGCATGACGGGCTGGCGCGCAACTTCAAATGGAACCTGATGCAGGCGGGCTGGATCGGTGCCGAGTTGCAGGCGATTGCCGATCCGGCACGGCGGGCACTGCTGAGGGAAATCGCGGCGGAGTTCTCCGGACTGCGCGACCGGCTGGCCGCCCTGCCGGTTCAGGCGATCCACAATGACGTCAACGATTACAACATCCTGGTCAAGGGCGGGCTGGACGAGACCCGCCGGGTCTCGGGCCTGATCGACCTGGGCGACATGTGCGCAGCGCCCCGCGTGTGCGACCTGGCGATTGCCGGGGCCTATGTGGTGCTGGACCATCCCAAGCCCGAGCGCGCGCTGGCGGCGCTGGTGCGCGGCTATCACGCGGCCAACCGGTTGAGCGCGGCCGAGGTGGACCTGATCTGGCCGCTTCTCCGAATGCGGCTGGCGGTATCGGTGGTGAACTCGACCCTGATGGCGGCCCAGAACCCGGACGACCCCTATGTGACGATCAGCCAGGCCCCCGCCTGGCGGTTCCTGGAAAACGCTTCGGTCAATGGCGGGCTGATGGCGGCGCGGCTGCGGGTGGCCTGCGGCTTGCCGGTGACCGACGGGGCCGAGCGGGTGCATGCCTATCTGAACCAGAACCGGGGCCGGTTCGCCGCCATGTTCGGCACCGATCTGGGCGAGGCACCGATGGGTTCGCTGTCGGTCGAGAATTCGACCTGGCCGCAGAACCCGTTTCACATGCCCATAGAGGAAGCCGCGCGGGTGGGCGAGGAATTCGGCACCGGCCTGTGGCTGGGCTATTACAACGAACCGCGCCTGATCTATGCCGAACCGGGTTTTCGCAAGGGGCCGTGGAAGGCCAGCGACCGGCGCACCGTGCATCTGGCGGTGGATGTGTTCGCACCGGCCGGGACCGTGCTGCACGCGCCGCTCAGCGGGCGGGTCGAGGCGGTGGAGAACCGCACCGGGCATCTGGACTATGGCGGCGTGGTGATCCTGCATCACGAAACGCCGCAGGGCGATGCCTTCTATACGCTTTACGGCCATCTCGACCCCGAGGTCTGCGACCGCCTGAAACCGGGCGACCCGGTGGCGCAGGGCGCGGGCTTTGCCCGGCTGGGCGATGCCGGCCAGAATGGCGGCTGGGCGCCGCATGTTCACTTCCAGCTGGCCCTGACGACGCAGGGCATGGAGACCGACTGGCCTGGCGTCGGCGACCCGGACGAGATGGACCTGTGGCATGCGGTCTGCCCGAACCCGGCGGCGCTGTTGAACCTGCCCGATGACAAGGTGTTCTATCGCCCCAGCGACAAGGCCGCCGTGCTGGCCGGGCGGCGGGCGCATTTCGGCGGCAACCTGTCGCTGACCTATGACGATCCGGTGATGCTGGTGCGCGGCTGGAAACATCACCTGTTCGACGAATGGGGCCGCCCCTATCTGGACGCCTATAACAACGTCCCGCATGTGGGCCATGCCCATCCCCGTATTCAGGCGGTGGCGGCAGATCAGCTGCAGCGGATGAATTCGAACACCCGCTATCTGCATCCGGCGCAACTGGCCTTCGCCGAAAAGGTGCTGTCGAAACTGCCCGCGCGGTTCGAGGTCTGTTTCTTCGTCAACTCGGGGACCGAGGCCAACGAGCTGGCGCTGCGTCTGGCGCGGGCGCATACAGGCAACATGGGCATGGTGACGCCCGATCACGGCTATCACGGCAATACCACCGGCGCGATTGCCATCTCGGCCTACAAGTTCAACAAGCCGGGCGGCGTGGGTCAGGCCGATTGGGTCGAACTGGTCGAGGTGGCCGACGACTATCGCGGCAGTTTCAGGCGCGACGATGCGGAACGGGCCACAAAATTCGCGGATTTTGTGGACCCCGCCATCGCCCGGTTGCAGGAAATGGGCCACGGCGTCGCCGGTTTCATCGCCGAAACCTTTCCCAGCGTCGGCGGCCAGATTATCCCGCCCAAGGGCTATCTGGCGGCGGTCTATGACAAGATCCGCGCGGCGGGCGGGGTCTGCATCGCCGACGAGGTGCAGACCGGCCTGGGGCGGCTCGGTGACTACTACTTCGGTTTTGAACATCAGGGCGCCGAGCCCGATATCGTGGTGATGGGCAAGCCCATCGGCAACGGCCATCCGCTGGGCGTGCTGGTGACGACGAAGGCGATCGCTCAAAGTTTCGACAACGGGATCGAGTATTTTTCGACCTTTGGCGGCTCGACCCTGTCCTGCCGGATCGGCAAGGAGGTGCTGGATATCGTCGATGACGAGGGCCTGCAGGAAAACGCGCGCCTGATGGGCGAGCGGCTGATGACCGGTTTGCGCGTTCTGGAGGGTGAATTTGGCTGTGTCGGCGATGTGCGCGGTATGGGGCTGTTCCTGGGGGTCGAGCTGATCAACCCGGACGGATCCGAGGGGACCGAGATCTGCCGATACGTCAAGAACAGGATGCGCGACCACCGCATCCTGATCGGCAGCGAAGGGCCCAAGGACAACATCCTGAAGATCCGCCCCCCCCTGACCATCGAGGCCGAGGATGTGGACATGATCCTGTGGGCGCTGCGCGAGGTACTGGCCGAAGTGGGCGACTGGGCGCCCGCCCCTGCCTGCGATCACGATCATCACCATACGGGCTGTGGCTGCTGCTAGCGGGCTAGTGCAAGCGCCCTGCCCGGCTCTCTAACGTGCGATACTGCGCCGCCCCGACCATCGGTCGGCGGTGCAGCGCCAGACCCAGCTGTTCGCTCAGCGCCACCAGTGCCGGGGCCAGATCGGGCCGCACGATCAGCGCGGCCAGCATCAGCGCGTCCTCGCGCGCGCCGGTGGCAGCCGCGGCCACCATATGGGCGAAACAGGCTTCGTCCGCGCCGAGACAGGCGCAACCAAGACCATGCCGCATCAACGGGCGCCGCCCGTAAGAGGCGCAAAGCCCGCAAATCTGTTTCAACAACTCGGCCGAGCGTCCCTCGGGCAGCGCCGCGCGCCCTTCGGTCGCATCGCTCCACAAACGCAGGCAATGCACCGCCGAGGCCTCGAGCGTGGGCAGATCGGCCAGATGCCCGACGGCAGCGCCGCCGCGATGTACCGCCGCGCTCATTTCGTCAGGATCAGCTTGCCCGCGCGGGTGATGCGCAGGGTGTAAAGCTGGTCGCCCAGCCGGATATGGGCAAGATTGCCGCCCTTGGTCAGCTCCTCGGCCTTGTGCGAGGGCAGGATCTGGAACGCCGGATCGGCGGTGGGGGTGGCGCTGTGGATCGTCATGTCACTGTCTCCGTATCGGCAAATGGGGTCGCTCTGGATCGCTGGCTGACGGAGACTCCGGTGGCTGCGCGCGCCTTAAACCTGACTATTTTTGTCGCCTTTGTCAAGTCGCTCTGCACTCGCCAATCTCACCAATTGTAATTCACGTCCGTGAATGTCAGAATATATTCAGAGGAGACCTTCATGACCCTGACCAGACGCACCCTGCTCGGCCGGCTCGGCGCCGGCATTGCCCTGACCGCCACTACCCCGCTGCGGCTGTGGTCGGCGACCGAGACAAGCATCGGCGCCGCGCGCATCACCAGCCTGTCGGATGGCCATCTGGTCCTGCCGGCCGGTTTCCTGTTCGACCCGATGCCGCAGGAAGATCTGGCGCCATTACGGGCGCGCTATGGGCTGGAAGGCGCGACGCTGCGGCCCGATTGCAATATCACACTGATGCAGAGCGAGGGGCGCAACATCCTGTTCGACGCAGGGTCCGGTACGAGCTTTCAGGACAGCGCTGGTGACCTTGTCGACGCGCTGGACGCCATCGGCCTTGCCCCCGACGATATCACCGACGTGGTGTTCACCCATGGCCATCCGGACCATCTCTGGGGCGTGCTCGACGATTTCGACGATCCGCTGTTCGCAAATGCCCGCCACCTGATCGGGCGGGTCGAACGGGATTACTGGCTCGACCCGGAAACTGTCGATCAGATCGGCGCCGACCGGGCCTCTTTCGCCGTGGGCGCCGCGCGGCGGCTGGAGGCGCTGGAAACCCTCGAGACCTTCGAGGATGGGGACGAGATCCTGCCCGGCGTTGCGGCGGTGGCAAGTTTCGGCCACACACCCGGGCACATGTCCTTCGAGATCCGCGCAGGCGACGCGGCGCTGATGGTGGTGGGAGACGCGATCGGCAATCATCACCTGGCCTTTGCCCGACCGCACTGGCCTTCGGGCGCGGATCAGGACCTCGAGATGGGGGCCGAGACCCGGGTCCGCCTGATGCAGCGCCTTGCCTCCGAACACATGACCATGATCGGCTATCACTTGCCCGAGGGGGGCATGGGACATGTGGAAGCGGCCGAAGACGGCTACAGGTTCGTCCCGCTGGAGGGGTGAGCGCGACAAAGCCCGCTGCGCGGACTGCCTCCGGCGGAGGTATTTTGAAACAGAAGAAGACCGGGAGCAAAAGAAGTCAGCCCCCCGCGCATGGCAGGGGGCCTTCTCCTGTTACGGCCATCGGCGCCTCCGCCTGTACCGCCCCGTCAAACTGGCGCATTAACGTTAACAAACCCTTTCTTCTGTTCAAAAATACCTCCGCCGGAGGCATGGGCGGTTCGTCAGAACCGCGCATATGGGCTTGCCGTCACCTCCGCGCTCTGACAGGGATCGGGGCACAGCCGGAGTTTGCCCATGCCCCTTGCCCTAGTCTTCGATCTTGACGGCACGCTGGTGGACAGCGCGCCCGACATCACCGCCGCCGTGAACCGAATGCTTGCGGGTGAGGGTCAGGCCGCGCTCGATCTGGCCACCGTCACCTCTTTTGTCGGCAATGGGCTGCCGCATCTGGTCGCCCGGGTCATCGACCATCTGGGGCTGGACATGGCGCGCCATGACGCGCTGACCGCCACGACGCTGGCCGAGTACAACCGGGCCGCCTCTGCGCTGACGCGCCCCTATCCCGGCGTGATCGAGGCGCTCGACCTGTTGAAATCGCAAGGCGCCGTTATGGGCATCTGCACCAACAAGCCCGAAGAGCCCGCGCGCCATGTTCTGGCCGATCTCGGGCTTGCCGGTTTCTTTGACGTGGTGATCGGCGGTGACAGCCTGCCCACACGCAAGCCCGACCCCCAGATGCTGCAGGCCAGTTTTGCCGCCCTGCCCGATCTGCCGCGCCTCTTTGTTGGGGACAGCGAGGTCGACGCCGAGACCGCACAGAACGCCGGCATCCCGTTTCTGCTGTTCACCCAAGGCTATCGCAAGCGCCCGGTGGCCGAGCTGCCGCATCGGGCGGCCTTTGCCGATTACGCGGCCCTGCCCGGGTTGGCTGCTCAGGCGCTGTCGATCTGAGCCGCGACACGCTCGCGGATGGCCTGGGGCCAGGGCTGTGACCGGCCCAGCCGGGCCACATGCACCAGCGTCGCCGTCGCCCTTAGGCGCAATTCATCGCCGCAATGGGCTGTCAGATCATAATCGAGGCTCGAATTGCCGATCCGGGTGGGTGTCAGCCGAAAGCTCAGCACATCGCCATGCAGCGAGGGCGCGGTGAAACGCGCCTGTATCTGCGCCGTCGGCGCGCCATTTTCCTTGACCAGTTCGTGGAAGGGGCAACCAAGGTCGTTGGCGAACCAGTCTTCGACCACGTCGTTGATCATCTCGAAGTAGCGTGGAAAGAACACGATGCCCGCCGGGTCGCAATGCTTGAACCGGACTTCGATTTCGGTGCTGAAGCTCATCCTGCCCTCTCGCTCGTGACGTCTGTTTGCCTGTTTGCCTGCATCCCCGCCATGCCTCAAGCGGTCATTGCGCCCCAGGCCGCGACCAGCCCCGCGCGCGTCATCCGCGCCGCATCGGCCTGGGTGGCGGGTGCCCCCTGTGCACCCAGCGCATCGACATAGAGGCGGGGCATCTCGCCCTCTCCCATCACCGCCAGCTGCTGGCCCAGCCAGAACGGGCGGGTCGCGGCCAGTTCCGCGCCGATCAGCCCGCCCAGAATGCGGGCGCGGGCGATGCCTGCGGGCAGCCCCTGCAGGGTGGCGGCGGCATGGGCGCTCCAGAGCCGGGCCAACATCTGTTCGGGGCGCGACAGGCCATCGGCAACGGCCGCCTCAAACGCGGTCTTGTCCAGATCCGGCGCAGCCAGCCAGCGCCCCAGGACCGTTCCCCCGGCCAAGGCCGCCAGCATGGCGCCCGACAGGAAACTGCGGAAACTGACAACCTCACCGGCGCTCACATGCGCCCAGCGGCTGGTCTCGCCGGTCAGGCAGATCACCCCGTCCCAATCCGGGTTGAGCGCCAGAAACCCCGCGATCCGCGTCTCGTCGCCCTGCATCATGTCGGCCGGTTCGGTCTGGGCCAGGCCCGGCACCGCATGCAGCAGAACGCGCGGATCGCCAAGATCGATCTGCCAGAGCCCGCCCGAAAGCGGCGCGCAGGGCACCGTTTCGCGCACCGGGCCAAGCGGGCCACAGGCCACGACCGGCACCCCCTGCCCGGCATGACGCCCCGCCACCAGCGACAGGATCGCCGCCCGGTCGGGCGCGCGCGGGCCGGTTTCGACAATCTCGTCCAGCGGATCGCGCCCACGCATCACCCAAATGCGCCGTGCGGTCATCCCCCAATCCAGTGCGATCCAGTCCCGGCCCATGTCACCCTCTTCCTTGTTTCCCCCTGCATAGTCCAGCAGCCGGGGAGCGCCAAGCGGGCAGGGACCAGCCTTTGAAGTCAGAGGTATTTCTCCAGGAATTCCTCGGCCCGCAGACTGCGGAAATCGGGCAGCGCGGCGCGCAGGCGGGCATGGTCCCAGTCCCACCAGGCCAGCGCCATCATCCGTTCGGCCACATCCTCGGGGTAGCGGCGGCGAATGAGGCCCGCGGTATTGCCGCCGACGATGGTATAGGGCGCCACATCCTTGGTCACGATACTGCCCGAGGCGATCACCGCGCCATGGCCGATGGTGACCTCGGGCTTGATGATGGCGGCGTGACCGATCCAGGTATCATGGCCGATGGTGGCGGTGCGACCGGCGCGGTGCGCGAACCAGTCGGCATCGTGTTCGGCATCGTCCCAGTAATCGGCCGAGCGATAGTGGAAATGATGCAGCGAAGCCTTTTCCATCGGGTGATCGGTGGCGCCGATGCGGGTGAAGCTGGCGATATTGGCGAACTTGCCGATTCGGGCATTGGCGATGTCGCAGGTGCGGTCGCAATAGCTGTAATCGCCCCATGTGCTGTTGGCGACGCGGCTATTGGCGCCGATCTCGACAAAGGCGCCAAAGCTGCTGTCGGTGATCTGGCAACCGGGATGAACAAAGGGGGTGTCGGCGCTTAGACGGGCCATTGGGTCGGGTCCTTGCGGGGATCAAGGTAACAGAAACGGATCGGGCTGGGGGGCGGTGCGCGTTTTGCGCGGCTTGTCCGACCCGCCGCGGATCAGGCGGGCGCGCAGCCAACCCGAAAGCCAGTCCATCAGCATCACCATCAGCACGATCAGCAGGATGTAATAGGCGACCTCTTCCCAATCCTTCTGGGTGATGATCGCCTGGGTCAGAAGCAGGCCGATGCCGCCGCCGGTGATGGCGCCGATGATGGTGGCGCTGCGGGTATTGGATTCGAGGAAATAGAGCACCTGGCTGAGCAGCACCGGGGTGATCTGCGGGATCACGCCAAAGCGGTAGCGTTGCGCGGCATTGGCACCGGTGGATTGCACACCCTCGATCTGCTTGTCATCGACGTTTTCCAGCGCTTCGGAGAAGATCTTGCCGAAGGTGCCACTATCGGTGACCAGGATCGCCAGCGCGCCGGTCAGCGGGCCGGGGCCGAAGGCGCGGGCCAGCACCACGGTCCAGATCAGCGCATCGACCCCGCGCACAAAGTCAAAGACGCGGCGCACCGCAAAGCGGAACGGCGCCAGCGGATTGAAGTTGCGCGCGGCGAGAAAGGCCAGCGGCAGGGCGATGATGGCCGCGCCGAAGGTGCCGAGAAAGGCCATCAGGATGGTCTCGCCAATGGCCCAGGCCACATCGCCATGCCGCCACATGTTGTTGTTCCAGAAATCGTGCCAGATCGCCCCGGCCTCGCCCTGTGTCGCGCGGCGGGCCAGTTCGGCGGGGGACAGGCCGTGATAAGGGCTGTCGAGGGTGAACCAGAACAGCTCCCACCCGGTGAAATAGCGGAACACTTCCGAGCGGTTGCGGGTCACCGTCAGGCGCCCGGCCTCGGTGGTGACGGTGATGCGGTTCTTCGACATGTTGATCCAGTCGGGCAACGCGCCCGGCGGCAGTTCGGTCACCACGCCCTGACCCCGAGTCGGGGTGGCGCGCAGGGTGCCGTAACCGGGAATGTCGTATTCCACGGTTTCGGGGCCGAAGCGGACGACATGGCCGTCCTTAAGGTCGATCACCGTGGTCTCGCCCAAGGCGACCCAGCCGGGTCCGGTGCCTTCGGGATAGCTCCCCTTGCGCTCGCCCTCGACCGCGACCGACACGTCGCCCGTGCGGTTGTCGCGGGTGACATGGGTCTTGTAGCTGTAGCTGTCGGCAACCAGCGTGCGGCCGTTGTCCCAATTGGCCCGCGCGGCCAGCCCCGGCATGTCGAAAGCAAAGAAGATATAGGCCAGATAGGCCAGCACCAGCGCCGGCAGGCCAAGGGCCAGCAGCCGCTTGCGGGCGAACAGGCCATCGGCCCGCTCTTTCAGATGGTTCAATTCCAGATCGGTGGTGGCGGTGCTCATGCCGTGGCTCCTGCCCGGGCGCCATGGGTCAGCCGGGCGCGCAGGCGGTCCGAGATCTGATCCACCGCGACGATGGTGACAAAGAGAAGAAGGAAGATCGCCGCCGCCTCGTCGTAACGCCCCTGCCCCCAGGACATCGCGTTGCGCAGCTCATAGCCGATGCCGCCCGCGCCCACAAAACCCAGGATGGCCGAGGCGCGGATGTTGATCTCGAAGCGCAACAGCGCGTAGCTGACGAAGTTGGGGCCCACTTGCGGGATCACGCCCAGATACATCCGCTGCGCCCAGTTGGCGCCGGTCGATTCCAGCCCCTCGACCGGTTTCAGCGAGACATTCTCGGCAACCTCGGAGAAGAGCTTGCCCAGCGCCCCGGCGGTGTGGATGGCGATGGCGATCATCGCGGGCACCGGGCCGCCGCCCAGCACAAAGATCAGCACCAGCGCGATGACGATCTCGGGCACCGCGCGGCAGATATCGGCGATGCGGCGGAAAAGTGGGATGAGGCGCGGCCAATAGGCCAGACCGCGCGTCGAGAGGAGCGCCAGAGCGGTGCCGCCAAGCGTGCCGATCAGGGTGGCGGCGGCGGCGATGTTCAGCGTCTCGACCAGCGCGGGCAGGAAATGCACCAGATGGCCGGGCAGCTGCGCCGATTTCTCCAGCGCCTCAGACAGCACCTCGGCCGGATAGTCGAAGATGCGCCGCCAGCCATCGACGAACCCGCCCGCGTTGCGGTCGTCGGCGGTGTGAAACCCCGCCGCCATTAAAGAGACGAAGAGGATCAGGAGGATACCGCCATAGACCCGTTTGCGCTGCGTGAGCGCGGTATAGTCCTCGCGGATGCGGGCAAGCTCGCCTTGCCCGGCGGTCAGGTCTGTCATGGAATGCTCCCGATGCAGGAACGGGGCCCGCTGTGCGCGGACCCCGCCTTGAGGATGAACCCGGATCAGTTCGACTTCAGCTTGCGCGCCTCGATGATCACCTCATAGGCGTCATGGGTGATCGGCATGAAGCCCTTGGCATCGCCCTGCAGCACGCCATAGGCGCAGTCCTCGTCCATCGACTTGAGCGAGGCCAGCAGGCCGGTCATCTTGACCTTTACATCGGCGGGCAGCGCCTTGCGGACGACAAACGGGCCTTCGGGGATGGGTTTCGACTGCCAGATCTGCACCAGATCGTTCATGTCGACCAGACCGGCATCGACCGCCTTGCGCAGCGCGCCCGAGTTGAACCCGTCTTCCCATGCGCCCAGACCGTCGGCCCAGGTCACGCCGCCGTCAACTTCGCCATTGCCGACCGCAACGATGGTCTGCTCGTGGCCACCGGTGAACTTGACCTCGCCGAAATAATCGCCCGAGGTCATGGTGGCGCCGGTTTCCTGCGGGATCTCGATCGAGGGGATCAGGAAGCCGCTGGTCGAGTTCGGATCGCCAAAACCGAACACCTTACCCTTCATGTCGGCCAGCGAGGTGATACCGCTGTCCTTGCGGGCGAAGCCGATCGAGTAATAGCCATAGCCGCCATCGTTGTTGACCTTGACCAGGATCGGCTCGACCGCTTCGGGGTCGCTCAGATAGGTCTTGGCATAGCCCGAGGCGCCCAGCCAGGCCATGTCGATGGTGCCGCCCAAGAGGCCCTGAATGACGCCGTTATAGTCGGCGGGGGCGAACAGCTTGGTTTCGACACCCAGCAGATCCTCGGCCTTTTCGCGCAGGCATTCGTTGGAGTTCAGACGGTCCTGGGCGTTTTCGCCGCCGAGGATGCCGATGCGGAATTCGGTGATCTCCTGCGCCAGCGCCGGGGTGGCAAGGGCGGTGGTGGCCGCCAGAACGGCAACAAACTTCTTCATCTTTGGTCTCTCCGGTTGGTTGGTCCGGCCCATCCCAAGGCCGGGATCGGGGTGGATAGGGTCAGGCCGTGGCCCCGGCGCGCTGACGCGCCGGCAGCGCCGCATCAAGCGTGTCGATCTCGGTCGAGGTCGCGGCCTCGGAAAAGCTGGCATCGGCGCCATAGATCTCGCGCGCGACACCGGTGGTGAGCTGTTCGGGCAACCCGTCGAACACGATGCGCCCGTCGCGCATGCCGACCACGCGGTCGCAATAGCGGCGCGCGGTGTCGAGCGTATGCAGGTTGGCGATGACGGTGCGGCCGTCCTCTTCGTGGATGCGGCGCAGGGCCTGCATCACCACCTGCGCGTTCATCGGGTCGAGCGAGGCGATGGGTTCATCGGCCAGGATGATCGCCGGGTCCTGCATCAGGGCGCGGGCGATGGCGACGCGCTGTTGCTGGCCGCCCGACAGCGCCTCGGCCCGCTTTGCCGCATGGGCCGCGATGCCGAGCCGGTCGAGAATGTCGATGGCGCGGTGGATATCCTCGGTCGGGTAGAGGTTGAACATGGTCGCCAGCGTCGAGCGGCGGTTGAGCGTGCCGTGCAGCACGTTCGAGACCACATCCATGCGCGGCACCAGGTTGAACTGCTGAAAGATCATCGCGCATTGCGCTTGCCAGGCCCGTTTCTCGGCCCCGCGCAGGCGGGTCACGTCGCGATCCTCAAACAGGATGCGGCCATCAGTGGCGTCGCTCAGCCGGTTGATCATCCGCAACAGCGTCGATTTCCCCGCGCCCGAGCGACCGATGATGCCGATCATGCAGGGCTTGTCCACGTCCAGCGTCGCGGCATTCACCGCAATATTGTCGCCGAAACGCTTGGTCAGTTTGTCAATCCGCAGCACGTGTTTCCCCCGGTCTTGCTGAGGGGGGGTGCTATGCCCGCCAGACGAAACCCATGTGTCAGCGGGGTGAAAGTTTTGTAACGCACCCCGCCTGGCAACGGGCGTCGGACCCTACCCATCGGGGGCCAGAGCCTGTATAGGGCGGGCGACTCTGCAATCCACCGTGAGGCCGCCATGAGCTTTGACCGCAAGATCAAGATCGCCCCGTCGATCCTGTCCGCCGATTTCGCCAATTTCGGCGCCGAGATCCGCGCCATCGAGGCCGAGGGCGCCGATTGGGTGCATGTGGACGTGATGGACGGCCATTTCGTGCCGAACCTGACCTTTGGCCCGATGGCGGTGAAGGCGTTCCGCCCGTATGTAAAGACGGTGATGGACGTGCATCTGATGATCGCGCCGGTCGATCCCTATATCGACGCCTATGCCGACGCGGGCGCCGATGTTCTGACCGCGCATATCGAGGCCGGGCCGCATATCCACCGCACCCTTCAGGCGATCCGGGGCGCAGGGATGAAGGCGGGTGTGGCGCTGAACCCAGGCACGCCTGCCGAGTCGGTGGCGCATCTGCTGGACCTGACGGATCTGATCTGCGTGATGACGGTGAACCCCGGCTTTGGCGGGCAGAAATTCATCGACATGACCGCCAAGATCGCCCGCCTGCGTCAGATGATCGGCGACCGACCGGTGCATATCGAGATCGACGGCGGCGTCGATCCGAAGACCGCGCCACTGGTGGCACAGGCCGGGGCCGATGTGCTGGTCGCGGGTTCGGCGGTGTTCCGCGGCGGCTCGGTCGACAATCCGGGCGTTTATGGCCAGAACATCGCCGAGATCCGCGCCGCCGCCGAAGGCGTCTGGGCCTGACCACTCGGCAAGCGGCGCGCTCCCGCCCGTCGTTGGCGTTTTCTGACGAAAACGCCGCCTCCCGTTGGGCCGGGCGCCGCGCGCTGCGCGGCGCAGGGGGCGCTGCCCCCGGCACGGTAAACCGTACCTCCCCCGGAGTATTTGCGGCGAAATGAAGGAGGCCTGCGCCGGCCTGCGCTTCTTTCTGGTTCAAAATACTCCCGCCGGAGGCATGGGCGGCCCGCAAGGGACGCCCATTTGGCTGTGTCGCCATGCTCAATCGAGTTGATCGGCGAAATGGTCGAGCAGCTTGTGTTTGAGGATCTTGCCGGTGGGCGCGGCGGGCAGCGCCGTGGCAAGCACGATCTGGCTGGGGCGCTTGTAACCGGCAAGGCGCGCGGCGGCGAAAGCTCGCAGCTCGTCAGGGTCGGGCGCATCTGCGGGCGCGACCTGAACAAAGGCGACCACCTTTTCGTCACCCTCTATCATGCGCCCGACCACCGCCGACTGGATCACCTGCGGGTGATCGTTCAGCGCGGCCTCGACCTCGGGCGGGTAGACGTTGAAACCTCCGTGAATGATCAGCTCCTTGCAGCGCCCGGCGATATGCAGGTTGCCCTCGGCATCATGGCGGCCCAGATCGCCGGTGCGGAACCAGCCGTCGTGCAGCGCGGCCTCGGTCGCCTGCGGGTTGCGGTAATAGCCCTTCATCACATGGGGGCCGCGGGTGAGCACCTCGCCCACGCCATCGCCGCCGCCGATGACCGCCTCGTCCAGCCGTACCTCGACCTGCGGCAGGGGGCGGCCGACCGAGATATCCGGCAGACCGATCGGATTGCGCGTGGCCGAGACACCGGCGGTGGTCTCGGTCAGGCCATACCCGTTTTGCAGGGCAACGCCATAAAACGCCTCGGCCTTGCGCTTCCATGCGGGGTCGAGCGGGGCCGCGCCCGAGGAGGTATAGCGCAGCGTGCCACCCGGCAGGTGGTCATACCCCTGTTCACGCGCATGTTGCATCAACAGCGCATGCATCTGCGGCACGGCGGAAAACAGCGTCACCCCCGAGGTCAGCGCCGCGTAGCTGCGCGCAGCGGTGAACCGCGCATCGAGCCGTACCGGAGCACCGATACAGGTGGCCGCCGTCACCACCGAGGCGAGGCCAAACACATGGGTCACCGGCAGCACGCCATAAATCACGTCATCCGTTGTCATGCCGCGCAGCTCTGCCGAGCTGCGCCCGCCAAACAGCAGATTGCCATGGGTCAGCATCACCCCCTTGGGCGTGCCGGTGGTGCCGGTGGTGAACAGCATCACCGCCACATCGCTCAGCACCGGATCGGGCTTGCTGGGGTGGGGTGTCGCCAGATGCATCCGGCCAAAGGCGCCCTCGACCAGCTGCGCGTCCAGACGCGGGGCATGGGCGGCGGCATCCGCCGAAATGTCCGAGGCGCAAAGGATCGCGGCGGGTTCGGTATGGGCGATGATCTTGTTCACCTCGGGCCCGGTCTGGCGCGCGTTGATCGGTACCGCGCAGGCACCCAGCCGCGAAGCGGCAAAGAGCGCGGCCACCACCGCACAGCAATTCTCGGCCAGGATCATCACCCGGTCGTTGGCGTGCACGCCCTTTGCCGAGAGCACGTCCACCAGCGCCGAAATGGCGCGGTCCAGATCGCCATAGCTCCAGTCCGCGCCGCCACTGTCGGAAAACGCGGGCGCATCGGGGCGGCTGGCGATCTGTGCGCCGGGGTAGTCGTGCCATTTCTCCATCGCCTGTTCCCCTGTTGCCCGGTCAGAACCGGGGTTTGCGCTTGTCCAAAAAGGCCGCGATGCCTTCGGCGGCCTCGTCCCCGCCCGCCGCGCGGGCCATGGCGTCGCGTTCGGCATCCAGTTGCTGCGCCTCGCTCGCCTCATAAGCCTCGGCCACCAGCCGCCGGATCACGCCTTGCGCGCCGCGCGGCCCCTGCGCCAGCGCATCGGCCAGCGCATGGGCCTGCGTCTCTGCCTCGCCCGGCGTGGCGAGCACATTGACAACCCCCAGATCGGCCATGCGTGCCGCAGTGACCGGGCGGGCCAGCAGGCACATCTCCATCGCCAGTTGCCGGGGCAGCATCCGCGCCAAGGCCGAGGTCAGCCCGGCATCGGGCACCAGCCCCGCCTTGACATAAGCGGCGGTGAATTTCGCATCCTCGGCCGCCACCAGCAGGTCGCAGGCCAGCGCCAGCGAGGCCCCTGCCCCGGCTGCGCCCCCTTCCACCGCCGCAATCACCGGTACCGGACAGGCGCGGATGGCACGGATCAGGTCGTGCAACAGATCGACCTTTTCGCGCCGTTCTGCCTCGCTCAGCTGGCGCCGTTCGATCAGCACGTTCAGATCGCCGCCCGCGCAGAAGAACCCGCCTTCGGACGACAGGATCACCGCGCGAATGCGCGGGTCCGCCGCCTGTTCCATTGCCTCGGCAATCGCGGCATAGAGATCGGGCGACAGCGCGCCGCGCCGGGCGCCGTTCATGTTGACCACAACCAGCCGGTCGCCCCGGTCATCCACGCGGGCCAGCATCAGCGCACCAGCCGGTGACGCTTGAAAACCCCGGTGGCGGTGGCGATCAAGGTTCCGTCCTCATGCAGCAACTCTCCGTTCACATAGGCCAGCTTGCGCCCACCGCCGGTGACACGCCCGATCCCCGTCACCCGGCCCCGGTCCACCGCCGCCAGATAGTTGGTGTTGAGCGACACTGTCACGACGGGCGGATGTTCCTGCCGGTCGAAATAGGCCGAGGCAGCGTTGCCGCAGGCCACATCCATCACCATCGCGATGATGCCGCCATGCAGCACATCCTGCGAGTTCAGATGCTGCGCCCCGATATCGAGGTGACAGCGCGCGTGCCCGTCCGCATGGCTCAGGTCGATGCGGAACCCGACCATCTGCTGACAGCCCGAGGCGCGCACGCGCGGGCCAGCCGGATCAGGCTGCGCTGAGGGCAATGAACCGCTCCAGATGGTAATCGGCATCTCCGAACCGGTGATCGGCCATCACGATGCGCTTGGCGATATGGGCCAGCTCGTATTCCTGGGTCATGGCGATGCCGCCGTGCATCTGGATCGCCTCTTCGGCCACCAATCGGCCCACTCGCGCGATCAGGTTGCGCGCGGCGGCAATCTGGCGGTCGCGGTCGGCGCTGTCCAGGTGGCCGCTCGCGTTGATCAGGGCCGAGCGCGCCTGTTCCAGCTCGATCAGCATATCGGCGAACCGGTGTTGCAGCGCCTGGAACGTGCCGATGGGGCGGCCAAACTGCTTGCGCGTCATCAGATAGCCGCGCGTCAGTTCCACTGCGCTTTGCATGGCGCCGACGCATTCGGCGCAGAGCGCCACATTGGCGGCGGCAATCGCGTCCATCAGCGGCGCCAGCCCCTCCCCCGCCGCGCCCAGCCGCGCCGACTGCGGCAGGTGGACAGTGTCCAGCGTCACCTCGGCGGCGCGGCCCCCGGCCAACATCGGATAGCCATGTTGCGTCACGCCCGGCGTTCCTACAGGCACCAGGAACAGCGAAATACCGTCCAGGTCAAAGATCCCGCCGCTTTCGCGGGCCGAGACGATCAGGTGGCCAGCAGCTTCGGCATTCACCACCACCGCCTTGCGACCATTCAGAACGATCCCGTCGCCGTCAACGCGGGCGCTGGTCTCCACTCGTGTCAGGTCATAGCGGCTGGCGGGTTCGCCATGCGCCAGCGCCAGATGCGCCGCCCCGCCGATGATCTCCTCCAGCAGCCCGCGCTGGGCCTCGTCGCCCAGCGCCGCGATCAGCCGCCCGCCCAGAATGGCACTATCCAGCATCGGCTCGACCACGCCCGCGCGGCCCAGTTCCTCGAACACGGTGGCGATGTCGAAGCCTGCGCCGCCAAACCCGCCGTCCTCCTCCGAGAATAGCGCTCCGATCACGCCAAGCTCTGCCAGCCCGGCCCAGATATCCGCGCTCATGCCGCTGTCACTGTCCAGGATCGTGTTGCGGACGGATGTCGTGTAACGATCCGCCAGATAGCGGCGCAGGGTATCCTGCAACATCTGGCGTTCTTCGGTCAGGTTGAAATCCATGTCCCTCAGCCCCCCATCTTGACCTTGGCGATGATCCCGCGCTGGATCTCGTTCGATCCGCCAAAGATCGACAGTTTGCGATTGTTGAAATACTGCGCCGACACCGGCCCGGCATAATCGGGGCCGATGGGTGCATTGTCGCCCTCGATCGCCTCCGAGGCGAAGGGCATCGCATAGGGCCCCACCGCGCGGCGGGTCAGGTCGTTGATCTCTTGCCGGATGATGGTGCCCTTGACCTTGAGCATCGAGCTTTCGACGCCCGGCGCCTGACCGCTGGCAGCCTGGCTGATGATGCGCATGTTGGTGGTGGCCATAGCCATCAGGTCGATCTCGATCTGCGCCAGACGCGCCGCGAAATGCGGGTTTTCGATCAGCGGACGACCATTGGCCGTCTCGATCCGGGCGATGCGCTTGACCGCGTCCAGCCCCGCCTGGCTGAAGCCCACGCCCGCGATATTGGTACGCTCATGGGTCAGCAGGTACTTGGCATAGGTCCAGCCCTTGTTCTCCTCGCCCACCAGGTTCTCGACCGGCACCCGCACGTCGTCAAAGAACACCTCGTTCACCTCGGGCGTGCCATCCAGCAGCACGATGGGGCGCACGGTGATGCCCGGCGTGGTCATGTCGATCAGCAGGAAACTGATGCCTTCCTGCTGCTTGGCCTCGGGGTCGGTACGCACCAAGCAGAATATCCAGTTGGCGTATTGGCCGAGCGTCGTCCATGTCTTCTGCCCGTTGACGACATAGTGGTCACCGTCCCGCACTGCGCGGGTTTTCAGCGAGGCCAGATCGGACCCGGCGCCCGGCTCGGAATAGCCCTGACACCACCAGTCCTCGCCCGACAGGATACGCGGCAGGTAATGGTCCTGCTGTTCCTTGGTGCCGAATTTCTGCAACACCGGTGCCAGCATCGACAGGCCAAAGGGGACAATGCGGGGCGCATAGGCGGCGGCGCATTCCTCTTCAAAGATATGCCGCTCTACCGCGTTCCACTCGGCCCCGCCAAATTCGCGCGGCCAGTTATAGGCCAGCCATCCGCGTGCGTTCAGCGTGGCATGCCATTTCTCGTGGCCTTCCTTGCCCAGGCTGATGCCGCGCCGCACCTTGTCCGAGACCTCCGCCGGCAGGTTCTCGGCCAGAAAGGCGCGCACCTCGGCGCGAAACGCCAGTTCCTCGTCGCTGTAGTTCAGGTCCATATCCGCTTTCCTCCCTTGCCGCCCGTTTCGGGCGGCTCAGCCCGGCGCCCCGCGCCGGGCCGCGTCCGGGCGGGCCTCGATGGCCCGCGCGGACGCACACGCCCGCTCAGAAGATCTCGAACAGCCCGGCCGCGCCCATGCCGCCGCCAATGCACATGCTGACCACGCCCAGCTTGGCGCCGCGCCGCTTGCCTTCCAGCATCAGATGCCCGGTCATCCGGGCCCCGGTCATGCCGAACGGGTGGCCGATGGCGATCGAGCCGCCGTTCACGTTGTATTTCTCCGGGTCGATGCCCAGCCTATCGCGGCTGTAAAGACACTGGCTGGCGAACGCCTCGTTCAGCTCCCACAGGTCGATATCGTCGACCTTGAGCCCATGCCGCTCCAGCAGGCGCGGCACCGCGAACACGGGCCCGATGCCCATCTCGTCCGGCTCACAGCCAGCGACGCAGAATCCCTTGAACGCACCCAGCGGCTCCAGCCCGCGACGCTCGGCCTCTGCCGCCTCCATCAGCACCAGCGCCGCGGCACCGTCGCTCAGTTGCGAGGCATTGCCGGCGGTCACGAAATTGCCCGCGCCCCGCACCGGCTCCAGCCCCGCCAGACCCTCCAGCGTGGTCGAGGGCCGGTTGCATTCGTCGCGGTCCACGGTGACCTCGTGCATCGAGACCTCGCCGCTTTCCTTGTCCTTCACTGCCATCTTGGTTTGCATCGGCACAATCTCGTCGGCGAACTTGCCCTCGGCCTGCGCCGCCGCGATGCGCTGCTGACTGCGCAGCGAGTATTCGTCCTGATACGCGCGGCTGAGGCCATAGCGCTGTGCCACGATATCCGCCGTCTCGATCATCGCCATGTAGATGGCGGGCTTGTGCTCCTGAATCCAGGCCTCGGGCGCCGGGCGCGCCTTGGGTTGCACCATCGAGATGCTTTCGACCCCGCCCGCCACCATCGGGCCGGAGCCGCCCTCGGTGATCGCCTGCGCCGCCAGGGCAACGGTTTGCAGGCCAGACGAGCAGAACCGGTTCACTGTCATGCCCGAGGCCGTCACCGGCAGGCCCGCGCGAATGGCGATCTGGCGGCCGATGTTGCTGCCTGTCTCGCCCTCGGGGAACCCGCAGCCGATGATGCAATCCTCGATCTCCGAACCATCGAGACCCGCCCGCGCGACAGCGGCCTGCACCGCATGGCCACCCATGGTGGCCCCATGGGTCACGTTGAACGACCCGCGAAAGGATTTCGCCAGCCCGGTCCGGGCGGTGGAGACAATAACGGCTTGTTTCATTAGACGGCTTCCTTGTTCAGATCGTCGAAAGTGCGGCCCTCGGCCACCAGTTGTTCCAGCAGCGGCGCGGGTTGCCAGAAATAGGCATCCTCCGCCGCCCAGCGTTTGATATCGGCCAGCAACTCAGGCAGCCCCTGCATGTCGGCCCATTTCAGCGGCCCGCCGCGATAGCGCGGAAAGCCGTAACCGTAGAGCAGGGTCACATCCACGTCGAGCGGACGGCGCGCGATGCCCTCGCCCACCACCTTGGCGGCCTCGTTGACCATCGCCGCCATGTACCGGCGCACGATCTCGTCCTTGCTGAACGCACGCGGGGTAATCCCCTGCTGGGCGCGCTCCGCTTCGATCAACGGCAGCACCTCGGGATTCGGCACCCGCGCCTTGGCGCCTGCGGCATAGTCGTAATAGCCCTTGCCGGTCTTCTGTCCGAAATGGCCCGCCTCGCACAGCTTGTCGGCATAGGCGCTGTCGCGGGCGCGCGGGTCCAGTCCTTCGGCCCGCTTGCGCTTGCGCACGGCCCAGCCGATATCCAGCCCCGCCAGGTCGGCCACCGCAAAGGGCCCCATGGCAAATCCGAACTCTTCCAGCGCTTCGTCGATCTGATAGGGCGAGGCCCCGTCCAGGATCATGTGATCGGCGCAGGTACGATAGACCGACAGGATGCGGTTGCCGATGAATCCGTCACAGACCCCGGCCCGGACCGAGACCTTGCCCAGCCGCTTGCCCAGCGCAAAGCCGGTGGCCGCCACATCGGGCGCGGTCTGGTCGGCGATGACCACCTCCAAAAGCTTCATCACATGCGCGGGCGAGAAGAAATGCAGGCCCAGCACATCCTGCGGACGGCTGGTCACTGCCGCGATCTGGTTGATGTCGAGATACGAGGTGTTCGAGGCCAGCACCGCGCCCGGTTTGCACACGGCGTCGAGCTTGGTGAACACCTGTTTCTTGACCTCCATATCCTCAAACACCGCCTCGATCACCAGATCGGCATCGGCCAGCGCGTCGTAATCTATGGCCAGCGTCAACGCCTTGGTGGTCAGGTTGTCGAATTGCTGCGCCGTCAGCTTGCCGCGCTTCAGCGCGCCCGACAGGTTGCCCTCGATCCGGCCCTTGGCGGCCTCGGCGGCCTCTGGCGTCATCTCCAGCATGGTGACGCTCAGCCCCGACAAGAGCGCGGCGGTGGCGATGCCCGCGCCCATGGTGCCGCCGCCAATGACCCCGATTGCCGCCAGCGGGCGCGGCGCCACACCTTCCAGTTCCGGCAGCTTGCCCACCGCGCGGTCGGCGAAAAACGCATGGATCAGCCCCTCGCGCTGGTCCGAGTTCATCAGCTCCATGAACAACTCGCGTTCGCGCTTCAGCCCGGCGGCAAAGCTCTCGGCCTCGCACGCCGCCTGTACCGCACGCACCGCGGTGGCGGGCGACAGCTGGCCGCGGCCCTTTCTCAGCACCGCCGCATAAATCGCGTCGAAATCGACCGGCGCGGGCGCAGGCATCTCGCCCACCGGGCGGCGCGGGGCGCCCTCGTCCAGCAGTTCGCGCAGGTAGCTCAGGCCGATTTCGCGCGGCTCGCCCTCGGCGACGCGGTCGATCACACCCAGACGCAGCGCCTCGTCGGCGCGCACATGGCGGCCCGTGGTGATCATGTCAAGCGCCGCCTCTACCCCCGCCACACGCGGCAGGCGCTGGGTGCCACCGGCACCCGGCAGAATCCCCAGATGCACCTCGGGCAGGCCAACCTTGGCCTGCGGCACCGCGATCCGGTAATGGGTGGCCAGTGCCACTTCCAGCCCGCCACCCAGCGCGGTGCCGTGCAGCGCCGACACCACCAACAGCGGCGAGGCCTCGATCCGATTGCACAGTTCGGGCAGGTGCGGTTCCTTCGGGGGCTTGCCGAATTCACGAATATCGGCCCCGGCGAAAAAGGTCCGCCCGGTGCCGTAGATCAGCACCCCGCGCGCGCCCTCGGCCTCGGCCCGGTCAAGCCCGACAGCCAGCCCCTGACGCACCGCATGACCCAGCGCATTGACCGGCGGATTGTCGGCCGCCAGAATGACGATATCTCCAACGCGTTCGTATCCGATGGCCTCGGGCATGGGGCCTCTCCTCCCTGTTTCAATCTGCGGAATGGTATTCCGCGCGCTAGCAGCGTGATCCGCCGCGCACCTGAGATCAAGGGGGAATGGCCGAAGCGACGTAGGGTCCGGTCGGAGTCTGCCCGGGCACCGGACGGCACCCTAGAACAGGTCCTTGAGGGCGCGCAGCCGCTTGGCATGGCGGGCGCGCACCAGCTTGAACCGGTCCTTGACAAAGCGCCCGCGCCGCCGCCCCAGCATCTGGCCGAACCGGTGCCCCGATTTCAGCGCGCCCCGTTCGGCGGCCTTGATCTCGGCCCGCTCGCGCAGCACACGGCGGAAATGGCCGATCAGCACCAGCACGATGGCGAGGAAAAGCAGGAACGCGACCGGGCGGTCGATGAAATCGAGCGGTTCCTTGACGCGGGCCATGCCGGCGCGCAGCTTGACCTCCATGATGCCGCCCAGAACCATGCCCAGGATGATTGGCACCGAAGGCATCGAGAGGCGTTTCAAGACATAGCCCAGCACCCCGAACAGCGCCGCCATCACGCAATCGGTGGCCGAGTTGCGCAGCGAATAGACCCCGACAAAGCTGAGCGTCAGGATACAGACCCCCAGAAAGCGGTTCGGGATCCGAACCACCTGGATCAGCGAGCGGGTGGCGAACAGCAGGAACACCAGAACCAGCACGTTGAGGATCAGCAGCGACAGATAAAGCGCCACCACGAAATCCATCTGGTTCTGGAACAGGCCCGGGCCGGGCACCACGTTATGCACGTAGAACACGCTCAGCATCATTGCGGTCAGCGCCTCGCCGGGGATGCCCAGGGCCAGCAGCGGCACCATGGCGGCGGCGGGCACCGCGTTGTTGGCGGTCTCGGCGGCGATCAGCCCCTCGGAAGAGCCGTTGCCGAAATCCTGCGGCCGCTTGGACGAGCGCTGCGCATAGGTATAGGACATGAACTGCGCGGTGAACTCGCCGACGCCGGGGATCATCCCCATCACGACGCCGAAACTGGCCGAAACGGTCGCCACGCGCGGGTGGCGCGCCAACTCGCGCAGGCCCTGGAACATGCCGCCGCGCAGGCGGGTCATGCGGATTTTCTCATCCTCCGAGGTGAGCAGGACAAAGGCCTGGCTGAGCGCAAAAAGACCCAGCACCACCACGATCAGGTTGATGCCGCCCGACAGGAACGGCTGGTCGAACGTATAGCGCGAGGTGTATTTCACCGGCTCTAGCCCGATCGTCTGGATGAAGATGCCAAAGGCCGCCAGCGCGCCCGCGATCAGTGTCTGCCCGCGATGGGCCACCACCATCAGGATGATCCCCAGAAGGGCGGCAAGAAAGATCTCGCGACTGCCGAAATAGGGCGCCACCCGCGCCAGCACGGGTGCAAACAGGATCAGGCAGATCACCGAGAAGATGCCGCCGAAGAAACTGGCGGAATAGGCCAGGCTCAGCGCCCGGCGCGGCTCTCCGCGCGCCGTCATCGGATAGCCGTCATAGGTGGTCAGCGCGTTCACCGCGGTGCCGGGCGTGTTGATCAGGATGGCGGGAATGGCGCCGCCATACATCGAGCTGCCATAGATGCCCAACAGCACCGTCAGCCCGACGATCGGGTCCATCGAGAAGGTGGCCGGCAGCAGGATGGCGATGGCCACGGCGGGTCCGACACCGGGAATGGCACCGATCAGCACGCCTCCGACCGAGCCGGTCAGCAGCGCCAGCGCCACGTCCCAGCGCATCAGGATGTCGAGAGCGGAAAGAAGCAGGTCCATCAGAGATACAGGATAAAGAAGCTGCGCAACGCGCCGGGAAGGTATTCGTAGATCGCGCCGCCGGGGATCTTGACGCCCAACAGCCCCTTGAACAGCACCACCACCGCAACCGCGAACAGGACCGACAGGCCCAGCATCCGCCGGTCTCGATAGCCCATCCGCCAGGCCAGCAGCGGCACAAAGACCAGCGTCACCGGAAGATAGCCGATCATCGGGACCAGCAGCACATAGGCCAGGAACCAGAGCGCGAACTCCAGAACCTGCGTCCATTTGCGCAGCTCCCACCAGTCATAGCGGGTCACCTTGCGCCAGGGCAAAAGGTACAGGTGCATCGTACCCAGCACCGCCATGCCCCCCAGGCCGACCGCGGGCCAGAACCGAGGCTGGGCAAAGAGCTTGGATTTCTCGACCCATTTCGTCTGGCTGCCGATCTGGCTGAGCAGCAGGATCGAGACCACGACAAAGAACAGGGCAAAGATCAGCTGGGCGCGCCGGGGACCGACAAAGCGGCGCTCGCGTTCGGTGGGCATGTGGCAGGGTTCCGGCAGAGAAAGAGGCCGGGGCACGCGGCCCCGGCCCGGTCAGGGTTATTCCAGCAGGCCGCCGATACGGGCCATGGTGGCGATGTCATTCTCGATGCGCGCGGCGCTGTCGCCCGCGTCCTGCCAATAGACCAGCGCGCCGGTCTCCTTGGCCACCGCCTGGGCGCGTTCGCTCATCATCGATTCCTTGGCCACCGCGATGATCTTGTCGCGCACGTCCTGCGGCGTGTCCTTGGTCACGAACAGCCCGTTCCACAGCGCGATGTTCAGATCGGCGTCCAGCTCGCCGATGGCAGGCGCATCCGGCACCAGCGGGATGCGCTGGTCGGTGATCGAGGTCAGCACCTTGACGCTGTCGAGACAGGGCAGGATCAGTTGCAGCGTGGTGTTGATCACATCCGCGTCGCCCGAGGCCAGCGTGTTGCAGTCGAGCGCGTCAAAGGCCGCGTCCGAGCCCCATTCGAAACCGGCATTCTTGGCGAAAGCCTTGGTCACCTGCGTCGGCGTCAGCACATCGCCGAAATGGCCCAGCGCCACTTCGTTGGATTTCGCATATTCGGCCAGTTCCGCCATGCTGCTGTAAGGCGCGTCGCCCGAGGTGGCGATGACAAAGGGATAGGTCAGGAAAATCCCCAGCGGATCGAATTTCGCGGGCGTCAGCGGCGCGATGTCGATCTGGTGGCCCATCACCGGCACCCCGATCACGAAAGACCCGATGGTATAGCCGTCGGCGGGCGCGTTTGCGACCTCGATGGCGCCCGGGAAGGGGCCACCGCCACCGCCGGGCTTGTTCACAACGGCCGCCGCGACACCGTATTTCTCCTGGAAATCGTCGGCGATCATGCGGGTCAGCACATCCTCCAGATCGCCCGGCGGCCAGGGCACGATGAAGTTCACCGGCTTTTCGGGATATTCCGCCACTGCCATTCCGGCAGTCAGCGCAATCGCTGCGGTCGCAAAGGCGCCCGCGATCTTGGTCTTGATCGTCATGTTGTCCTCCCTGTTCGGTACTCTTCCGCAGGATTGGTTCATTATTTGAACCTGCGGTTTAAATACAGATTGACAGGCGAGACTACCATCTGTCAACTATTTCTGCCAAAAGGCGCCCTGAAATCGCGAAACACCCCTGTTTCGCACAGATCGGTGACGGAAGGGCAGGATGGGAACGGTTTCCAAGGCATTGTCCCTGCTGGCATTGTTCAACCACGGGCGGCTCGAAATGGGCCTGAGCGAGCTGACGCGCCTGTCGGGCATGAACAAGGCGACGGTCTATCGGATGATGACCGAGCTTCAGGCGGCGGGATTCGTCGAACAGATGAACGGCGACCGGGCCTATCGGCTGGGTCCCGAAGTGCTGCGGCTGGCGGCGTTGCGCGAGGCGGCGGTGCCGCTGCTATCGGTGTCGCGCGACGTGCTGCGGCGCCTGTGCGACGAGACCGGCGAGACCTCGCATATGTCGATCCAGCGCAACGGGCAGCTGACCACGCTGACCCATGCCTATAGCAGCCACCACGGCACCCGGGTGGCGATGGAGGATGCCGAGATCCTGTCGCTGCACGCCACCGGGTCGGGCCTGGCCTTTCTCGCCTTCTCGTCCGAGGAGGTGGTGGAACACGCCCTGTCTGCGCCACTGATCAAGCATACACCGCAGACCGAGACCGACCCCGCGCGCCTGCGCCAGGCGCTGGCCGAGGCACAGCAAAGCGGCGTCGCGGAATCGGTAGGCGGGTTCGAGGCGGATGTGCATTCCCACGCGGCGCCGATCTTTGGCGCCGATCAGCGCCCGATCGGGGCGCTGGCGGTGGCGGCACCGGTCTCGCGGATGACGGCAGAGCTGAAATCCCGGGTGCGCGCCGCCCTCAAGGAGGCCGCGCTCGACCTGACTCAGCGCACCGGCGGGTTCTGCCCGCCGGGCTATCCCGGCGCAGCCTAGAGTCAGCTGTCAGGGCGCAGGCAGGTCCAGACCGTGCGGGTAGATTTCTCGTTCACCTTCTCGAACCCGGCCGCGTTCAGGATTCCCTTGCATTCGCGCATGCCGGCGATCTCATAGGCCTCGGGGTGGAACTCCAGCACGACGGCGCGGAACTGGCTCAGATCCGCGTGACGCAGCAGCTCCAGTTCGCCCCCCTCGATATCCATGATCAGAACGGTGGCGCCGGTTTCGGCGCAAACCTCAGCGAAATCGGCGGTGGGCACGTCAACCACTGTCGAGGGCCGCTCGGTCGGGTTGAGGAGAGACGAGCCGAGATAGCTGCTGCGGATATGAAACGGCATGCTCTCGGGCCGGTCCGGCGCGCTGATCAGGATCTGGTTGCGCAGGCTGATCTTCTTGCCCAGCCGGTTGAGCGCATAAAGCGCCTCGATCTCGGGCACCAGTTCGGGATTGGCCTCGAACGAGGTCACCGATTTCGGCTTGGCGTTCTTGGCCACCACCGCGCCGACAATGCCAAGCCCGGCGCCGATTTCCAGCACCACGTCCTTGGGGCCGGTGACATGCAGCGCACCGGCGATCTCCTGCCCCTCGTATCGGGCGGCGTTGATGCGTTCGATCCGGGTTTCGTTGAGGAACCGGGAGGCCGGAACCTTGACGCCCAGACACTCTGCGGCGACGGATTTTGTTTCGGGCACTGCCTTGCCTCATCTTTGCTCGTATTGGGCGCATCCTGTTCATTGAAGGGCGAAAAGGCAAGTCTTATGCGGCGGTCGCCCCGGGCCACGAGGCGCCTGCCGCCGGGCCTGGGTGCCTGCGGCGGGCGTATTTTCGGCAAAGTGAAAGGGATGGGCCTGCACGCTGGACAGGTGTTCGCAGATGTCAGGCCTCGGGTACGTGCAGCACCAGCCCGTCAAGATCGGGATGCGCCTCGATCTGGCAGCTGAGGCGGCTCCTTGGTTGCCGCTCGGCTGCGGTGATGTCGAGCATGGCATCCTCGAACTCGCCCGGTGCGCCCGTGCGCTCGGACCAGGCCGCATCCACCACCACGTGACAGGTTGCACAGCTCAGGCAGCCGCCGCATTCGCCGATCACGCCGGGCACGTTGTTGGCCAGCGCCGCTTCCATCAGCGACAGGCCGGGGGCGACCTCGGCCGCGATTTCGCGGCCGTCGGCCAGTTTCCAGGTCACGCGCATGGCAAGCTCCTCAGATGAAATAGACATAGAAATCGCGCAGCGCATCACCTTCGAGGTCGCGGGTCTTGCGCACTTCCTTCTGTTTCATGAACACATGGTTGGCGACCAGCTCGGCGCCCACCGCCTCGGTGAGTACGCTGTCGCGTTCCAGATCGCGGACCGCTCCGGCCAGGTCGATGGCAGTGCCCTCCTTGGCATCGGTCTGATCGAAGCCGTCGCCGGTCTCCATCGGCGGCAGGGTGTGGCCGTTCTCGACCCCCAACCTTGCCGCCTGCAACACGGCGGCCACGGCGGTATATGGGTTCGCGGAGGCATCGGCCATCCGGTGTTCCAGCCGCGCCTTGGCGCCGCCCTCGGAGCTGATGCGGGTGGTGACGTTGCGATGATCGCCGCCCCAGTTCTGCCAATAGCCCGAGAGCGAGCCGGGTTGCAGCCGCATGTAGGAATTGGCGGTCGGCGCGATCAGCCCCGCCAGCCCCTTGTGATGGTGCAACAGGCCCGCCAGACAGCCGCGCGCCAGATCGTTCATATGCTCGGGCCCACCGCGCGGGCCCGAGGACAGCGCATTTGCCCCCGTCTCGTCCTGGAAGGAGAAGTTGATATGCATGCCCGATCCGCCCGCCTCGGCGATCGGTTTCGGCATGAAGGTCAGCACGATGCCATATTCCAGCGCGATCTCGCGCGCCATCAGGCGGAACAGCACGATATCGTCCACCGCCTTGAGCGCATCGTCAAAGGTCAGCGTATATTCGAACTGCGGGCTGTCGAACTCGGCGGTGATCATGTCGAGCGAGAATCCCATCTCCTCGGCCATCGCCCAGATCCGGTCATTGAACCGCAGCGGATCGGCAAAGGGACCGGTGCCATAGACCACGCCGCCGGGCGCGTCATAGGGCACCAGCCGCCCGTTATCGTCGGCCTGAAGCGCGAAACATTCCAGCTCGATCCCCACCTTGGGGCTGAGACCGTGCGCCTGCCAGGCGGCCACCGCCCGTTTCAGCGCCCCGCGCGGGCAGAGCGGCAGCGGCTGGTCGTGATCATCGTAAAGGTCGCCCAGCACCACCTTGGTACCGCTGTGCCAGCTGTCGCGGATATCGTCATGCACCCATTTCAGCTCCATATCCGGCAGGCCCTGCTTCATCATCGCGCCGGGTGCGTCCAGCAGGTCGCGGTCGTAGTGCACGCCAAAGGTCGAGCGGCAGAACCGGGTGGAACTGTCGGCGATCTTGGAATTGGGCAGGTATTTGCCCCGCATCACGCTGAGATGGTCGCAGAACATCGCGCGCAATCTGTCTTTCATGTCGGGGCTCCTCCCTGTTGAGCCTGTTCTGGTGCCGGGTCAGGCGCGGCGGACGGTGACCGGCAGTTCCTTGATCCCGCCCACGAAATTCGAGCGCAGGAACCTGTGCGGTCCGGCTGGTTCGATAGAGCTTAACCGCTTGGCCAGCTCCTGGAACAGCACTTTGACCTCGAGCCGGGCCAGCCACATGCCCAGGCAGACATGCGGGCCACCCTGGCCGAAACTCAGATGCCGGTTCGGGTTGCGAAACAGATCGACCCGGAACGGGTCGTCGAACACCGTCTCGTCGCGATTGGCCGAGGACCACCAGTACAGCACCTTGTCGCCTGCCCGGATCGTCTTGCCATGCATCTCGTGATCCTGAAGCGCGGTGCGTCGGAAATAGAGCGCGGGCGTCGCCCAGCGGATGATCTCGTCCGGGGCAGTCTCCCAGATGTCGCCACCCGCCCGCATCTGTTCCAGCAACTCGGGCTGGTGGCACATGGCCTGGATACCGGCGGCGATGGAATAGCGGGTGGTGTCATTGCCCGCCGCCACCACCAGGCAGAAGAAGTTGCGGAACTCGGTATCGCTGATCACCGAACCATCCTTGGAGGGTTGCAGGATCATGTGCAGCACGCCCGAGGTATCGCCGGCCTTGTCCTTCTGCTCCATCAGGTCCTTGGCATAGAGGTACAGCTCGGCCCCGGCGGGCGAGTTGAAGGGCATCATCCGGTATTCGTCGGTGTCGAGCTTGTCGAGCACATGGGTGGTGAAATCGGGATCGGTATTGGCGATCAGCGCGTCGCCCTTTTCCACCAGCCAGGGCAGATCGGCATCGGGCAGGCCGACGATGCGGCCCAGCATCCGCATCGGCAACTGGCGCGCGATCTCCTTGGTGGCGTCGAACGTGCCCTTGTCCAGCACCTCGTCCAGAATATCGACGCAAATCGCCCGGATGTCGTCCTCGTATTGCGCCATGGTGGTGCGCGAGAAGGCCTTCATCAGCAGCATCCGGGTCTGGCTGTGCTCGGGCGGGTCGGTCTCCTGAAAGGTGCGGCGGGCCAGGTATTCCTCATAGCTCTGATCCTCCATCCGGATGCCGCGGGCCGAGGAGAAAACAGCCGTGTTCCTGTTCATCTCGGCAATGTCGGCATGGCGGGTGACCGACCAGAAATCCTGCCCATCGGCATATTCGGTCCAGTGCAGCGGATCCTCGCGGCGCAACCGGGCAAAGGTGTTGTGCGGCGCGCCCCCGGCAAAGGCGTCATGGCTGGTCAGATCGGCATAGCCGTCATCGGTGGGGGTCCAGACCGTCATGTTTTTCACCTTCCCTCATGTCACGAACATATGTATATTATAAGAGGCTCTAAATATGTAAACGAAAATATACAGACGAAAATCTCTCGGGGAAAATCATGCACCTGGCGATCCTGATGACAAACACCGACGAAAGCGATTTCGCCCAACGCCACCCCAAGGACGACCAGAAATTCGCCGAGCTGATCGGGCTGGCGCGGCCCGGCTGGACCACCTCAGCCTTTGTGGTCAAGGACGGGCACTTCCCCACAACGCTGGACGGGATCGACGGCGCGATGATCACCGGCAGTCCCGCCTCGACCTTGGATGACGCGCCCTGGATCGCGCAACTGCTCCAGCTGATCCGGGATATGCACGCCCGCCGCCTGCCAGTCTTTGGCGCCTGTTTTGGCCATCAGGCCATCGCGCTGGCATTGGGTGGCACCATCGGGCGCAATCCGGGCGGCTGGGTGCACGGGCTGACCCGCAACCGGATGCTGGATCGCCCCGACTGGACGCGCGACCTGCCGGACGAGGTCAGGCTGTATGGCTGCCACATGGAACAGGTGACCGCCCTGCCCAAGGGCGCGCGCGCGATCGCCGAGGGGCCGGATTGCCCGGTCACCGGCTTCGTGCTTGGCCAGCATATCTATACCACCCAGCACCACCCCGAGATGACCCATGATTTTGTCGAGGCCCTGACCGAGGAAATGGCCGAGGAACTGGGGGAAGCAGCTTGCGCCAGCGCCCTGGCCTCGCTTTCCGAGCGATCGGACATGGCCGCCTTTGCCGAAAGCGTCGCGCGCTTCTTCGAACAGGCGCACCAGCGCTAGGAACGGCACCCGCCTGCCGCTTCTTTCTGGTCATAAATACTCAAATCCCGACAGCGCGCTCTGCGCCGCCGTGCAGCGGGATCACCCCAGCGCGGCCAGCAGGTCCATCACCGTCACCTGATCGAACTGCACATGGCGGATCATCGCCGCCTCGGCCTCTTCGCGCCGCCGATCAAAGATCAGCGTGGCGATCTGACGATGTTCGCGCGCCGAGGCCGGGATCGAGCCGGGATAGCTGTAACGCGCCCGGTAATAGGCCAGCAGCTTGCGGGCATGGGTCTTGATCATCTCGACCAGATAGGGATTGCCCGCGCCCAGCGCGACGGTCTCGTGAAACCTCAGGTTCAGCCGGTAATAGCCGAACGGATCGCCATCGCCCTTGTCGCGGGCATGGGCCTCGCAGGCAGCGACCACCGCCTCCAGCTCGGCCGCCTGCGTGGCATTCATGCGCCGCGCGGCAAGCCCCGCCGCCTGCCCCTCCAGCCGGGCATGCACTTCGAGAATGGCCAAAAACTCTTCCAGCGTCGGTTTGAACACCACCGCGCCCTTGCGCGGCAGGCGCCGGATCAGGCCTTGGGTTTCCAGCTGGATCAGCGCCTCGCGCACAGGGGTGCGCGACACGCCATGCCGCTCGGTCAGCGCGGCCTCTTCCAGCAGATCGCCAGGCCCCAGGCGGCCATGCTCGATATCCTCGAGCACCCCGTTCAAAACCTGTTCGGTCTGTCCCGCCATCGCCTTCACCCTGCCTTGATGTGCCAACCCTAGGACCGGCGCGCGCGGGGTGCAACGCGGGGGTGCACGCAAATGTGACCACCAGCGCGGCCAGCACCAAAGACTTGGCCCGAAACCAAAGTAACTATGCTAGGCTAGGCCCTGGTAACAGGGCGCAGCAGACGCCGGATCACCACCAGACAGGGAGACGACATATGTGTGATATTTGCGTAATGAATGCCGTGAAGGACCGGATGCTCAGCCGCCGGGATCTGTTCCGCACCGGGGCGGTGGTCGCCGCCGGGGCGGCGCTTGGCTCTGTGGCGGCGCCCCCCGCCATGGCCGCCGGCATTGGCGAAGTGCGGGACATGACCCATGTCTATGACGCCGATTTCCCCACCTATTTCGGGGCGCCCGGGATCGAGGCGGTGCAGAACTTCAATTTCAAGGAACACGGGTTCAACCTGTTCACGCTTACGCTGAACGAACATACCGGCACCCATGTGGACGCGCCGCTGCATTTCTCGGCGGATGGCCAGTCGGTGGACGAAATCCCCGTTGGCAACCTGGTCTGCCCGCTCTGCGTCGTGCATATCCATGAAAAGGCGGCGGCAGACGCCGATGCGCAAGTCACGCCCGATGACCTCAAGGCCTGGATCAGCGCCCATGGCCCGATCCCGGATGGGGCCTGCGTGGCGATGCATTCGGGTTGGGCTGGCAAGACCGGCGGCGCCGGCTATCGCAACGCCGATAGCGAAGGCAAGATGCATTTCCCCGGCTTCCATGTCGAGGCAGCGCAGATGCTGATCGAGGAGACCGGCGCGGTGGCGATGGCGGTGGATACGCTGTCGCTCGATCACGGTCCCTCAGCCGATTTCGCCACCCACTACGCCTGGTTGCCGACCAACCGCTATGGCATCGAGAACCTGGCCAATCTCGACAAGGTACCCGCCAGCGGCGCCACCCTGATTGTGGGCGCACCCAATCATCGCGGCGGCTCGGGCGGGCCTGCCCGCATCTTTGCCATGGTCTGATCCATGGCAACTGTCCCTCTGCTGAGTGACGAGGAGGCCAGCGCCCAGGCGCTGGCCGTCTTCGACGACATCCGCGCCACCCGCGGCACCGATTACGTCAACAATTTCTGGCGGGCCCTGGCACATGACCCGGCCCTGCTGCAGGCGACGTGGGAGCGACTCAAGGTGGTGATGGGGCCCGGCACGCTTGACCCGCTGGTCAAGGAGTTGATCTATGTCGCCGTCTCGACCGCCAATGGCTGCGCCTATTGCGTGCATTCCCATACGGCGGCGGCGCGGGCCAAGGGCATGACGCAGGCGCAATATGGCGAGTTGCTGGCCGTGATTGGCATGGCGATGCAGACCAACGGCATGGTGACCGGGATGCAGGTGCCGGTGGACGAGGCCTTCAAGGCCTGAGCGTATCGCCCGCAAAAGAAGGGTTTCCGGCGCAGATTTGCATCTGCCGCACAGCGGCTATGAACTCCGTGACATGGTTTCTCGGGGCTGGCTGGCTTATAGAGCCGACCAGTTCAGTTTGCCCAGATATCGGGATTGCGTCATGGCCCAATCGACCCTTCACTTCCGCTCGCTTGTCACCCTGCCCCATGCATTGGCGGACATTCTGGCGGGCATTTTCGACGCACTGGTCCGCGTCGGCGAGGCAAACGCCAAGATCCGCCAAATCAATGCGCTCTCCGCCCTGAGCGACGCGGAGCTGGCCGAACGCGGCTTGCGGCGCGCGGATATCATCCGGCGCGTGCTGAGCGACCGCGTCTGAGCAACAGGCAACGCGTCCAAATTTTCGCAGAAAATTTGCCCAGAAAATTCGTCGAATTTTCTGGCGCCGTCCGCGGCCCGGGTTTGCACCCCCTTATATGTTACCGAAATTATAATCATGATCACCATCTGTTACATTTAACTTGCCGCGAATCATTTTCCCGCGTATTACCCGACCAATCGGTCACCTAATGGTGATGCAGGAGACGGAGAGAAATACTTATGGACGCCTTCATCTGCGATGCACAGCGCACCCCGATCGGACGCTATGGTGGCGCCCTGAGCCAGGTGCGCACCGACGATCTGGCCGCGGTGCCGCTGGCCGCCCTGGTCGCGCGCAACCCGCAGGTGGACTGGGCCAGCCTTGACGATGTGATCTATGGCGATGCCAATCAGGCCGGTGAAAGCAACCGCAACGTCGCCCGCATGGCCGCGCTGCTGGCCGGGCTTCCGGTCGACGTGCCCGGCACCACGGTGAACCGGCTCTGCGCCAGCGGCATGGATGCGGTCGGCATGGCCGCACGCGCCATCAAGGCCGGCGATTATGACATGGCCATCGCAGGCGGTGTCGAAAGCATGAGCCGGGCGCCCTTCGTGATGCCCAAGGCCACCAGCGCCTTTACCCGCGCCAATGCGGTCTATGACACCACCATCGGCTGGCGCTTCGTCAACAAGAAGATGCACGAGATGTACGGCACCGACTCGATGCCGCAGACCGCCGATAACGTGGCCGAGGATTACGATATCTCGCGCGCCGATCAGGACGCATTTGCCGCCCGCAGCCAGGCCCGCTGGGCCGCCGCCCACGCCGCCGGCGTCTTTGGCGACGAAATCACCCCCGTGACCATCCCGCAGCGCAAGGGCGATGCGATCGTTGTAGATACCGACGAACACCCCCGCCCCGGCACCACTGCCGAGCAGTTGGGCAAGCTCAAGGGCGTGAACGGCCCCGACAAGAGCGTGACCGCTGGCAATGCCTCGGGCGTCAATGACGGTGCCGCCGCGATCCTGATGGCGAGCGAGGCTGCTGCTGTCAAAAACGGCCTTACCCCGATCGCGCGCGTGGTGGGCATGTCGGTCGCCGGTGTCGAGCCGCGGGTGATGGGCATCGGCCCGGTTCCCGCCAGCCGCAAGGTTCTGGCGCGCGCGGGGCTCACCATCGGGCAGATGGATGTGATAGAATTGAACGAGGCCTTCGCTTCGCAGGGTCTGGCGACTCTGCGGGCGCTGGGGGTTGCCGATGATGCGCCGCATGTGAACCCCAACGGCGGCGCCATCGCCATCGGCCACCCGCTGGGAATGTCGGGTGCGCGTCTGGTAATGACCGCCGCCTATCAGTTGAAACGCACCGGCGGGCGCTATGCGCTCTGCACCATGTGCGTCGGAGTTGGACAGGGCGCCGCCCTGATCCTGGAACGTGTGTAAGGGAGGAGAGCCCGAATGTATGCGCAGATGATCAAGACCGCCAGCGATGGTGTGAAATCCCGCGAGGACATGTCCGACGAGGAACGCGCGTTCCAGGACAAGATCGACAATGACATCAAGATCGAGCCCAAGGACTGGATGCCGGACGATTACCGCCGCACCCTGATCCGCCAGATCGGCCAGCACGCCCATTCCGAGGTCGTGGGCCAGCTGCCCGAAGGCAACTGGATCACCCGCGCGCCGACGCTGGAGCGCAAGGCGATCCTCTTGGCCAAGGTGCAGGACGAGGCGGGCCATGGCCTCTACCTCTACTCCGCCGCCGAGACCCTGGGCGAGAGCCGGGACGACCTGATCAACCTGCTGCACGAAGGCCGGATGAAATACTCCTCGATCTTCAACTATCCCACCCTGAACTGGGCCGATATCGGCGCGGTGGGCTGGCTGGTCGACGGCGCCGCGATCATCAACCAGGTGGCGTTGCAGCGGACCTCTTACGGGCCCTACAGCCGCGCGATGATCCGCATCTGCAAGGAAGAGAGCTTTCACGCGCGTCAGGGCTATCACGCGATCATGGCGATGGCCTTCGGCACGCCCGAGCAGAAGAAGATGGCACAGGACGCGGTCAACCGGCTGTGGTTCCCGGCACTGATGATGTTTGGCCCCTCGGACAAGGACTCGATCCATTCGGAACAGTCGATGGCCTGGAAGATCAAGGTCAAGACCAATGACGAGCTGCGCCAGCAGTTCGTGGACCAGACGGTGCCGCAGATCCTGTATCTGGGCCTTGAGCTGCCGGATCCGAACATCACCTGGAACGAGGCGCGCGGCCATTACGATTTCTCGGATCCGGACTGGTCGGAATTTTTCAACGTGATCAAGGGCAACGGCCCCTGCAACACCGACCGCCTGGCGGCCCGCCGCAAGGCCTGGGACGACGGCCAATGGGTGCGCGACGGACTGCTGGCCCATTCCCGCAAGAAAGCGGCCGCCCGCATGGCGGCCGAGTAAGACCGAAGACAAAACGCAAAGCATCGCAGCGCGCGGCTCCGGGGTAATGCCACCGGGTTCTTGCCCCGCGCCCAGTCAGGAGGAGATCGACTGATGAAAAACGAATGGCCCCTGTGGGAAATCTTTATCCGCGGTCAGCACGGCATGAGCCACCGCCATGTCGGCAGCCTGCACGCCCCCGACGCGGCAATGGCGATCAAGAACGCCCGCGACGTCTATACCCGCCGCAACGAAGGTGTCAGCATCTGGGTGGTCGAGGCACAGCATGTCGCCGCCAGCTCGCCCAGTGACAAGGGTCCGCTGTATGAGCCCAGCGAAAGCAAGGTCTATCGTCACCCGACCTTCTTCGACATTCCCGAAGAAGTGGGGGCGATGTAATGACCCGCGACCAAGCTTTCCTGCAATTCCTGCTGCGGATGGGGGACAATACCCTGATCCTGGGCCACCGGGTCAGCGAGTGGTGCGGTCACGCGCCAGTGCTGGAAGAGGATATCGCGCTGGCCAACACGGCGCTGGACCTGATCGGCCAGACGCAGATGTGGCTGGCCCTTGCCAGCGAGGTACAGGGCGAAGGCAAGAGCGCCGATGACCTGGCTTTTCTGCGCGACGCCTGGGATTTCCGCAACGCGCTGCTGGTCGAGGTGCCCAACGGCGATTTCGGCCGTACCCTGATGCGCCAGTTCCTGTTCGACAGCTGGCACAAGCTGATGCTTGAGCGGCTCAAGGGCTCTGCGGACGAACGTGTCGCCGCCATCGCCGAGAAGGCGATGAAAGAGGTCACCTATCACGTCGAGCGCTCGCGTGACACGGTGATCGGTCTGGGGGATGGCACCGAGGAAAGCCATGCGCGCATGCAAGAGGCACTGGATTACCTCTGGCCCTATGTGGGCGAGCTGTTCGAAGGCGACGCGGTCGATGCCGAGATGGTCGCGGCGGGTATCGCCCCCGATCCGGCCAGCCTGCGCGCCGATTACGACGCGATCCTGACCGAGGTGATGAAGGCCGCCACGCTGAGCATCCCGAAATCGGGTTTCGCCCACAAGGGCGGCCGCGACGGGCGCATGCATACCGAGCATCTGGGCCATCTGTTGACCAGCATGCAATGGCTGCAACGCGCCTATCCCGGCGCGCGCTGGTAAGACCATGGACCAGCCGTCGCAACAGCAGGTCTGGGACTGGCTCGATACCGTTCCAGACCCCGAGATCCCGGTGATCTCGGTCGTCGATCTGGGCATCGTGCGCGATGTCGCCTGGGAGGGGGAAACACTGACGGTGACCGTCACCCCCACCTATTCGGGCTGCCCCGCGACCGCGATCATCTCGATGGATATCGAGACCGCACTGCGCAACCGGGGGGTCAAGGATATCCGGATCAAGACCCAGATATCGCCCGCCTGGACCACTGACTGGCTGAGCGAGAAGGGCAAGGTGAAGCTGGAGGAATACGGCATCGCCCCGCCCCGCCCTGCCGGCGGCCCCGAACGCTGTCCGCGCTGCGGCAGCAAGGCGGTCGAAAAGGTGAGCCAGTTCGGCTCGACCCCGTGCAAGGCCCATTGGCGCTGTACCGACTGCCTGGAACCCTTCGACTATTTCAAATGTATCTGAGGAGGACCGGATGGCACGCTTTCACGATCTGGAAGTCACCGACATCCACAAGACGATCCGCGACGCTGTCGTGGTCACGCTGAAACCCGCCAATGGCGCGGCCAGCGAGTTCGATTTCACCCAAGGCCAATACCTGACCTTCCGCCGCGCGTTCGAGGGCGAAGAGCTGCGCCGTTCCTACTCGATCTGTTCGGGCAAGGATGACGGCGTGCTGCAGATCGGGATCAAGCGCGTCGATGGCGGCGCCTTCTCGACCTGGGCCAACGAAGAGCTGAAGGTGGGCGATACGGTTCAGGCCATGCCGCCGATGGGAGGGTTCCACACCCCGCTCGATCCCGGCGCCGAGAAACAGTATCTGGGCTTTGCCGGCGGTTCGGGCATCACCCCGGTGCTGTCGATCATCAAGACCACGCTGGCGCGCGAGCCCCGGTCGCAGTTCACGCTGGTCTACGCCAACAAAGGCGTGAACACGATCATGTTCCGCGAAGAGCTGGAGGATCTGAAGAACCTCTACATGGGCCGGTTCAACGTGCTGCATATCCTGGAGACGGATGCGCAGGAGATCGAACTGTTCACCGGTCTGGTGACCGAAGAGAAATGCGGCCAGCTGTTCGAACACTGGATCGACATCCAGCATGTCGACACCGCCTTTATCTGCGGGCCTGAGCCGATGATGCTGGGCATTGCCGCAGCACTTCGCGCACACGGGCTGAGCGATGCGCAGATCAAGTTCGAACTGTTCGCCAGCGCCCAGCCCGGCCGGGCCAAGCGCAAGGCGGTTTCGAGCGAAGCTGCCAAGGGGGCCAACCAGACCCGCGCCGCCATCACGCTGGACGGCGCCACCCAGAGCTTTGACATGCCCAAGGACCTGTCGATCCTGGATGCAGCCCTGCAAAACAGCCTGGACGCGCCTTTTGCCTGCAAGGCAGGAGTTTGTTCAACATGTCGCTGTAGGGTGCTGGAAGGTGAGGTCGAGATGGTCGCCAACCACGCGCTTGAGGATTACGAGGTCGAGAAGGGCTATGTGCTCAGCTGTCAGGCCTATCCGCTGACCGACACCGTTGTTGTCGACTACGACCAGTGAGGAGAGTGACATGGCCGAAGACATGACGATCGACAGCTACCTCGCCGCTGGCGGGATGCTGACCAATCCAACCAACGTACCGGCGCGCTATCGCGCCGAGCTGATGAAGCTGATGGCCACTTTCGTGGACAGCGAACTGGCCGGTGCGGCGGGGTTTGCGGAAATCATCAACCAGGGACCGGGCATCAAGGAGCGCATCGCCGCCGCCAAGATCGTGCTGGAAAAGACCGACAATGCCGACCGCGTGCTGCGGATCATGGGCGAGTTCGGGGCGGATACCCAGCGCTATGCCACCCATCACCCCTGGACCGCGCGGCTGGAGCGGGACGCCGATATCGGCGCCGCCCGGACCGAGCGGGACATGCGGCTGGCGGTGTTCAACTACCCGATCGAGGGCTGGGCCGACGCGGTGATGATGAACCTGCTGATGGCACGCGCCGTGGTGGTGCAACTGGCCGATTTTACCATGATCTCGTATCAGCCGCTGGCCGAAGCATTCCGCGCCATTGCCCCGATCGAGACCCGCCATGGCGAACTGGCGCTGGAAGGCGCGGCAAAGCTGGTCGAAGACGGCGAGGTCGAAGCACTGCAAGCCTCGGCGGCCTATTGGTGGCCGCGCGTCGCGGCCAGCTTTGGCACCGGCAGCGCGGGTCGGACCGAGGCGCTGCGCGCCATGGGCCTGCGCCGCACCGGCAATGCCGAGATGCGCACCCGCTGGGAGGCCGAGGCCGCCAACCTGCTGGACAGCCTGGGCCTGAAACGCCCCTGAACACCCGCCGGGGCGCCCCGGGCGCCCCGCTCGGCCCCACAAGAGCAACCCGGCTGAGGCCCGACAGGTTTGTGGCCTGCTGGTTTCTCCGTGATTGTGATAGGTCAAGCTTCGGACTGCACCGTGCCGTCTGGCATCGGCCAGCTCAAGCCCGCAGATTTGAGCGCCTGAAGAGTGTCGCCAAAACCTTCCCGGGCACGCTTTTGCTGTTTCCGCTTGATGAGGTGCCAAGTCGGCGAGACTTTGCATCAATCTCACCTTGCGATAGTCAGAGGGTATGGAAGCGGCCGCCGCACTTAACAACTGGATGATGACGACCGGGCGTCGTTCGGGGGATCCGGTCGGGATCGTCTCACATCTCTGCGCGAGCCTGGTCGATGCCGGCGTCCCGCTCTGGCGCGTCAACATCGGCCAACGCTTTGCCAACCCGCTGCTGATCGCCTGGGGCGTGGTCTGGACGCCGGACGGCACCGAAGTCTATGACGTGACTCACGCGCGAATGCTGACCGACGGCTATATCGGCAGCGCCTTTGAATACATCCTTGAAAATCAGCGCCCTCTGCACAAAAGCCTGCGCGGTCTGGACCCGGCACGAGACCATGCCTCGTATCTGGAGTTCGCGGCCGAGGGCGGCACCGACTATTATGCGACCTTGCTTGACTATGGAGACGGGTCGCAACACGGCTGCACCTTTGCGACGCGGGCCGAGGATGGGTTTTCGCCGAAACATCTGGCCCTGATCGAAGCCATAAAGCCGGGGCTGTCCTCGGCGATGGAGCCGATCACCATGCGCAAGTCGACACAAAGCCTTTTGCGCACGTATCTGGGCGATGGCCCCTCCAGCGCGGTCTGGAACGGCGCCATCAAGCGCAGCGAGCGCAGCACGCTTGAGGCGGTCATCATGTTTTCCGATCTTCGCGGGTTCACGGCCTTTTCCGACACCCAAAGCGAGCAAGAGGTTTTCGACGCGCTGGACGGCTATTTCGAAGTGGTCGTGCAATCGGTCGAAGGCAACGGCGGTGATGTGCTCAAGTTTATGGGCGACGGTGTTCTGTCGGTCTTCCCGATCTCTGGCCGCGCGGACAAGGCCGCGCGGTGCCGGCAATCCGCCCTGGCGGCGCAAGCTGTCCTTGCCGGCCTCGCCACGTTGAATGAACACCGTGCCGCCCAGGGCAAGACGAGGCTGGATATCGGTATCGGCCTGAATGCAGGCCAGGTCAGCTATGGCAATATCGGCAGCCAGGGCAGGCTTGACTTCACCGTGCTTGGCGGAGCAGTGAATGTCGCAAGCCGCGTTGAGGGGCTGACCAAGACCATCGGCGCCCCGGTTCTTGCCACGGCTTCGGTGGCGCAGCACGCCCCGGACCTGTTTGCCTCGCACGGTCGGCATGAGGTTCGCGGACTGGTGGACACGGTCGAGATCTTCGGTCTTGTCGAAACCTCCCCGTGAGGCACGGCTTTACGGTCACGCCCCGGCTCAGGCCATACCTACCACCCCGCCCGGTTTCCGTCCGACCGGATCGGGGCAAGCTCTAGAACTTTCCGTTCTCGTTCTTCCACTCATTTCGCGGCGCAATCGCCTCGATCGTGTTCCAGTGTTCGATGATCGTGTCATTTTCCACGCGAAAGAGATCGTAGAAACTGGAATGGACCCCGTCGCGCTCTCCTTCGCACATGCACAGGACAAAGTTGCCCTCTGCCAACACCCGATGAAGCCTTGTGTAGTGGAGGCGCGGCTGACCATTCGTTACGGCCTCCAGCGCCGCGCGATAGGCGGCGCGCCCGTCCGCAATCTCGGGGTCATGCTGGATCAACCCGTCATCGACACAAGACCCCAGAAAATCGAGCTGCCGACCGACAAGAACCCGTTGGGCAAAATCCCGCACCAACGCCCGGTTCGCCTCTGTCCTTTCCAGATCGGTTATCTGCGTCACACCATCCAGCATTCCGCGACCCGAGGGATTTGGCCCCAACATGGGCTGAATGTTGTCCCAATGCTCGACCGCCCTGCCGTTCTCGAAGCGGAACACCTCGAACGCGACCCGAAGGCTGGCGAAATCATACTCGTTATGGGCAAAGGCAAAATCACCATCTTCGAACACGCGCACGAACCGGACACGCGGGTTGGTTTTGGCAAGGCGGGCGAACAGAACGGCCAATCCTTCGCTGCCCTCGTGGGTCTGAGGGTAGTGCTGGATGTATTTCTCTTCGTTGACAACAGCCGCAGCCGCCGGATCACCGGTTTCGATGCCCTTGAGGAGTTTCTGCAGAAGCTCTCGGTTCGATAACATGTGACCCACCTCTGAATGGCAATTGCGCCTGCCGCTGTGGGCATCACAGGGCAAGCGCAAATTGAGCATCATACGGGCCGGATATCAAACGCAGTCCCGGGAACGCCGAGATGCGCTCCCGCTGGGAGGCCGAAGCCGCCAACCTGCTGGACAGCCTGGGCCTGAAACACCCGTGAATTGCCGCCGGGGCGCCCCGGTATGGCACTATCGGGCCGACCGACGAGCCGGTCCCCCCTAACGCCCCCTCGGTTCTGCGAGGATGGTGGCGCCACGCGCGCCGGACGCTTACGTCCTCTATGTCTTTGACTATCCCGACGAGAGCGGACCCGGATACACTACGACTGGATAGCGAATGGCGGAGTAGAGCCCAGCGTGACGGATGCTGCGCTTCGCATGAACGGGTGCGAACCGCGCGTTGCTGTCATCGACCATAGCGAAGACGGCCCAAATCGGCCGATGACGGCCTCCGTGATTGCCGCTACGCACACAACAGCCTCGATCTGGCAAAGCGTATCGGCAACAGCCTCGAAACCGCACGGGCCTTGGCCGTGCTGGCCGAAAGCCTCGGACTTTAAATAATGTGACGCTGAACAGCATGGCGGGGACAGTCACGCGTTTTTCCCTTGTCATTTGCGGTGGACGCACGGGCCATTCACGAGTGTCCCCTACTCCAATTTGTGCCGGATCACACGGCACACATCATTTTGGAGGAACAAGACAATGGCAAACTCAATCAAGTTTCTGCGCACCTTCGCCGAATGGGGTGACCAGGTCCGGCCGTTTGAGCGGAGCGACGATGTTCTGCGGATCCTGCAGGATCTGACGAACGACTTCGGCCAGACTTTTGGCGCATACGTCGGCGGCAAGTTCACCTCTGTCTGGCTGCATGAAGGGGACGCACCGGGCAGCAAGGAAGACCTTGACCTGATTTTCGTCAACCAGAGCGACGGGTTTCTTGACATCGTCCTGCGCCGGGAGGGCGTGCCCGCCGATGGAGGCTTCCTGTCGCCGTCGGCGAGCGTGCAGGTTCTGGATGAAATCGTGGACGGCCTTCGGGTGATCGTCGGCACGGATGAGGCCGGCAACAAGACCAGGTACGAGGCCATCGGCGGACAGTACAATGCGGTCGGACCGGCCGCTACGCTGGCCGTGACCAATCCCGCGCGCGCGCGCAAGCGCCGTGTCCGTACGTCTGCGTGACAGAACTGCAGCCGGGGCGGCATCGGCCCCGGCTGCACCCCAACCGAAAAAGGAAACGACCATGAAGCATATTCATGCCGCGGCACTTTGCGGTGCCCTTTTTCTTGCAGTCGGGTGCGCGCAGCAAGCCCCGCTGAACAGCGCGGCGTTGTCACCGGGCAACCTGGCCAGCGGGATGCCCTATTACCTGCCCAAATCGTTCCTGCGCGTCACATTCGAGCGCGCAAAATTGCTTGACGCGACAATCGTCGTTGAAAATAGACCTGACCTGTCGCGCGCATTTGTGGCCCGGGCCGGCTATTCCGCCTTCAGCAACGATCTATACACGATCGAAACGACCGCGGACGGACTGCTGGCCTCCGTCAAGGTCGATACTGACGAACAATCCGACGAGATCGTGAAAGCGGCGACCTCACGGGTGACGGCGATCCTGTCGGGCGAAGACGCCGAGATTTCTTTGCGCGATGCAAGCACTGATGCGTTCAGCATCATGATCAATCCTTTCGCCAGCGAATATCGCGGTTCGGGCAAATCACTTGGCAACGGGATGACCCTCAGCACCTCCTACGATGCCTCCGTTCTCGAAGGGCCGACCACCCCCTGCCCCGCGGCGGCGGCGGTCTGCGTGCCGCTTCTGGTGCCGGTGACGATCACGATCAAGGACGACAAAGCCAAGTTCGAACACATTGCGACCGTTGCGCACCCCCGCCATGTGATGGGGATCCGGATCGACCGCCGCCCCTGCGTCAGATCGATCGCGACGTTGACTTTCAAAGCCGGGATGATCTCAAAGTTCGATGTCGAGAAACCCAGCGAGGTCGCGGCCTGCCTGTCGATCCCGCTCGATGTGATCTCGGCCATCATTGCGGCACCGGTCAACGCGCTGAGCGGCCGCAGCGCGCGACTGAGGGCTCAGAAGGGCGTTCTCGAACAACAGAAGGCGCTGCTTGAGGCCCAGCAGGCCCTGATCGACGCTCAGATTGCTGCAGCGCAATCAAACTAGGTGTCCAACCCCGCGCGAATTAACGGCGGCCCGGATAAGGGGCCGCCGTTTGCCGTTCACCTAAGATGTCCGCCGAATCGCATCACCGCTTCGATCGAGGACAGGTCGGGCAAGCCGTCCGCCACGAGGTCCGCTGGAGTCCAGCGTGCGCCGCCGGTTCCGGTCTGGTGCCAGTACGACCCCGGATCGGACTGCACCAACCCCAGCAGGGTCTGGGCGACGAGGTTCGTGCCCAACGGGCCGAGCGCCTCTCCGCTGTTGCGTACCTCCGCCTCGCGCAGGACGTAGTACCACAACGGCGTCGCCTCGCTCAGCCCGCCTTGCGACAGGACCTGCGCGATCTCGCCTTCGCCCAGTTCGGCGGTGCCGAGCGGGACCAGGCCCAGTTCGCCCGCGCAGTCCTGTGCCGACGGCAGGTTCAGCATATGCCCACGCCGCAGATTGCGCCGCGCCAGGTGCGCCATGATCGTGCCCGCGGTGCCGCCGGGCAGCGCGCCCAGCTCCAGCGCCAGATGCGTGTCGATCTTGCGGGCGAACTCGGTCGGCGTCGCCCCGGCCCCGGCAAAGATCAGCCGTTGCCAGTCCGCCCCCCAGTTGCCGGGCAGACGATCGACCGGGAAGCCGTTCATCTCGCCGCCGCCGGTGAAGGCGAAAAGCAACTGAGAACCCGCCTCAGGCAGGGTTGGATCATGGGTCGTTTTGGTCCCGAAGAACGTGTTCCAGTCATAGGCGTCACGCACCATCGAATGGCCGAAACGAAACGCGGCGGCGGAAAACTCGATCGGCAAGGGCAGCTTGCCATCGGTGCATCCGCTGTTGGCCAGGAAGTTCTGGTAAAGCCCGGGACCGGCGGCCAGAATGTCGTCCAGAATGTCTTCCTGGCAGATCTTGCGCAGGTATTCGTTGACCACCAGCCATTGGTAGATCCAGCGCGTGCGATCCCGCGCCCAGTCGAAGGCTTTCGACGCTTTGACATGCCCGGGCCGGTTCTGGACCAGCCGGTTGTGCAAGCGCAGGAACACCAGATGAAACTGGGCGATGATCAGGTTTTCGTCGTTGCGGGCATCACCGATGATCGCCCGCGTGGGATTGAGGGTTTTGCCATCCTTGCGGGTGAACATCTTCCTCATGCCGTCGGACAGGCCCAGGATCTCGTCTTCTGTGACCAACTTGTCCCGCTCCAACGCCCCCAGACGCAGCAGATCCCCAGCCCGGTCAGTTGTCGGAAAAGGAACCGCAGAGTCGGGAGTGTCTTCGGAATAGACGTCGATCCGCATCTGACCTCGAAAGGTCTTTGACCGCATGGCTGAAACCAGCTTGTCCAGAAAAGCCTTGTCGGCCGGGTTCTGCGGAACACCGTCGGGCAGCCCCCCGTAAAGGCTGTCGAGGTCCAACCGACCCGACCGCATATTCTGCTTTTCGGTGCGCACCGCTTCGCGCGAACGCGGGGCCAGATCAGGCGCGTCGATCATCTCGTTCGCGCCGTCGCGGTCGGTTCCGGCCGTGATGTCGTGGTCGATGAACTGGCCGAAGTAAGTCAGGACCGGCGCAAGGGCCGAATTCGCACCAGCGACAGGATCCCGTTTGACCATGGCCAACCCCAGCGCATCAAGCGCCTTCACTCTCGCGGGATCGGCGACCTGAACAGGTGCATCGGGAAAGAAATAGTCGAAGGACCGGCACGCGGACATTGTTGAACGGTAGATGTTTCCGTAAGGGCCGGCGGGGCCTCCGTGGTCGGGCTGACAGTACATATCAAAACTCTCCTCTGTTGGACATGTCACACCCCTAAGACTGGCCACTTCACGCAAAGGCTGAAGAAATTCCGCGGTATCGTGCGGTGAATTCGGAATCACCACGGCGGCTGTTCGCGTTCAGCCCTCTGTCTGGTCAATTCAAAAAATACTTTTCAAACATAGGTTTGGCACCCCGCGCAGGATACCCGGGGCATTCCTGGCCCGATTCACGCGGGAATTGCGGAAGAATTGCGATAGGATGGAACATCGATGTCATGCCCGGTGCAGGGTGGCCATGTCGCACGTGCAAGTTGAAAAAGAAATGCGCGCCGCGCGACGGCGCGCCGAAGAGGAAGGAGAGACAAATGGCATTGATTGGCGGCACCCACGGTGGAACCCATGGTGGCACTCATGGCGGAACACACGGCGGCACTCATGGTGGAACACACGGGGGGACCCACGGCGGCACTCACGCAGGCGGCGGCACGTCGCCGCTTGTTTCCTCGGCTTTGATGGTTCAGCAGGACGCTATCACCGGCTTCTGGGATGTGGAAGGCACCGACCTGAACGCGCCGAATTGCAACGGCGTCGGCGATGACTTGAAATACCTCTCCGACCTGCGGCGCCAGCAAATCCTGACGGGCGAGCTCTTGTCGAACTTCAGGGTCGAGGCAGACGGCGGTAACGGGGCCAGGGTCGAGCTGTGCGGAGAACCGGTCGCCACGCTGAAGATCCCGACCTACGCTGCGGGCAACGGTCTGCGCCCGCAGATGCAGTTGCTGCGCGGCTACTCGGACCTGCGGGCGGACCGGATCCCGGAAATCTACCGCCAAATGGACGACATCATCTCGTTCTTCGAGGCCGCGCATCACATGAACCTGAACCGCCGCGAAGCAACGCTGCACGTCCTGTCAGCCGTTCATTCGGTGGTGATCAGCCTTTCGATGCAGGCCAAGCACCACACCTGGATGCCCCGGCCTTCGGAATACGCGGCCCAGGTCCAGCCCATCATCCCGACGCCTGACCATTCCAGCTATCCATCCGGCCACGCAACCGAAGCCTTTGCGCTGGCGACCGTGCTGCACAGGCTGATGACGGGGCAGAAACTCGGCCAGGCGATGACAGAACCCGACCTGCCCATGGTCTTCCGCATCGCCCATCGCATCGCGGTCAACCGCACGGTTGCCGGTGTCCACTTCCCGGTGGATTCAGCGGCAGGCGCATGCCTTGGCGCTGCCTTGGGCGAAGCGATCTGCGACATGGCCGCGGCAGGGCACGGCACGGCGCTGACGCCGGGGGCCCTGGAATTTGAACCTGACGCGGCAGCGACATCGGACTTTGCCCCCGAGCGGGACTTCGACCTCGTCTGGATCAAGGCCAGCCTGCATCCGACCCCTGCCTCCGATGAGGTAGAAAACCCCCGCATCAAGCTCTTTGCGGCGCTCTGGGCCGATGCCGTGGACGAATGGGCCTGACGGGCCTGGAGGGATTGCAATGACATACACATGGACAAATTGGGACAAGCCCAAAGACGATATCGACCCCTACATTCACTGGGCAACGGTCGGCCCCGGCGAAGACCAGATCAAGCGCGAGGATGAAAGCGATCTGCGGGACGGTGACAATGTTCTGAAGTTCATCCCGCAGCGTTTCCTACCAGACGATACCTGGTATCACTTCAAGCACCTCGATCAGATCGTGGTGCCCACGCTCGCCCTGAACCCGGACGGCGATGTCGGCGTCAAGCAACCCGAGCAAGCGAACCTGCCGTCGGGCGAGGACGGCACGCTGTCGACTGTGATCGACCCCAAGACCATCATCGCCGGGGTCATCGACGTCGGCATGCCGCTGGGCCACCGGCGGCTGCGCTTCGCCGATGGCAAGACGCGCATCCTGTCCGCCTGGCAGATGATCGGCAACTGGAGTCTCAATCCGGCGCGGTTCCCCGACGTCCCCTTCGGCTGCGCGTTCTATGAACACGAGATCAACGAACACTTGCAGGACTTCAGCGGCGGCACGTTCAAGGGGCGGCTGGACGAAGAGGCGTTTCACAAGCGGCTGGGCGCGCTGAACCTGTCGCAGGTCAGCCGCCAGACCTCGCTGGCGCAGCGCGCCTCTCACGGGGCGCATGTGCTCGACATGGTGGCGGGCGCTGACCCCGGCGCCACTGACAACTTCGATGAACGGGTCCGCATTATCGCCGTCAACGCCCCGTCCAGTGCGGTTTTCGGCGCCTCGGGGACCTATCTGGACAGCTACATGCTGCACGCGATCCAGCACGTGGCGGATGTGGCGGACGGCATCTGGAAAAAGATGAAGGACGCAGGGGCGGACGTGCCCGAAGGCGGCTTTCCCATCGTGATCAACCTGTCGTTCGGCAAACACGCGGGGTACAAGGACATCCACGACCGCTTCGCCGCCGCGCTCGACCAGTTTCAAGACATCCGCGTGAAAAAACAGAGGAAGGCGCGGATCGGCATCGTCATGCCGACGGGCAACGACAACCTTGCCCGCTGCAACGCCTTTCTCGAACCGATGCGGGGACAGCCCAAAGCGCTCAACTGGCGCGTCTTGCCGCAGGACCAGTCCTCGAACTTCACCGAAGTCTGGTTTGAACAGGTAGATCGGCAAAAGGACGAACTGACGCCCGCAATCCGCCTTTCGTTCAACGCGCCCGGCGCGACGGTCCCGACCCCGCAACCACCGAAGCTCACGAAAGGCGAAACGCAATTCTGCGCCCTGCAACGTGACGGTGTGACGGTTGCCCACCTCTATGTGGCCTGGGCCGTCCCCGAAGACCATGTGAGGGAAGGCAAGATACGTCGCACCGAACGCAACCGGTTCCGCTATATCCTCTGCGTGGCCCCAACCTACCGGCTTGATGGCGACCCGTCGGTCGCCGACAGCGGCGTCTGGCGGATTTCCTTGCAGACGCGTCGCCGGGAAGGCCACTTCGTCACCCTGTCTATACAGACCGACCAGGGCCTGACGCCAAACAGGGTCATCAACCTGCGCAGCTACTTCGACGATCCGGGTTACGTCACCAATGACAGCGACGGGCGCCCGCTCGAAAGCTACAGCTACCCCAGAAATGCGGACGGCGTCTACATCAACAACGATATCCTCGCTGTTACCCCCGTGCGCAGGCACGGCACCATGAACGCCTCGGCAGCGCACAAGGGGGCCGCGCGGGTTGGTGGATACCGGGCCAGCGATGGCAGGCCGTCCTTCTACTCCTCCACCGGTCGGGGGCGGCGGGACGGGAAGGATGCAGGCACGACGCTCCCGCGCCCCCAGGGCACGAAAACCAAGCGCGCGCCCACGGCCGCCTTCCCGACGGACGACGGCCCGGCCCATGGCGGCATCCTGTCGGCCGGATCGACCGATGGCTCGCAGGTGGTGATGCGTGGAACCAGCTTTGCAGCCTCCCAGGCCAGCCGCCGCCTGATCTGTGCGATCAACGACGGCACGGCCCAGACCACGGCAAGCGAGACCCTGTGGCTGATCGCGCGAAGCTCGGAGCTCAACAGGCACGTGCCAGAGATCCTCGGCTACGACACGGAACTGATCGAAGTGATCGGTGCCGGGCGCATTCCCTCGCCCCGGACGGCGGGCCAAAGACGGGTGCGCCTTGGGCCATTCGACACTTAGATGTTGACGCAAGGTAACTTTGACGTGCTTCCTGTCGGGGATGGTGCCAAACGGGCTCAAACGGTGCAGCCAACGGTGAAGCTCAGAATCGAAACGATCGGCGTTCCCCGCATCTCGGATGAGAACGGCAGGAACCTGACCCCGGTCGGCAGTCGGAACCGGGTCATTCCGGTCATCCTTGCGCTGTCGCCCCGAATGACCGTCGGGCGGCGCTGGCTAGAAGCGCTCTTGTGGTCGGACCGAGGCCCCGATCAGGCGTCAGGCAGTCTGCGGCAGGCGCTTTCATCCATCCGTCGGCAGCTTGGCGATGCCAGAGACATCCTGTGCGCAAACCGAACCGACATCTGGATGACTTCGAAGGATGTGACAATCGACCTCCTTGATGACCAGCAAGGCGTTTTGCAGCGCCTGCGAGCTGGAAGGGATTTCCTGGAAGGCATCGACATTCTCTCAGAAGGTTTCGAAGACTGGCTGAGACAGGAACGCGCCAGCCTGCTTCAGATGGCAGAAGTAGAACTGCCTGCGAGGGCTCTGCCTGCACGGCTCCACGCTACCGAGGCGGAACGCCCCCTGTCCTGGACGCAGGAGCCCCCGAGGTTCTTCCTCGATCAAGACCTGGGGTTGGAGTCGGACAAACTGGAACGCTTTCTGACCGATGCGATCAGCACCCAGCTAACCCAGACAGTTAAAAGCCACTTTCGTGCTGATGTGCGCGCCCTGGACGGCACGTTGACACCCGTGATCGTGACACCCGGTGCCCGCTTTGCAATCCGGGTGACCCGGATCAACAAGGCGTTTGCCGTCCTCGCGCGCATGACGGAGGAACCGGCGGGAAGGCTGTTCTGGTCGCGCCAACTCTTCATCGACAGCCGCGAAACCGAAAGCATGATGGACACCGCGGCAGCCTTGGCAACCGAAGCGAGCGAGGCAATGGGCGCGCGCAGTTTTGTCGCGTCACCGGCCCAGCAAGCCAATGTCCTGGCGGCCGAGGCGCTGGCGGACGTCTTCAGCTTCGATCCCGACCGGTTGCGCAAGGCCATCCGGACATTGGGGCGCGCTAACGACATTGATCCACACGCCCCACGCCCGGCGCTCAAGGCGCTGGCGCTTGCCTTCCTCGCGCTCGAAACCCGCAACACGGACCGCGATCATCTGATTGGCGAGGTGACCGACCTGATCCGGCAAAGCCGGGCGCTCGACTCCAGGAATGCGCTGGCGCTGTCTTTTCTTGCCGATGTTCAGGATCTGGTATTCGAGGATCCGCAAACGGCCCTGTCCTACGCAAAAAGTGCGCTGCGCAGCAATCCGGGAATTGGCTATGCATATGCAAGCCTCGGTGCGCTGGAACTGCGGCGCGGGGCCGCCGAGGCAGCGTTGATCGCCGCCAGCAGAGCACAACGGCAACTGGCCAACAGTTCTCTCGAAGTCTTCTCGCTGATGCGGCTGTGCGTGGCCAATCTGACAGCCAAAGACTTCGATGCCGCCGAACAGGCGGCGCAACGGGCCGCTGAGCTTGCGCCGACCTCGCAGCCGCCGCTGCGTCATCTCTATGCGCTGCGGCTTCGGCGCAAGGACTATGCCGCCGCCCGCCAGACGCTCAGGGCGCTGCGGCGGTTGGACCCCCTGTTCTCGATGCAATATCTGCGCGAGAACCCCGAATTCCCAGCAGCGACGATCCGCACAATGCAACTTCACAAGCTGATGGATGTGGAACTCGGATAACCGGGTTGCCCGATCTGACGTTGCAAAGCGTTTCGACTTGAACCTGAGTCGCAGATCAGTAGTCCCGCTATTCCCGTAAATGATAACTCTTTATCCGAAATTGAAATACTCATGCCGAAGTTTTCTTCGATCAGTTGGAATGACGTTTTGGAGCTTGGATATCGTCCAAGCCTTTTTCACTTTGGGAAGTGGCTTCATCACGTTTCTGAGGACTGAGAAACAGGAGCCGCGGTTGACCAGCTCTGGCAGGCAATGTCAAAATTATTTCCCAGTACAAAGTACAGTGCGATGAAAGCTATTGGCACAGAGATTCCCTCTCCAGTTGGTGTTAATCCTGCAGCAGTCGCGGCATCGGTTCATGAAACTCGGCAGGTCTCAAATTTTCACAGTGATCATGGTGCCAAGATAATTCTTTATGATGTTTGGTGACGTTCGAACGAACTGAAAAGACCAAGCTTTCGTCGCCAGATAGTAAAGAAGATGGGCCTTGGAAGCGTTTCATACCTGCCATCGACGCATTTTCTGGGTCATTCTCTGCTCTCTTTGATCGTTTGCTAACGAATACCTTTTGAATGCATCTGTCGGCCTGACTTCGATGGCGCCACGGTCTTAAGTCGCAGAACAATGAGTTCAACATTCTCCATCCCTCATTTCGGTTATCTTGGCACCACCCGTAAGGCCTAACCAAAAGTTCACTTACGCATTGAGACAGAGATGCGTTCGCCCGCCCCGCCGAGGTCGGCATTCCACCCGTCATGGTTTTCGCTGAGGTGGCAAACCACGCATAGCGTCCATTCAGGTGCGGAAATCGAAGGGCGGCCCCGTCCGCACAGCGAATTTTCAAAGCGAGAAACACCGTGTTGCGCATCAAACCAAGCCGGAGTTTCTTGCTCCTCGCGCCCCGGAGGGCGCAAACGCGCATGTTAAGAACGGTACGGAGCGCGTCTCTTTCCCGTGATCAGAGTCCTTTTAGCCCGTGCAGCGTCAGGTCGCTGACCATGCGGGCATATTCCTCGCGCGCGGCGGTGTCGGCGCCGGAATTCCACATGTAATACCAGTTCAGCATGCCAAAGACCGACATGGTGGCGCCCCGCAGCTTGCCCGGGTTGCCGGCAAAGGTCTCGGGCGCGATGCCGTTCAGGATATTGCTGAGAAACCCGATCATGTCGCGCTGGTAGCCGCGCAGCTGTTTCTGCTGCTCGTCCGGCAGGGCCGACATGCCACTGGTCTGCACGCGGTGTTCGTCATCCACGCCCTGATAGGCCAGCAGGATTTCCCGCACCACGGTATGCAGCCGCTCGGGCCCGCTCAGCCCGGCGATATCGATGCCGCAGATGCGGTCGCGCAGCTCGTGCAGATAGGTTTCTAGGATGTCGAACAGGATCGCATCCTTGCTGTCGTAATAGTGATAGATATTGGCCTTTGATATCCCGCATTCGCGCGCGAGCTGGGTCATCGAGGCGCGGTCGAAACCCTCGCGCGCGAAGACGCGCGCCGCAGACTTCAAGATCTGGGCGCGCTTCTGATCGTGGTCCTTCGCAATCGTTCTGGCCAAACCCTACTCCTTGTCGCGGTTGTCGACGACGCGCTTGGCCTTGCCCTGGCTGCGTTCGACATCTCCGGGGTTGCCTACAACAATCTCGGTCGAAACGCCAACGATGTCCTTGATCCGCTTTGTCAGCATCCGCGCGGCGGCGGTCTTGCTGAGTTCATCGGTCATGGTCGGCAGCGCCTCGACAAAGACGCGCATCGCGTCCATCCGGCCGGCCTTGTAGAGCTCGATCTGGTAATGCGGCGCAAGGCCGCCCGTGGCCATCACCTGTTCCTCGACCTGGCTGGGGAAGACATTGACGCCCCGCAGGATGATCATGTCGTCGCTGCGCCCGGTGATCTTTTCCATCCGCCGCATGCTGCGCGCGGTGCCCGGCAACAGCCGGGTCAGGTCGCGGGTGCGATAGCGCACCATCGGCAGGCCTTCCTTGGTGAGCGTGGTGAACACCAGTTCGCCCATCTCGCCATCGGGCAGCACCTCGCCGGTGGCCGGGTCGATGATTTCGGGCAGGAAGTGATCCTCCCAGATGACCGGACCATCCTTGGTCTCGACGCATTCATTGGCCACACCCGGCCCCATGATCTCGGAAAGGCCGTAGATATCGACCGCATGCATGTCGAACGCCTCCTCGACCTCGCGCCGCATGGCATCGGTCCAGGGTTCGGCGCCGAACACACCGACCTGGAGCGAGCTTTCACGCGGGTCCATGCCGACCTTGTGATACTGTTCCAGAATGTTGAGCATATAGGACGGGGTCACCATGATGCCGGTGGGTTTGAAATCGGTGATCAGGCCCACCTGTTTCTCGGTCTGGCCGCCCGACATCGGCACCACGGTGGCGCCCAGCCGCTCGATCCCGTAATGGGCGCCCAGGCCCCCGGTGAACAGGCCATAGCCATAGGCGTTGTGGATCATGTCGCCCTTGCGCAGACCCGCCGCGCGCAATGAGCGCGCCACCAGATCGGCCCAGTTCGAAATGTCATTGGCGGTGTAACCTACCACCGTCGGCTTGCCCGTGGTGCCCGAGGAGGCATGCAGGCGAATGATCTGTTCGCGCGGCACGGCAAAGAGGCCGAACGGATAGTTGTCGCGCAGGTCGTTCTTGTAGGTGAACGGGAACTTGGCCAGATCGGCCAGCGTTTGCAGGTCGTCGGGGTGCACGCCTGCCTCGTCGAACCGCTTCTTGTACATCGGCACGTTGTCATAGGCATGGCGCAGCGACCATTTCAGGCGGTCCAGCTGCAACGCGCGGATCTCGTCGATCGAGGCGATCTCGATCGGATCCAGGTCTTCTTTCTTGGGGCTCAGGTCCTTCATGACGTCCTCCTCGCCTTAATCCTCGTCGAACAGGTGGCCCTTGATCGCCCGGGACATACCCCGAAACTCGGCGATGGTGCGGCCGTCCTGATTGGTCACTTTCACGTCGTAAATCCCGCTGCGCCCGGTCAGGCTGACCTCGGTCGCGGTGGCGGTCAGCCGGTCGCCCAAATGGCCCGGCGCGATATAGCTGATCACGTTATGCTGGGCGACGGTCGACTGGTTGCGGCTGTTGCAGGCAAAGGCGAATGCGCTATCGGCCAGCATGAAGGTCACGCCGCCGTGGCAGATGCCATGCCCGTTGCAATGATGCGCGGCGACGGTCAGTTCCAGCACCGCCAGCCCCTCGTCGACGCGGGTAATCTCCATCCCCGCCCATTTCGAGGCGTTGTCGTCCGACCACATGGCCGCAGCCGACCGTTCCGCCCGTTCTTTTGGTGTCATGCTCACTTACCCTGAAACCTTGGCGCGCGCTTTTCCAGAAAGGCGCTGACACCCTCGGCATAATCGGCGCTTTCGCCACAGGTTTTCATGGCATCGGCCTCGAGTTCAAGATGATCTTCGAGCGTGTCGACACAGGCCGCCTGAATGCAGCGCTTGGTCAGGCCAAAGCCCAGCGTCGGACCATTGGCGAACTGCTCGGCCATGGCGCGGGCCTCGGTCATCAACTGGTCGTCAGGCAGCGCCTTCCAGATCAGGCCCCAGTCTTCGGCCTGTTTCGCAGGCAGGGGTTGTGCGGTCAGCGCCAGCCCCTTGGCGCGCGCCTCGCCCAACAGGCGCGGCAGGTGCCACGAGCCGCCGGTATCGGGGATCAGCCCCACCTTGGCAAAAGACTGGATGAACTTGGCGCTTTCGCCCGCCAGCACGATGTCGCAGGCCAGCGCTATATTGACCCCCGCGCCTGCGGCCACGCCGTTGACGGCGCAGATCACCGGGAAATCGAGCGAGCGGATCAGCCGCACCAAAGGCGCATAGAAGGTGCGCACGGTATAGCCCAGATCGGGCGGGCCGTCCATTTTCGACGGATCGCGGTCGCCCAGATCCTGACCCGCGCAGAACCCGCGCCCGGCGCCGGTGAGCAGCACCGCGCGGGCGCCATTGTCGCGCGCGCCTTCCAGCGCGGCGCGCAGGGCCAGATGCATCTCGTCGGTGAAGCTGTTCAGCCGATCCGGGCGATTCAGCGTGATTTCCACCCAGTTGCCATGATCTTGCGCAAGAATCGTATCGCTCATCTCCGCCCCGCTTTGCGAATGTTTCAACAACCATCTTGCATAAACCGAACGGTTGGTCAATAAATTCTTCGCAATTGATTCTCGACCGGTGGAGGCGGGCAGATGGGCGAAAACCAGGTGGTTACGGTAAGGCGCGACGGCGATATCGCCTGGGTCGAGATCGACAGCCCGCCGGTCAACGCGACCTCGACGCCGGTGCGTGCCGGGTTGGCCCGTGCGGTGGCCGAGGTGCAGGGCGCCCGCGTCGCGATCCTGACCTGCGCCGGCCGCACCTTTGTCGCCGGTGGCGACATGACCGAATTCGACCGCCCCGCCGAGGAACCGCATCTGCCCGACGTGGTGCAGATGATCGAAGACAGCGAAACGCCCTTTGTTGCGGCGATGCATGGCACGGTTCTGGGCGGTGGGTTTGAGATCGCGCTGGCCTGCGCCTGGCGCATCGCCGCGCCGGGCACCAAATTCGGCCTGCCCGAGGTCAATGTGGGCCTGATCCCCGGCGCGGGCGGCACCCAACGCGCGCCGCGCCTGATCGGCATGATGGCGGCCATCGACATGGCCTGTTCGGGCAAGATGCTGGATGCCGCGCAGATGCTGGCGCTGGGGGGGCTCGACCAGGTTGCCGAGGGCGATTTGCGGGCTGCCGCACAGGGCTTTGCCAAGGGTCTGCCGCCACGCCCGGAAAAGACCCGTCTGCGGCAGGTGCAGGCGCTGAACAGCGAGGCGTTGGCTGAGGCCAAGCGCGCCCTGTCCAAGGCGGCCAAGGGCCGTGCCGCGCCGCTGCACAATCTCGACGCGCTGCAATGGGCCGCCTTGCCCTTTGACCAGGGCCAGCCGCGCGAACGCGCCCTGCATCTGGGCCTGCGCCAGTCCGACGAAAGCCGCGCCCTGCGCTATGCCTTCTTTGCCGAGCGTCTCGTCGCCCGGCCCGACGCCATCGCCGGAGTCACCCCACGCGAGCTGACCCGCGTTGCCATTGTCGGCGGCGGGCTGATGGGCGCCGGGGTCGCCATGGCCTGTCTTGGCGGCGGGCTGAGTGTCACCGTCATCGAGCGCGATGCGGCGGCGGCTCAGGCGGCGCAGGAGCGGGTTGCCGGGCTGGTCGCAGCGGGCGTCAAGCGCGGCAAGATCAGCCCCGACGCCCAGGCCGACATGCTGGCCCGGCTCGCCACCACCGACACCTATGCCGATGCCTCCGATGCCGATCTGGCCATCGAGGCGGTGTTCGAGGATCTCGACGTCAAGCGCATAGTCTTTGCTGATCTGGCCGCCGTGATGCGCCCCGACGCCATTCTGGCGACCAATACCTCCTACCTCGATCCGCAACTGGTCTTTGCCGGTATCGCGAACCCCGCCCGCTGCTTGGGCCTGCATTTCTTCAGTCCGGCGCATGTGATGAAGCTGCTCGAAATCGTCAAAACCCCCGATACCGCGCCCGAGGTGCTGGCCACCGGCTTTGCGCTCGGCAAGCGGCTGCGCAAGATTTCGGTCCTGTCAGGCATCTGTGACGGGTTCATCGGCAACCGGATGCTGGCCGCCTATCGGCGCGAGGCGGAATACCTGCTGGCCGACGGTGCCCTGCCGCATGAGGTGGACGCCGCGATGCGGGCGCAGGGGCTGCCGATGGGGCCATTCGAGTTGCAGGACCTGACCGGGCTGCAAATCGCCTGGGCCAACCGCAAGCGGCAAGCGGCCACCCGCGACCCCGCCGAACGCTATGAGCGCATCGCCGATATGCTCTGCGAGATGGACCGTCTGGGCCAGCGCAGCGGCAAGGGCTGGTACCGCTATGCCGAAGGATCGCGTTCCCCGGAACGCGACCCCGAGGTCGAGACGCTGATCGTCGACTATTCGGCCAAACGGGGCATCACCCGGCGCCCTTTCAGCGCCGAAGAGATCGCCCAGCGCCTGCTGGCGGTGCTGGCCAACGAAGGCGCGCGAATCGTTTCCGAAGGCATCGCCGAGCGCGCCGAGGATGTCGATATGGTGCAACTGCACGGCTACGGCTTTCCGCGTCACCGGGGCGGGCCGATGCATCTGGCCCAATCGCAAGGTTGGGAAAAATCCATGGAAATCATGGAATTGGTCGCCAGCGAAAGCCCCGACTCGTGGGTTCTGGCGCCAAGGGGAGACCCATCAGCAGAAATTTAACCGCCGTTGATGGTTACAAAAAGGACCATTAACGCATTCTCGACTCACGTTTTCAGGGAGGAGTAAAACCCATGAAACTGACCAAACTCAGCACCCTTCTGGCCTCGGCGGCGATGGCCGTCAGCGGAACCATCGCGATGGCGGCGGATTACACGCTGACCATCTCCAGCTGGGCGCCGCCGACCCACGGCATCAACGCGATGATGTGGCCCAAGTTCGTCGAGATGGTCGAAGAGGCCACCGACGGTCAGGTCACCGCCGAGCTGAAGCTGGGCATCGCCCCGCCCCCCGCTCAGATGGACCTGATCCAGGACGGCGCCGCCGATCTGTCGATCATCTTCCACGGCTACCAGCCGGGTCGCTTTGTCACCACCAAGCTGATCGAACTGCCGGGCTATGAGGGTTCTGCCGAGGCCGCTTCGGTCGCCTATTGGCGCGCCTATGACCAGTATCTGAGCAAGGCCGACGAGCATCGCGGCGTCAAGCTGATCGCCCTGCACACCCATGGCCCGGCGCAGCTGCACTCGACCGCGCCGGTCACCGACATGGCGCAGATCGCGGGCCTCAAGGTGCGCATCCCCGGCGGTGTCGGCGGCGATGTGGGCACTGCCCTGGGCGCCACCGGCATCCAGGTTCCCGCCCCCAAGGTCTATGAAACGCTCGCCTCCAAGGCCGCCGATGGCGTGGTGATGCCGTTTGAATCGCGCAAGGGCTTCAAGCTGACCGAGGTTGCCCAGAACGTCTATGAGATGCCCGGCGGCCTCTATCGCGGCTCCTTCGCCTTCATCATGAACGAAGACAGCTTTGCCGACCTGCCCGAGGACATCCAGCAGGCGCTGGAGGATAAGGTGTTCGGCGAGCCGCTGAGCCGCGAGATCGGCAAGATCTGGGACGAGATCGACGCCATCGGCCGGACCGAGACCGAGGCCACCGAAGGCAACGCGATCAACGCAGCCTCGGCCGCCGATCTTGAGAAGTTCGCCGCCATCGCCGCCGATGTGCGCGAAAAGGTGATTGCCGAGGTCGCCGCCGCCGGGATCGACGCCCAGGCCGCCTATGACCTGATCAAATCGGAAATGGCCGCCAACTGAGCCATTTCAGCGGGGCGGCGGTTATCGCCGCCCCAGCCAGCCCGCCGGAGGAGCCCATGACGTCCCTGATCCGGCTTGCCCGCCACGCCAGCTTTGCGCCTGTGTTGGTGGCCTGCCTTGCCCTCTTCATCCTGATGGTGATGACCTTCTGCGACGTGATCCTCAGATCCGTCCTGAATGCGCCCATCGAGGCCGCGACCGAACTGACCCGCATCCTGATGGCGGTGCTGGTGTTCTCGGTCCTTCCCATCATCTCGGTCAACAACGGCCAGATCGCCGTCGACCTGACCGATGGTCTGTTTCATCGCCTGCGGCTGGACCGTATCCGTGACGGGCTGATTCATCTGGTCAGCGGTATCATGCTGTACTGGCCGATGAGCCGCGTCTGGATCCTGGCCGAACGCTCGCGCGACTATGGCGACGTGACCGAATATCTGGCGATCCCGACCTATATCGTGGGCTGGTTCATCGCCATTTCCGTGGGCATCAGCGCGGTGGCGCTGGTCATCACCGGCCTCTTGCATCTCTTCGCTCCCCGCCTGCTTTCGGAGGCCCTGAAATGACTGCCGCACTGATCGGTTTTGCACTTGTCCTGGTGCTGGTGCTGCTGCGCCTGCCCATCGTCTTTGCCATGGGTCTGGTCGGCACGCTGGGCTTTGCCTACGAGCGGGGCGGCTCGATCCTGGATGAACGCGGGCTCAAGGCCGCGATGTCCATGGTGGGCCGTCAGGTGATGGATACCGCGCAGGATTACGGCCTCAGCGTGGTGCCGCTGTTTATCCTGATGGGGCTTTTCGTCAACAAGGGCGGCATGGCGCGCGAGCTTTATGCGGTGTCGAACGCATTCCTGGGCCATTTCCGGGGTGGCATCGCCATGGCAACGGTTGCCGCCTGTGGTGGCTTCTCGGCCATCTGCGGCTCGTCGCTGGCCACGGCGGCCACCATGTCCAAGGTCGCGATGCCGGAAATGCGCCGCTACGGCTATACCGACGAGCTGTCGACCGCGTCCATCGCGGCGGGCGGCACGCTGGGCATCCTGATCCCGCCTTCGGTCATCCTGGTGATCTACGGGTTGTTGACCGAAACCTCGATCGGCAAGCTGTTCATGGCGGGGATCATTCCCGGTATCCTGGGCATCCTGTTCTATCTCTTTGCCGTGCGCTGGACCGTGTGGCGCAATCCCGAAGCGGGCCCCGCGGGTGAACGTGCGGGCTGGGGCGAGCGGGTGCGTGCACTGGGTTCGGTCTGGGCGGTGCTGTTGCTGTTCTTCCTGGTGATCGGCGGGCTGTATGGCGCTTTCGACTTTCACCCTCTGAATCTGACCTTCTCGCCGACCGAGGCGGCAGGCATGGGCGCGGCAGGCGCCTTTCTGATCGCGCTTTTCCGGGGTGGGTTGACGGTTGGGTCCACCTTCGAGGTGCTGAAAGAGACCAGCTTTACCGCCGCATCCCTGTTTTCGGTGCTGATCGGGGCGCAGGTGTTTTCCAACTTCATCAACCTTGCCGGCCTACCCGAGGCGCTGATCGCCATGGTCACCGCCTATGATGTGGCGCCGTTTGTGGTGATCCTGATGATCCTCGGCATCTACATCATCCTGGGCTGCGTGTTTGAATCGCTGTCGATGCTGCTGCTCACCGTGCCGATCTTCTTTCCGCTGGTCACCTCGCTGGGATATGATCCGATCTGGTTCGGCATCGTGGTCGTGGTGGTCACCGAGATCAGCCTGATCACCCCACCCGTGGGCCTCAATGTTTTCATCCTCAAGGGCGTGGTTGGCGATGTCTCGACCGGCACGATCTTTCGCGGGGTGACGCCGTTCTGGATCGCCGACATCTTCCGGCTGGCGCTGATCGTACTGGTGCCGGTGGTGGTGCTCTACCTGCCGCAGCAGATGGGCGCGATGGGCCACTGACCCCTGATCCGCCGGGCCGAAAGGTCCGGCGGTTTTCGTTTGTGTACGTCAATATGTTGGAATTTTATTGACCGACCGTTCGGTCGCGAATACCATCCCTCACAATTCGCGCCCTGAACCGGCTAGACTGGCGGGCGACAGGAACAGGAGACTGCCATGGCCCTTCAACAGATTTCCAGCTTTGCCGCCGGCCAATGGGTCGCGCCCGGTGCGGGCGCCCGCACCATCGCCTCGGCCATCACCGGTGCGCCGATCGCCAGCGCGGGCAATGACGCGCTCGACGTGCTGGCGATGCTTGATCATGCCCGCAACACCGGCGGCCCCGCCCTGCGCAAGCTGGGGTTCCATGACCGCGCCCGCATGATCAAGGCGCTGGGTCAGGCGCTGAACGCCCGCAAGGCCGAGCTGTACGCCGCCAGTTTCGACACCGGCGCCACCCAGTCGGACCACCTGATCGACATCGACGGCGGCATCGGCACCATGTTCGTCTTCGCCTCCAAGGGCCGGCGCGAGATGCCGGACGGCCAGATCTATCTGGACGGCGAGGTGGAACAGCTGAGCCGAAATGGCACCTTCCTGGGCCAGCATGTGTGCACCCCGCTGCAAGGGGTCGCGGTGCATATCAACGCCTTCAACTTCCCGGTCTGGGGTATGCTGGAGAAGCTGGCCCCCACCCTGTTGGCTGGTGTCCCCTCTATCGTCAAACCCGCCACCAACAGCTGCTATGTCACCGAACTGGCCGTGCGCATCATGCTGGAGGCCGAGATTCTGCCCGCGGGCGCCCTGCAACTGGTGTCGGGCGGCCTTGGCGACATGCTGGATCATCTGGACTGTCAGGATGTGGTCAGCTTCACCGGCTCCGCCGATACCGCGCTGAAACTGCGCTCGAACCCGGTGATCCTGCAAAACTCGGTGCGTTTCGTCGCCGAACAGGACAGCCTGAACGCCTCGATCCTTGGCCCCGACGCGGAACCCGGCACGCCCGAGTTCGACCTGTTCATCAAGGAGGTCGCGCGCGAGATGACCACCAAGGCGGGGCAGAAATGCACCGCGATCCGCCGCATCATCGCGCCGCAGCCGCGTGTCGAGGCGGTGATCGAGGCGCTGAGCGCGCGCCTGTCCAAGACCGTGATCGGCGACCCGCGTGACGAGGCGACCCGCATGGGCGCGCTGGTCTCGGGCGGGCAAAAGGCCGATGTGCTGGCCAAGGCCGCGATCATCGGGCAAGAGGCCGAACAGGTGTTCACCATGGACCCCGGCCTGTCCGGCGATCTGGCCAACGGCGCATTCGTGCCGCCGATGCTGTTCCATTGCGCCGATCCCGACCGCGCCCAGCGCGTGCACGATACCGAGGCATTCGGCCCGGTCTCGACCGTCATGGGCTATCGCGACGTGGATCACGCGGTGACGCTGGCCAATCGCGGCGGCGGCTCGCTGGTGACCTCGCTGATCACCCATGACGCCGATGTGGCACGCGATGTGGTGATGGGCGCAGGCGCCTTTCACGGGCGCATCTACATCAACAACCGCGACTCGATGAAGGAATCGACCGGTCACGGCTCGCCTCTGCCCCATATGGTGCATGGCGGCCCCGGCCGCGCCGGCGGGGGCGAGGAAATGGGCGGCGTGCGTGGCGTGAAACATTACATGCAGCGCACCGCCGTGCAGGGCTCGCCCGAGATGCTGGCGCGGATCGGCGGCAAATGGGTGCCGGGCGCGAACGAGGTCGCAGGCCCCGCGCATCCCTTTACCCGCCGCTATAACGAGCTGTCGATTGGCGAGACGCTGAACACCGCCGCGCGCACCGTCACCATGGACGATATCGAACATTTCGCCCATTTCACCGGCGACACCTTCTATGCCCATATGGATGACGCCGCCGCCAAGCGGAACCCGTTCTTCCCGGGCCGGGTGGCGCATGGCTATCTGTTGCTCAGCTTTGCCGCCGGTCTGTTCGTCGAGCCGAACGAAGGGCCTGTGCTGGCCAATACCGGGCTGGACGGTCTGCGCTTCATGAAACCGGTGTCGGCCGGGGACAGCATCAAGGTGCGCCTGACGGTCAAGAAAAAGACCCGCCGGACCGAGGACTATGGCGAAGTGCGCTGGCATGTGACGCTGACCAATCAGGATGACGAGATGGTCGCGGAATACGAGCTGCTGACCATGAACGCCTATTGAACGCACTGGCCCCCGACCATGGCTGCCGGGGGCCAGAAAGCGATTCTCTTTTATCTCGGGGCGGCTTAGACTGTTCGTATGACACGACACACCCCCTGGTTCGACACCGCCGTCACCCGGCTTGCCGACCCGCAGAACCAGCGGGTCTGGTCGATCATCGTCTCGCTGCTGGGGGATCTGGCCCGGCGCAAGGGCGACCGGATTTCGGGCAGCGCGCTGACCCGCATTACCCAGCCGATGGGCATCAAACCCGAGGCGATGCGCGTCGCGCTGCACCGGCTGCGCAAGGATGGATGGATCGAAAGCAGCCGCGAGGGGCGCAGTTCGGTCCATTACCTGTCCGAATATGGCCGCACCCAATCGGACCGCGTGACCCCCCGCATCTATACCCGCACACCCGAATTGCCCGAGGCCTGGCATATCCTGATCGCCGAGGATGGCAGCAGCCTCAACACGCTCAACGACCTGCTGCTGACCGACACCTATATCGGGATCGGGCGCACGGTGGCGCTGGGATCCGGGCCGGTACCCGGGGATTGCGACGATCTGGCCGGGTTCGAGGTGAGCGCCCGCGCCATTCCCGGCTGGCTGCAAACCCGCCTCTTCCCCGAGGATCTGGGGACCGCCTGTCAGAGCCTGCATCAGGATTGCGCCGAATTGCGCGCGGCGGGCGTGCCCGGGCTGCTGACCCCGTTTCAGGTGGCAACCCTGCGCACGCTGCTGGTGCATCGCTGGCGCCGGGTGGCCTTGCGCCATCCCGACCTGCCCGCTGCCTTCCAGCCCCGGGGCTGGATGGGACCCGCCTGCCGCGAGCAGGTCTTTGCCCTGCTCGACGCCCTGCCGCTGCCGCCCCTGCCCGCGCTGAACGAAGCCGAATGAACCTGCGGCGCAGGGCGGATTTTTCAACGCAACGGCTGGCAACCGGGGACGACACTGACTAGGCTCGCGCACCAGACGCCTCCCGAGAGTTCCCTGCCCCGATGTCGCTTGCCTTGATCCTTGCCCTTGCCCCGCTTGCCCTAGTCCTGCTGGTTCTGATCCTTGGCTGGATCAGAACCCGGATGCTGGCCCGGCGCGCCGCGACATTGGTACCGCAAATGGGTCAGATACAGCCGGTGAGTGGTGGCGCCATCCATTATGTCGAGGCGGGCGATCCGGCCAGGCAGACGCTGGTGCTGATCCACGGGCTGGCCGGGCAGTTGCAGCATTTCACCTATGCGCTGGTTGACCGGCTTTCCCAGGATCATCACGTCATCGCACTGGACCGGCCCGGCTGCGGCTATTCCACCCGCGATGGCGCCGCGCTGGCCAAGCTGCCGGAACAGGCCCGGATGATCGCAGAGTTCCTCGACACCAAGGGGATCAAGGATCCCGTGCTGGTGGGCCATTCGCTGGGCGGGGCGATCGCACTGGCCATGGCGCTGGAACGTCCGCGCAAGGTGGCCGGGCTGGCGCTGATCTGCCCGCTGACCCATCACATGGCCGGGGCGCCTGCCGTGTTTCGCCCGCTCGAGATTCGCAATGCCCGGCTGCGCCGCCTGATCGGGCGTACCATCGCGGTGCCACTGGCCAACTGGACGGCGCAGCAAACCCTGAGAGAGGTCTTCGCGCCCGAGGATTTCCCCGAGGATTTCCTGGACCGCGCGGGCGGCGCGCTGGGGCTCAGGCCGCAGGCCTTTGTCACTGCGTCCGAGGACGTGGTGGGCGCCGATGCCAGCATCGCCGCCCAGGCGCAGCGCTATCGCGACCTGGAAGTGCCCGGCGCGATCCTGTTCGGGGCCGAGGACGCAGTGCTGCTGCCCACCCAGCACGGTGTCCCGATGAAGAAATTCGGCCTGCGCTGCGAGCTGTTGCCCGGGCGCGGCCATATGCTGCCGATCACCGCGCCGGAGGAATGCGAGGAGTTCATTCGCGGCGTGTCGATCTCGACCCGGGTCCCCGCCACCCTGCGCAGCTAGCACCGGCCAGGGTCAGCCGCGCGCCGAGATATAGGCCTCGATCCGCGCCACCTGGTCGGGTGTCAGCCGCAAGCCCAGCTTGGTGCGGCGCCACAGGAAGTCTTCGGCGCTGCGCACCCATTCCCTGGACATCGCCCAATCCAGCTCGTGCGCGGTGATGGTGGCACCGAAATCCTCGCCCAGCGCCTCGGCATTGCCGGCCTCGCCCAGCATCGCCGCCGCCTCGGTCCCATAGGCCCGCACCAGCCGCGCGGCCCAGGCCTGCGTAAGGAACGGGTATTGCCGCATCAACCCCTCGGTCAGCGCCGCTACCCCATCGACGGGAAAATCGCCCCCGGGCAGGGCAACGCCCGCCGTCCATTTTCCGGCAAGGCCCGGAAAGAACGGCGCGATCTTGTCCAGCGCCGATTCCGCCAGACGCCGATAGGTGGTGATCTTGCCGCCAAAAACGTTGAGCACCGGCGCTCCGCCGTTTCGATCGACCTTGAGCACATAATCGCGCGTGGCCGCCGTTGCCGAACTGGCCCCGTCATCATAGAGCGGGCGCACCCCCGAATAGGTCCAGACCACATCCTCGGGCGTCAGCTGTCGCTTGAAATACTCCGAGGCGAACCGCAGCAGATAGTCCCGTTCACCCTCGGTGCAGGTTGGGTGCGCGTCCGGATCGTGATGCTCCTGATCGGTGGTGCCGATCAGGGTGAACTCGCCCTCGTAGGGGATCGCGAATATGATCCGCCCATCGGTGCCCTGAAAGAAGTAACAGCGGTCATGATCGAACAGCCGCCGGGTCACGATATGGCTGCCCCGCACCAGCCGCACCTGTTCCGACGAGTTGAGCCGCAGCGCGCCATGGATCAGCTCTCCGACCCAGGGGCCACCGGCGTTCACCAGCACCCGGGCGCACAGCGTGCGGGTGTCTCCCGTCACCGTATCCTCGAGCGTGACGGTCCAGTGATCGGCGCCGCGCGTGGCCGAAACAACCTTGGTCCGCGTCATGATCCGCGCCCCGCGCGCCGCCGCATCCCGCGCGTTCAGCACCACCAGCCGGGCATCTTCGACCCAGCAGTCGGAATATTCATAGGCCTTGCGAAACCGCTCCTGCAAGGGCGCTCCTGCCGGGTCGCTGCTCAGGTCCAGCGTGCGGGTGCCAGGCAGGATCTTGCGCCCGCCCAGATGGTCATACATGAACAGCCCCAGCCGGATCAGCCAGGCCGGGCGGCGGCCCTTCATCCAGGGCATCACCGTCGACAACAGCCGCGAGGTGGGCGTGTCATTCTCGAACCGCATGTCGGGGTGATAGGGCAGCACAAAGCGCATCGGCCAGCTGATATGCGGCATCGCGCGCAACAGCATCTCGCGCTCGATCAGCGCCTCGCGCACCAGACGGAACTCGAAATACTCCAGATAGCGCAGCCCGCCATGAAACAGCTTGGTCGAGGCCGAGGAGGTGGCCCAGGCCAGATCCTTCATCTCGGCCAACGCCACCGACAGCCCCCGCCCCGCCGCATCGCGTGCGATGCCGCAGCCATTGATGCCGCCGCCAATGACAAAAAGGTCATAGACCCGGGTATCGGTCTCAGTCATCGGTCTGCTCCGCGATGAGGATTTCGGTTTCGGTCTGTTCGGCGCGCCGCAGAAACTCGGCCGGCGGCGCGCGGTCGGTCACCACATAGTCAAGCTCTGCCAGATCGCAGATCCGCACCGGGGCGGCGATGTCGAACTTGGACCCGTCACAAACCAGAATACGGCTGCGCGCATTGCGCAGGATGGCGCGGGCCACCGAAACCTCGCGTGCGTCGAAATCCAGGATCGCGCCGTCGGCATCCATCGCCGAGGCGCCGATCACCGCGAAATCGACCTTGTAGCGCGAGATGAACTCGACCGCGTCCTCGCCCACGATGGCGCCATCGCTTTGCCGGACCGCGCCGCCCACCAGCACCAGTTCCTTGGACGGGGTGCCGATCAGCAAGTTGATGATGTTGATGTTGTTGGACAACACGGTCAGGCCGCGATGACCCGACAGGGCGCGGGCAACCTGTTCCGTAGATGTCCCGATATTCAGGGTGACCGAGCTGTCATCGGGGATCAGAGAGGCCGCAAGCGCCCCCATTGCCGCCTTTTGCCCGCGATGCAGCTGGCGGCGAGCGCCATATTCGCGGTTCGACACCGTTTCGACCCGCACTGCCCCGCCATGGGTCCGCTTGAGCAGCCCGCGATCGTGCAGATCGCGCAGATCGGCGCGCACCGTCTGGCTGCTGACCCCGAAATCGAGGGTCAGTTCATCGACACCGACTCGCTCCTGCTGGCGCAGCTTCTGCAAAATCTCGTGTTGCCGTGCTTCCGCATCCATGACTCGCGCCTCCTGTCCTGGCCGTTATAGATCCGTGCGTGGCAAGTGTCACTCACTTGGCTTTCACTTTATTTCGTTTTTCTGGGCTTTGAAACCGTCTCAGCGATGTTTCGCAAAAGGCGGTGGCCACGCGCAAAAGATTGCCGCCGTCCCTTGCAAGGCGGCGCCTGCGCGGTGGGCCACTGCTCGTGACATGTGCCAGGCTCGCACAGGCAACAGCGCGGCGACTAGACGGTAGAGCATAGTTTGATGGTGATGTCGGGAAGTGGCAGGGGCAGCAGGGTTCGAACCCGCGACCTACGGTTTTGGAGACCGTCGCTCTACCAACTGAGCTATACCCCTATCGTGGCGATGGAGATATGCCACGACCGCGACGGACTCAAGCCCCTTTTCACCGCGCGAGCGCAAAAAGAGAGCCCGGAAAGACGTTGCACAGCGGCGCCTGTCGGGTATGACGGTTCCGGTCCGAACCGAAGGAGGCGCCATGAGCCTGCGCAAGAAGATCGCCGACAGCGAAGCGGTGCTGAACTGGGTCGCCCGGCGGATCGCATCCTATATTCGCCTGGTGCACCGCAACACCAGCTGGCAGCGCATCGGGTATGAGGAACTGGACCAACTGGCGGCAGCCGGAGAGCCGGTGATCGTGGTGCTCTGGCATCAGCGGTTGGCGCAATCGCCCTATTTCTTTCCGCTCGACAAGGGGCGGATCTGCTCGATCACCTCGGCCGCGCGGGCCGGCAGCATGGTGGGCCGGGTGCAGCAACTCTTCGGCATGGATACAATCGCCATGTCCAGCCACAAGCGCCATGTGGCGCTGTCGCGCGAGGTGCTGGGCAAGATGAAGGACGGTATCTCGATCGGCATCGCCGCCGATGGCCCGCGCGGGCCGGAGCGGGTATCCTCGACCGTGCCGCTGGTCTGGGCGCGCAGCTCGGGCAAGCGGGTGTTCGGGATTACCTATTCGGTGCGACACGGGCGCGAGATGGGCAGTTGGGACCGTCTGCTGTTACCACGCCCCTGGCGCAACGACGGCGTTTTCCTGTGTCGGGAATGGACCGATCCCGTGCCGCGCAAGGCCTCGGAAGAGGAGTTTGAGGCCCTGCGCCAGAGCCTGGAACGGCATATGAACGAGATCACGGCAGAGGCGGATCTGATGGTCGGCCGCACGCCCTGGACGGGGAAATGAACTGGTTCGGCGGCGGTCCGAGATTATTCGTCGAATAATCTCGTGTGCTGGCTCGTTTGTGGACATGAAAAAAGGCCGCTCCGGGGGAGCGGCCTTTTCTATTCGTCACCTTTGTCGCACCTGGCAGATTTTCCGGAGGAAAATCTCCTGGAGCAACCAGGTGCGTCTCGGGGTCACCGATTACTCGATGATCTTCGACACATCCCTGACGGTGCGTCTGGGGATCACCGATTACTCGATGATCTTCGACACAACGCCGGCGCCGACGGTGCGGCCGCCTTCGCGGATGGCGAAACGCAGGCCGTCTTCCATCGCGATCGGGGCGATCAGCTCGACGGTGAAGCCAACGTTGTCACCCGGCATCACCATCTCGGTGCCTTCGGCCAGCGTCACGGTGCCGGTCACGTCGGTGGTCCGGAAGTAGAACTGCGGACGGTAGTTCGCGAAGAACGGGGTGTGACGGCCGCCCTCTTCCTTGGTCAGGATATAGGCTTCGGCTTCGAACTTGGTGTGCGGGGTCACCGAACCGGGCTTGCACAGCACCTGGCCGCGCTCGACGCCTTCACGATCGATACCACGCAGCAGCGCGCCGATGTTGTCGCCGGCTTCACCGCGGTCCAGCAGCTTGCGGAACATTTCCACACCGGTGCAGGTGGTGGTCTTGGTGTCGCGAATGCCGACGATCTCGATCGAGTCGCCAACGTTGATCACGCCACGTTCCACACGCCCGGTCACCACGGTGCCACGGCCCGAGATCGAGAACACGTCTTCGATCGGCATCAGGAAGGGCTGGTCGACCGCACGCGCCGGGGTCGGGATGTACTCGTCGACCGCCGCCATCAGCGCGCGGATCGATTCTTCGCCCATCGACGGCTCGGTGCCGTTCATCGCGTGCAGCGCCGAACCCCGAATGATCGGAATGTCATCGCCCGGATAATCGTACGAGGACAGCAGCTCGCGGATTTCCATCTCCACCAGTTCCAGCAGTTCCTCGTCATCCACCTGGTCGACCTTGTTCATGTAGACAACCATGAAGGGAATGCCGACCTGACGGCCCAGCAGGATGTGCTCGCGGGTCTGCGGCATCGGGCCGTCAGCGGCGTTCACAACCAGGATCGCGCCGTCCATCTGCGCCGCGCCGGTGATCATGTTCTTCACATAGTCGGCGTGGCCGGGGCAGTCGACGTGAGCGTAGTGACGCGAGTCGGTCTCGTATTCCACGTGGGCGGTCGAGATGGTGATCCCGCGCGCTTTCTCTTCCGGCGCGCCGTCGATCTGGTCATACGCCTTGAAATCGCCGAAATACTTGGTGATCGCTGCGGTCAGCGTCGTCTTGCCGTGGTCAACGTGGCCAATCGTACCGATGTTGACGTGCGGTTTACTACGCTCAAACTTTTCCTTTGCCATTCCTCAGGCGCCCTTTTGCGGTTTGGGGGACCCTTCGTCCCGGTTTCCTACTGCGCGCGCGGGATATTTGGTTCACAGGAGAAAATCAAGCCAATCCTGACCGAATGTCAGCCCTGCGCCGGTTTCACCGGCGTTCCGGTCGTGGCTTCCGCATCCGGGCGCGGAGCGAACCAGCCATTTTCCTTGTGCTGCTCGACCAGCCAGTCCTCGATCTCGCCAACGGCATTGCGCGAGAGACCCATCAACTGCTCTTCCCTGGTGCGGGCATTGCCCGACCCCATCAGCCAGGATTCGCCGGTGGTCGCCTCGAACACGGTGAATTGTTCCACCTCGGGGTTCAGCTTGCTCTGCCCGGCATCATCCCAGACAGTGACATTGATGATCAGCGCCGATTTCGGGCTGTAGATCACCGGCACGCCCGGCGGCGCCAGCATGTACCCTTCGACACTGATGCCCAGGTGATAGAACTGGTCACCCTGATACCGCGAGAAGCGTTCGCCCACCGCCGCCTTGAGCGCGGTTTCCCATTCCTCGGCGGTCGCATCGCGCGAGATCGGGCCTTTTTGCGCCTTGGACGCCACCACCACATTATGTCCCAGCTTGAAGGCGCCCAGATCCTCCAGTGGCTCGTCGGGCGTCGCGGCGGTGCAGGCGGCCAGCAGGGCAAGCCCGGTCAGCAGGGAAAGAACTCGGATCATGATCGCATCTCGGCAAGCGTTGGGTTGCAGCGGATGTAGCCTACGGATGCGGCCCGTGCCAAGCCGCATCGGCAGGAAATGGCAAAGCGCGGCGGAAGTGTCACTTGAACTTGTAGCTGCGCGGGAAGCCATAGGGCGGGCGCTTGCCGACGCTGGCGCGCTTGGCCAGCCACTGGCTCAGGTCGGTCTCGTGGCGGGTCTTGTCGCCGCCCATCGACCATTTCAGCCCCTCGGCCCAGGTGAATGTCGTCACATCGCTCAGCCCGCCATCGAGTTCCAGCGCCCCCTGCTTGCCGCGCGCCATGTTGTACTTCTGCAGGCGCACGCCCTTGCCGCGGCCCATTTCGGGCATCTCGTCCAGCGGGAAGACCAGGAACTTGCCGTTCTGCGACACCACCGCCACATGATCGCCGGCGACAGGCACGCAGATCAGCGCCCGTTCGTCATCGCGCACGTTCAGCACCTGTTTGCCGGTGCGGGTCTGCGCGACCACCTCGGTCTCGGGCACCACAAAGCCATTGCCCGCGGTCGAGGCGACCAGCAGCTTGCGCTCGGGCTGGTGGATCAGGATATCGACGATCTCGGCCTCGTTGGGCAGATCGACCATCAGGCGCAGCGGTTCGCCCATGCCGCGCCCGCCGGGCAGATTGGCGGCGCCGATGGTGTAGAACCGCCCGTTCGAGGCAAAGACCAGCAGCTTGTCGGTGGTTTCCGCGTGGAAGATGAAGCGCGGCCCGTCGCCGTCCTTGAACTTCAACTCGCGGGTCAGGTCGATATGGCCGGTCATGGCGCGGACCCAGCCCATCTGCGAGCAGACCACGGTGATCGGCTCGCGCTCGATCATCGCCTCGAGCGGCACCTCTTCGACCTCGCCCGCCTCGGCAAAACGGGTGCGCCGCGCACCACCGGGGAAATCCTTGCCAAAGGTCTTTTTCGTCTCTTTCAACTGGTCCGAAATGCGCGCCCATTGCAGGGCGGGATCGGCCAGCAGATCCTCGATCTCGGCGCGTTCGGCCATCAGGGCGTCGCGTTCGCGGATCAGTTCCATTTCCTCAAGCCGGCGCAGGCTGCGCAGGCGCATGTTGAGGATCGCCTCGGCCTGCACCTCGCTCAGCTCGCCCTCGCCCGGAGCGGGCGAGACATAATCCGCCTCGTTCAGCGCGCGGGGGTGGTCGATGCCCCATTCCTCGCGCATCAGCGCCGCCTTGGGGTCCTCGTCATAGCGGATGATGTCGATCACCCGGTCCAGGTTGAGGAAGGCGATGATGAAACCTTCGAGCACTTCGAGCCGGTGGTCGATCTTGCCCAGCCGGTGGCGCGAGCGGCGCAACAGCACCTCTTGCCGGTGATCGAGGAAGGCGCGCAGCACCTCTTTCATCGAACAGACCTTGGGCGTGACCCCGTCGATCAGCACGTTCATGTTCAGGCTGAACCGCACCTCGAGATCCGAGTTGCGATAGAGCATGCCCATCAGCACCTCGGGATCGACATTCTTGGTGCGCGGCTCAAGGATCAGGCGGATGTCATCGGCGCTTTCGTCGCGCACATCGGCAAGGATCGGCACCTTCTTGGTCTGGATAACCTCGGCCAGCTTTTCGATCAGCTTCGATTTCTGAACCTGATAGGGGATCTCGGTGACCACGATCTGCCACTGGCCCCGGCCCAGATCCTCGACCTCGTATTTGCAGCGCAGCCGGAAAGAGCCCCGCCCGGTGCGATAGGCCTGGGCGATGCTTTCGGGCGGCTCGACGATGATGCCGCCGGTGGGGAAATCGGGACCGGGCACATAGTTCAGCAGAGTGTCGTCGCGCGCATCGGGCGTCTTGATCAGATGCAGGCAGGCGTCGCACAGCTCGGCAATGTTATGGGGCGGGATGTTGGTGGCCATGCCAACCGCGATGCCGCTGCTGCCATTGGCGAGCAGGTTCGGAAACTGCGCGGGCAGCACCACCGGCTCGGTGAGCGTGCCATCATAGTTGTCGCGAAAATCGACCGCATCTTCGTTCAGACCATCCAGCAGCGCCTCGGCGACGATGGTCATCCGCGCTTCGGTGTATCGGCTGGCGGCCGGGTTGTCGCCGTCGATATTGCCGAAATTCCCCTGCCCGTCGACCAGCGGGTAACGGACGTTGAAATCCTGCGCCAGACGCGCCATCGCGTCATAGATCGCCGCGTCGCCATGCGGGTGATAGTTGCCCATCACATCGCCCGAGATCTTGGCCGACTTGCGGAACCCGCCCGAGGAACTGAGTCGCAATTCGCGCATCGCATAGAGAATCCGGCGGTGCACCGGCTTCAGCCCATCGCGCGCATCGGGCAATGCCCGGTGCATGATCGTGCTCAGCGCATAGGTCAGATATCGCTCGCCAATGGCGCGCCGCAGCGGTTCGGACACCTGATGCCCGCCGCCGTCTTGCTTCATGTTGGGGTCGTCGATCGTATCGCTCATAGATGATGTGATACGCGCTCTGTCGTTTCTGGTAAAGCGACAGGCGGCGAATTTGCTGGGGACAACTTTCCGGGCGATAATAAGTTCGGGGAAAACAAACTGTTTTTACCCCATTTTTGGACTCCCTGCGCAGGATATGTTAAAATTTGATCGGCCAGTCTGCGGCCGGTTTCACTCAGTCTATTTTCATTTCGTGTGTTCACGGGAGGCGCACCATGCGCTTTGTCATCATCTCTTTCGCCGTTCTCGGCTTTGCCTTCTGGGAACTCAGCGGCGGCGCCGATTTCGAACCGCGCGGCCTGCGTCCGGCCAAGCCCGAGCGCGTCGCGGCACAGCCTGCCGCCAAGCCCGAACCGCTGGTCCAGGTCGAACCCGCAAAGCTGGTCGCAAAAGTGTCGCTGACCCCCTATACGCCCGGCCCGACACCGGTCGAAAAGGCGGCACTGACCTCGCAAGAACAGCTGGAGCGCCTGGCCCGCGCCCGCGCCAGCCTGAACAAGGGGCTGACCCTGTTCGACGACGATGCCGCCCAGGGCGGGACTCTGACCCTCGCCTCGCTCGAAGGCGGGATTCTGGCACTGGGGGTCGAGCCCGGAGAACCCGAGCCGGCAGCCGAGCCCCAGACCTTCACCTATGACCGCCCGGCGCCCGACCTGCGCGAGATCACCGGATCGCGCGTCAACATGCGGGACGGACCCGGCACGCTCTATCCCGTCATCAGCCGTCTCACCCTGGGCCACAAGGTCGAGGTGCTGGACGATTCGGGCACCGGCTGGCTGCGCCTGCGGGTGCTGCCCGAGCAACAGATCGGCTGGATCGCCGCGTCGCTGGTCAGCAAAAAGTCGAACTGAGACGTTCGACCCATTGCCCAGCCCGCTCGGGCGCCCTAGCAATAGGCTCCAACCGGGGCGGCGCTGGACAAATTCATGGCAAAGACAATCCTCATCACCGGCTGTTCGTCGGGCATCGGACTTGCGGCGGCCCATGGCCTGCGGGCGCAGGGCTGGCATGTGTTCGCCGCCTGCCGCCAGCAGCGCGATTGCGACCGGCTGCGCGCCATGGGCTTCGACAGCCCGCGCATCGACTATGACGATGCCGAGTCGATCGCCTCGGGGCTGGCCGAAGTGCTGGACGCCACCGGCGGCACCCTGGACGCGCTGTTCAACAACGGCGCCTTTGGCATGCCCGGTGCGGTCGAGGATGTGCCCACCGAGGCGTTGCGGGCCATTTTCGAGACCAATTTCTTTGGCTGGCACGAGCTGACCCGACGGGTGATCCCGGTGATGCGCGCCCAGGGCCACGGCCGCATCGTGCAATGTTCGTCGGTTCTGGGTCTGGTCGCCTTTCCCTGGCGTGGCGCCTACGTGGCCACCAAATACGCGCTGGAGGGGTTGAGCGACACGCTGCGCCTGGAACTGGCCGATACCGGCATCCACGTGGTGCTGATCGAACCCGGCCCGATCACCTCGAAACTGCGCGAAAAGGCGATCCCGCATTTCGAGCGCCATATCGACTGGCAAGGTTCTGCCCTGCGCGCAAAATACGAAGGCGGGCTGCTCAAGCGGCTTTACGAGGATCGCGGGCCGGACCGGTTCGAACTGCCACCTTCGGCGGTGACCGCCAAGCTGATCCATGCGCTAGAGGCGCGTCGCCCCAGGCCGCGCTACTATGTCACCACGCCGACCTATATCGCCGGAATCCTGCGCCGAATCCTGCCCACACGACTGAGCGACCGGGTGCTTGGCCGTATCTGACCGCAAAAACCGGTTCGCTTTTGGTGGCCAGGCCGCTAGATCAGGCGCGACACAGGGATTGGGAAAGCGAGGCTCTGCATGGATCTGTTGATGATCGTGATGTTTATGGCGATGGGCGCTGTCGTCATCGTGCTGATGATCGGGCTTGGCGGTTTCGCCAAGGGCGGGACCTTCAACGCGAAATACGGCAACAAGATGATGCGGCTTCGGCTCCTGTTCCAGTTCATCGCGGTGCTGCTGATCCTGCTCTATGTCTATCTGCGCGGTCAGGGGAGCTAAGCCATGGTTGTCCTGAACAAGATCTACACCCGCACCGGCGACAAGGGGCAGACCGCATTGGGCAACGGGGCCCGGGTCGCGAAATATTCCGACCGTGTGGCGACCTATGGCACCACGGACGAGCTGAATGCCTTTGTCGGAGTGGCCCGGCTGGAGGCGGATGGAGACATGGACGCCGCGTTGTCGCGAATTCAGAACGACCTGTTCGACCTCGGCGCCGATCTGTGCCGCCCCGAGATGGAGAAGGATGCCGAGGCGGAATATCCGCCGCTGCGCATGATCGCGGCCCAGGTCGCCCGGCTCGAACAGGAGATCGACGCGATGAATTCCGACCTCGACCCGCTGCGTAGCTTCATCCTGCCCGGCGGCTCTGCGCTGGCGGCGCATCTGCATGTCTGCCGCACCGTGGCCCGGCGCGCCGAGCGGCTGGCTGTGGAATTGGCCGAGGGCGAGACAGTGAACCCGCAGGCCATCACCTATCTGAACCGGCTGAGCGATTGGTTCTTCGTCGCCGCCCGCACCGCCAACAACGGCGGCAAGGACGACGTCTTGTGGATTCCCGGAGCGAACCGCTGAGCATAGCGAAGCGGTGGGGCGTCCAGTGGACGGCCCGGCGACGGGACGCGCGAACCGCTGAGCCGACCCAAAGCTTCGAAACCTGTTCGCGTCCCTCGGGATGGCGAGAAAATTCTTGAGAAAGAATTTTCCCCAAAAAATTTGCAATTTTTTGGCCCCGCCCGGCTCAGGCCGGTTGCCACAACTCTATCGGGTTGCCTTCCGGGTCGGTCAGCCTGGCGAAGCTGCCATTGGGATAGGGCGAGCCCGGGTCCGGCTGAACCTCGATCCCTGCTGCGCGCAGCTGCGCGATCATCGCCTCCAGATCGCGCACCCGGAAATTCAGCATGAACCCTTTTCCGGGATCCCCGAAATACGCGCTATCCTGGGCAAAGGGTGCAAAAATTGTCGCACCCGCGCTCTGCTGCCAGCAGCGCCCGGAATAATCCCCCGGCGCCGGGTCGATCCCCAGATGCTGCTGGTACCACTCCGCCAGCGCTTTGGGGTCTTTTGCCCTGAAAAAGAAGCCTCCGAACCCGTCGACCCGTTCCATCTCTCCCTCCCGGCGCCATCCTGCCGACAGAGTAACAAAATTTCCCTCGCGGCGCGAGAATTGGCGAAAACGCGACGTCGATTGCACATGACGTGACGATTTTGCCCTGTCCCGGCACGCGCCAAGTCGCTATCAAACGCGGCGAGAGCATTGGGAGTCGCATGGCGGCTTGCCGTTTTTGAAGGAGAAAACGCAAAGATGAAGGTCCTTGTACCCGTCAAGCGCGTGATCGACTACAACGTGAAGGTTCGTGTGAAAGCGGACGGATCGGGTGTCGATCTCGCCAATGTGAAGATGTCGATGAACCCCTTTGACGAGATTGCCGTCGAAGAGGCCATCCGCCTGAAGGAAGCCGGCAAGGCCGAAGAGATCGTCGTGGTCTCGATCGGCGTCAAGCAGGCGCAGGAAACCCTGCGCACCGCGCTGGCGATGGGCGCCGACCGCGCCATCCTGGTGGTTGCCGCCGATGATGTGCATCAGGACATCGAGCCGCTGGCGGTTGCCAAGATCCTGGCCAAGATCGTCGAGGAAGAACAGCCGGGCATCGTTCTGGCCGGCAAGCAGGCCATCGACAACGACATGAACGCCACCGGCCAGATGCTGTCCGCGCTGCTGGGCTGGAGCCAGGGCACCTTTGCCTCGGAACTGAATGTCGAGGGCGATCACGCGCTGGTCACCCGCGAGGTGGACGGCGGCCTGCAGACCATCAAGGTGAAGATGCCCGCCATCATCACCGTCGACCTGCGCCTGAACGAGCCGCGTTATGCCTCGCTGCCCAACATCATGAAGGCGAAGAAGAAGCCGCTGGATGAAAAGACCGCTGCCGATTACGGCGTCGATGTCAGCCCGCGCCTGGAAATCGTCAAGACCGAAGAGCCGCCGGCACGTGCCGCTGGCATCGTGGTGGGCTCGGTCGACGAGCTGGTCGCGAAACTCAAAGAAGCGGGGGCTGTGTAATGGCTGTTCTTCTCCTTGCCGAAGTGACCGGTGGCGAACTGGCGCTGGACGCAACCGCCAAGGCGGTGAGCGCCGCCAAGGCCCTGGGTGACGTGACCGTGCTGGCCGCTGGTGCATCCGCCGCCGCAGCCGGTGAAGCCGCCGCCAAGATCGACGGCGTCTCCAAGGTGCTGGTCGCCGAGGATGCCTCGCTGGGTCATCGCCTGGCCGAAGCGACCGCCGCGCTGATCGTCGGCCTCGCCGATGGCTACGAGCATATCGTTGCCCCCGCGACCACCGACGCCAAGAACGTGATGCCGCGCGTGGCCGCGCTGCTGGACGTGATGGTGCTGTCGGATGTGTCGGGTGTGGTCGACGGCTCGACCTTCGAGCGCCCGATCTATGCCGGCAACGCGGTGCAGACCGTCAAGTCGAAGGACGCCAAGAAGGTCATCACCTTCCGCACCTCGACCTTTGACGCCGCTGGCGAAGGTGGCGCGGCCCCGGTCGAAACCATCTCGGTCGGCGACAATCCCGGCCTCAGCGAATGGGTCGAGGACAAGGTGGCTGCCTCTGACCGTCCCGAGCTGACCTCGGCAGGTATCGTGGTGTCGGGCGGCCGTGGCGTGGGCTCGGAAGCGGACTTCAAGCTGATCGAGGCCCTGGCCGACAAGCTGGGCGCCGCGGTTGGCGCCTCGCGTGCGGCGGTCGACTCGGGCTACGCCCCCAACGACTGGCAGGTTGGCCAGACCGGCAAGGTCGTGGCGCCCAACCTCTATGTCGCGGTGGGTATCTCGGGTGCGATCCAGCACCTGGCCGGCATGAAGGACTCCAAGATCATCGTCGCGATCAACAAGGACGAAGAGGCACCGATCTTCCAGGTCGCCGATTTCGGACTGGTCGCCGACCTGTTCCAGGCGGTTCCGGAATTGACCGAAAAGCTCGGCTGAGGCCGGGGACAAGATTTTTCGACGAAAAATCTCGCAAGGCCCGCCCGTTGGCGGGCCTTTTACGTGTCGATGTCCTGAAGCGCGCGATACAGGCGGTCGGCGATCACCTGGTGCATCACCGGCCCGATGGAATGTTCGGCCGCCGGTTCCTGCAACATGCCGAAGATCATATCTCCCAACTCGTCGGACTGACCCGCCATCTGTACCGGCACCTCGACCGTGGCGCGCACCCTTGATGCCAGGCCGGCCACCATCTTGGGCGTCACCATCAGCGGCTCGGGGCCCAGCGCCTCGGCCGGATCGTCGGGGCGCTGGTGACGATAGCGCAGCCAGAGCAGGACCACCCGGCTGCCCAGCACGTCGACGGCACTGCGCATCCGCGCCTGCCAGGCCTGCTGCAACTCTGCGCGGACAACGGTGAACCGCTCTGCCGAAATCTCGTACAGACGTCCCAGCAGGTGCTTGTTGAAATGGAACTCGGTAAAATCCACCTCGTCATACAGCGCCGCCAGCATGGGCGAGGCTTCGAGGAACCGGTCATTGCGGCGTGGATGTACCCGGTAGAGCCGGTTCGACAGGTTCTGCGCCCCGGGAACCTGCAGCACGCAGAACTCCGCCGCCTGGGCCAGACGCGCCAGTTCCGGGTCAAGCAGAATGGCGTCGAGCCCGCTGTTGATACTGCCAAGGTTGACACAGGCCTCCCCAAGGCGCTGTTCCAGCAACGCCGGATAGGGATCGGGCACGAAGCGCCCGAATGTCTCGGTGCTGCCGATACAGGCCACATAAGGCGCGTTCAACTCCCGAACCGGACCCCGAAAGCGCAGCTTTGACAGGCCATAGCGACAGGTCGCGGCCTCGGGCGCCCCCGCGCCCGGCAATTCATAACTCATGGCTCCCACCATTTCGATTTTTCACCCAATGGTCACTTTGCCGCCGCAAGCGTTGCGATTCGGCTAATGCGCGGATTTGAAGCGAATTGTCCGGGCCAGCCCCTCTTGCCGCCGCCCCCACCCTGCCGATAAGGTCGCGGCAACCTCATGCGAAGGGCAGATACGGCGATGGAAATTCAAAAGGTCGGAGTGATCGGCGCGGGCCAGATGGGCAACGGGATCGCCCATGTGATGGCGCTGGCAGGATATGACGTGCTGCTCACCGATATCAGCCAGCAGGCGCTGGACGCGGCGTTGTCGACCGTGCGCGGCAACCTGGCCCGTCAGGCCGGGCGCGGCAAGATCAGCGAGGCGGATATGGAAGCGGCAATGGCGCGGATCTCGACCACGCTGGCGCTGGCCGATCTGGGCCAGACCGATCTGGTGATCGAAGCCGCCACCGAACGCGAGGCGGTGAAACAGGCGATCTTTGAAGATCTGCAGCCGCATCTGCTGCCCCATACCATCCTGACCTCGAACACCTCGTCGATCTCGATCACCCGGCTGGCCAGCCGGACCGACCGGCCCGAGCGTTTCATGGGGTTCCATTTCATGAACCCGGTGCCGGTGATGCAGCTGGTGGAATTGATCCGGGGCATCGCCACCGACGAGGCGACCTTTGCCGCCTGCAAGGCGGTGGTCGACAAGCTGGGCAAGACCGCCGCCAGCGCCGAGGATTTCCCCGCCTTCATCGTCAACCGCATCCTGATGCCGATGATCAACGAGGCGGTCTATACGCTGTACGAAGGGGTCGGCAATGTACGCTCCATCGACGAGTCGATGAAGCTGGGCGCCAACCACCCGATGGGCCCGCTGGAACTGGCCGATTTCATCGGGCTCGATACCTGCCTGGCGATCATGAATGTGTTGCATGACGGGCTGGCGGATACCAAGTACCGGCCCTGCCCGCTCTTGACCAAATATGTCGAGGCCGGCTGGCTGGGTCGCAAGACCCAGCGCGGCTTTTACGACTACCGCGGCGAGGTGCCGGTTCCGACCCGTTGAGGCCGGGGACGGTCAAAGGGGGCGTTTGCCCCGCCGCCCGTTCCGGGCGACTCCCACGGAGTATTTGAGGCAAAGCGAAGAAACGGGGGGCCTAGCCGCCAAGCGACAGCGTGTGCTGGCGCAGCCAGGCCATGAAGCCGCGCGGGTCGCGGCCCAGCATCTCCATATCCTCTTCCGGGATCGGCGCACCGATCACCGGTGCCTGCGGTTTCTTGCAGGAGCGGACAATTTCATGCAGCAGCAGGCCCTGACGCAGGATCGGCGAGACCTGACAGGCTATCTGATAGGCGCGCGAGTTGCGGCCCGGGAAATAGATCGGCACCACCCGGGCACCGGACCGGCGGATCATCTGGGCGGTGAACACGTTCCATTCCCGCTCGATGGGCGGCCCCCACCAGCTGTCCGAGGACATCACCACGCCGGAGGGAAACAGCGCCACCACACCGCCAGCCTTGAGGTGAGCCATCGCGTTGGCCCGCATCTCGACCATCTTGCGTTGGGCCTCGGGGTCATGCGGGAACGGCACCGGGATCATGAAACTGGTCGCCGCCTCGTCCAGCCCGGTCAGCACCGAGCGGGTGAGAATGCGGTAATCCTGCCGGACCCGGCCGATCAGCTCGGCCAGGATCATGCCATCGACCATGCCATGCGGGTGATTGGCAACCACCACGACCGGCCCTTCCTTGGGAATTCGGGCGATCTGTTCGGCCGGCGTCAGCAGGTCGATCCCCATGGTCTTGAGCGCGCCACCCCAGAATTTCTGACCGCGATACTGATCGTTGGTCTTCTCGAAGCGGTTGACCATGCGCAGGATGGTCAGCTTGCCCGTCATCCATTCGATTGCCCGGATCCAGGTCGAGGTCCAGCGGTCGTCAAAGGAATTGGCATAGGTCAGGGTCCGGCGGTCGTAGATCTCGCCCGGCGGGGTGGACGGGTGCGCCGCCGATCCTGTCTTGCTGTTCTGCGCGGTTTCCACCACTTGGTCTTGTTCCGTTCTTCAGGTCGTGCACGACAGGGTCAGAAACCCTCGCCGAACTTGTCGTTCACCAGTGCCTCGAGCGCATCCGCCAGGGCATCCGCATCCGGGCCGGAGGTCTCGACGTCAATAGTGGTTCCGCGCGCGGCTGCCAACATCAAAAGCCCCATGATGCTGTCACCCGAGGCGGACAAGCCGTCGCGGGACACCTCGGCGGTTGCGTCGAACCCTTCGACAACCTCGACCAGCTTGGCCGAGGCCCGGGCATGCAGGCCCTTTTCGTTGATGATCTTCAATGTACGTTGCGCCATTCGGTTCCGTCCAGGATCAATCCAAAGTCACGTTCTGGGTGTTGATGTATTTGCGGCCCGCCTCGATCGCCGCGCGCACCGCGTCCCCCACCGGCAAGTGCCGGCTTTTTGCCAGCTTGATCAGCATCGGCAGGTTGGCACCGTAAAGGATGCGCCGGTCCGCTGGCGCGCAGGCCCGCAGGCTAAGGTTCGAAGGCGAGCCACCGAACAGATCGGTCACCACGACGACACCGTCGCCGGTATCGACCGCATTGGCGGCGGCGAGGATTTCCTGCTGCTTTTCGGCCCGATCATGATCGGCCTCGATCGCGATCGCGACCAGACCCGGCTGATGCCCGACCACATGTTCGACAGCGGCCAGATATTCCCGGGCCAGCCCCCCATGTGCAACGATCACTATTCCGATCAATCCGGCCTCGCATCCGGCTTGCGCCGTTCCATTTCGCGATGCCTAATTGACACCTGCCCGCCCGCCTCTGCAAGGGCCTTTGCCACCGCTTCGGTCAATGCGACCGATCGGTGTTGCCCTCCGGTACATCCGAAACCGACGCTCAGATGCGCCTTTCCCTCGCTGCGAAAGGCCGGCAACAGGGATTGCAGCAGGTCGGTGACCCGCGTGAAGAACGGCAGATATTGCGGGTCGGCATGCACATACGCGGCCACCGCGGGATCGCGCCCATCCGCGGCGCGCAGATCGGGTTGCCAATGCGGATTGGCCAGAAAGCGGCAGTCGAACACCATGTCCAGCCCGCGCGGCAAGCCACGCTTGTAAGAAAAACTCTCGACCGAGATGGCCAGCATGCTGCCGCCCGAGGGCGCGAACCATCTTTCGACTTCTCTGCGCAGCTGGTGCACGTTCAGGGCAGTGGTGTCGATCAGCGTATCAGCGGCCTCGCGGATCGGGCGCAACAGCTCGAGTTCGTGTTCGACCCCCTCAAGCGGGCTTGACCCCGGTGACATCGGGTGGCGCCGCCGGGTCTCGGAAAAACGACGCAGGAGTATGTCGGCGCTGCAATCCAGATAGAGGGTGGTCACCTGAAATCCCTCGAGCGAGGCCAGACGCTTGGACAGATCAAGGAAACCCTCGGTCGAGAAATCCCGGTTTCGCGCGTCAAGACCAAGAGCGAGCGGGCGACGCAAGGCCGGTCCGTCGAGCAAACGCATCAACAGGCCCATCGGCAGGTTGTCGATCGCCTCGAAGCCGAGATCCTCTAAAACGTTGATCGCCGTTGACCGTCCGGCGCCCGACGGCCCTGTCACAAATACGATCTGAGAAATCTCACCCATCGGATTAACGCATTGGGGCCACGCGCCCCGCCTTTAGAAGTTGGATCAACGACGCTGCTAGATGGGGGGTATCGGGCCGGAAAAGCAAGGGAACCGAATGTCTCAGAAGCAATATTTCCCGAAATTCCGGCAAGCGGTTCGGTTCAGAGCGATCCAGGTCCAGCACATGAGACAGGACAACAGGGCCAGCCGGCTCGGCCCGCAAAAGACCCAGCCCCCGGGCCTCGATCATGCCCCGGATCGTGTCGGGAGCGTCGGCAACTATGCCATGCGGGGCCGCGCGCAAGATCACCCGGTCATCCGCGACCAGACGCGCACCCAGCGCCATCATCTCGAGTGCCAGTGCCGACTTGCCGCTGCCCGAGGCACCGGTGATCAACAGCCCCTGTCCGGCAACCGCCGCGCAGCTGGCATGGACCGTGACGCAATCCCTCTCTTTCAGGTCCTGGAGTGCGGCGGGTCCCACCGGCTTAGATCGGCAGGCCCACGACAAAGCGCGCGCCCAGCGGATCCGAGGTGACATCGGCTTCGGTCGGGCGGATGTTCTCAGCCCAGATCACACCGCCATGCGCCTCGACGATCTGTTTCGAAATCGCAAGTCCAAGGCCGGAATTGTTGCCAAAATGCTCTTCGGGGCGCTGGGAGTAGAAGCGTTTGAAAATCTTCGCCAGCGCCTCGTCCGGGATGCCCGGGCCGGTATCCTCGACCACGATCAGCACCCGGTTGGCGCGGCGGCGGGTCCAGACCCGGATTGCATCACCATCCTCGCAGAAGGAAATCGCATTGGTGATCAGATTGACGAAAACCTGCGCCAGCCGCGCTTCGAGCCCCTGTATCATGATCGGGTCAGGCGGCATGTCGGTGATATAGTCGATCCCCTTGGAGCGGGCATCTTCACCCAGATACTGGTTGAGATTGTCCAGCATGGTCAACAGGTTGAAAGATTGCTCCTCTTCCTTGACCAACTCGGCATCCAGCCGCGAGGCATTGGAGATGTCGCTGACCAGACGGTCAAGCCGGCGCACGTCATGTTCGATGACCGAAAGCAGCTTGTCGCGCTGATCCTCGCGCCGGACCATGCGCAGGGTGCCCACCGCCGATTGCAGGCTGGCAAGCGGGTTCTTGATCTCATGCGCCACATCGGCCGCAAATTGTTCGTTGCCCTCGATCCGATTGTAGAGCGCCGAGACCATGCCGCGCAGCGCCCGGCTGAGCCGGCCGATCTCGTCGGGACGGGCGGACAGGTCGGGGATGCGGATACGACCGGGGTTCATGCGCCGCGAATTGCGGTCGCGGCCTAGTTCGGCCGCCTCGGCCAGATCGGCCAACGGATTGGCGATGGTCGAGGCCAGAACCAGGCTCAACCCGACCGATACCAGCAGCGCCACCACGAACATCTGCAACACCCGCTCGCGGTCGCGGCGGGCGAGCGCGTCGATCTCTCCGGCGGGGCTGGCCATTGCCACCGCCCCGATCGGGGTTCCGGCCTGAAGGATCGGGGTCGCCGCCGCGATCACGGTACCACCGGCGGTGTTCAGCACCGTTTCGACGCGGGTCTCTCCTGCCAGGGCTTCGGGCAGGAGCGAGGCGATCTGTTGTTCCAGAGCCGGCGCCGAGCTTTTGGGGGCGTTGGCAAAGATGGAGGAAACGGCGCGCCACAACCCGCTGAGCGCGTCGGTGATGATCGTGCTGCCGGTCTTGTCCTCGAACAGGGCCTGAAGGCGCGGATTGACATGCGTGCCCTTGGTCTGGCCGACCATGTTGCGCGCGGTATCGAATACAAACACCTCGACGCCCCGGCGCAGGCTGAGATCCTCGAGCGTGGCGTCCACATCAACCCCGTCGCCGGTGGCCAGATTGACCGGCGCGCTGCCGGTGATCTGCGCCTCGAAAACATCGGCGACCAGCTGGGTCTCGCCGACCAGCGCGCCGGCACGCTGCACGACCAGCCCGTTGCGGGCGTCATTGAGATAGAGAATGCCCGCAACCAGGATGATCAGGGCGATCAGGTTGAAGGTGATGATCTTGCGCGTCAGCGGCGAGCCACGCAGCGAGAACAGGCTGCGCCGCGCCCGTTTTACACGCAACTCCTTGGACACGGTACTGTGCGGGGCGACCCAGTCGTCGCCCAGCACAACGTCTCCGCTGCGGTTGCTTTCTGAGGTTCCGGTGTCGCGCACGCGCTCCCCCTCGAGGCGCCCGATCCCGGGCGGTTATTCTTCGTTATATCTGTAACCGATCCCGTAGAGCGTCTCAATCGCCGCAAAATCCGGATCGGCGCTGCGCATCTTCTTGCGCAAACGTTTGATGTGGCTGTCGATGGTGCGGTCGTCGACATAGACCTGATCGTCATAGGCCACATCCATCAGCTGGTCGCGGCTCTTGACGAAGCCGGGTCGTTGGGCCAGCGCCTGCAACAGCAGGAATTCGGTGACGGTCAGCGACACGTCCACCCCTTTCCAGCTGACCGCATGGCGCAGCGGATCCATCCGCAGATGGCCGCGCTCCATCACCTTGGTCTCGCCCGTGGTGGTGCCGGCCGCATCGCCCGCCACCGCCTCCTGCCGTCGCAGCAAAGCCCGGATCCGCTCGACCAGAAGGCGCTGCGAGAACGGCTTCTTGACATAGTCATCGGCCCCCATGCGCAGGCCAAGAACCTCGTCGATCTCATCATCCTTCGACGTCAGAAAGATGACCGGCATCTGGGTTTTCTGCCGCAACCGCTGCAACAGGTCCATGCCGTCCATACGGGGCATCTTGATGTCCAGCACCGCCATGTCCGGCAATTTCTTGTTGAACGCGTCAAGGGCGGCTTGACCATCGTTATAGGTTTCGACTTCGAATCCCTCGGCCTCGAGAGTCATCGAAACAGATGTCAGGATGTTCCTGTCATCATCAACCAAAGCAATCTTTGACATTATTGAGTGCCCCTATACTGCTCGCTTCTGCCTTATTTTTTCCTCATTCATCGCTCTTTTGACGTAGCGAATCAATCCGAAACTGCGAATCGCGTCGTCCCTGGGGACAATTGGTGCAAAAAAATCCTAACGCAGCCTGAATTTGCCGTCGAAGAAATGGCGGGAAATTCTTGGTTGCGCTAAACTATGCCTTGGTTGCGCTAACTGCGCCAAAGCGTCCTGTTCATGTCCCAAAGCGTCATGTTAAGACCCCGCTCACCGGCCGATTTGCCGGATCCAAGCCCCAAGGGCGCCAGCACTGCCACTGCGGTTCGCGCGCCGACACACGGAGAAAAAACGCATGACATCTGGACGGGTTAACCCGCAATTCCGCCTCGAGGATCAGGGCATCGAGGGTCTGGGCAATGTCTATTACAACTTCATGGAACCGGCGCTGATCGAAGCGGCGTTGAAGCGGGGCGAGGGAACGCTGGGCAATGGCGGGGCTTTCCTTGTCACCACCGGCAAGTTCACCGGCCGCTCGCCCAAGGACAAGCATGTGGTCAAGACCGCCAGCGTTGCCGACAGCATCTGGTGGGACAACAACGCCGCAATGACCCCCGAAGGGTTCGACGCGCTTTATGACGACATGCTGGCCCATATGAAGGGCAAGGACTATTTCGTGCAGGATCTGGTCGGCGGCGCCGACCCGGCCTATTCGATCAACGTGCGCATGGTCACCGAACTGGCCTGGCACAACCTGTTCATCCGTCACCTGCTGCGCCGTCCCGCGCGCGAGGATCTGAACGAGTTCGTGGCCGATTTCACCGTCATCAACTGCCCCAGCTTCCAGGCCGACCCGGCCAAGCACGGCTGCCGCAGCGAGACCGTGATCGCGATGAATTTCGACCGCAAGCTGATCCTGATCGGCGGCACCGAGTATGCGGGCGAGAACAAGAAGTCGGTGTTCACCCTGCTGAACTACATGCTGCCGGAAAAAGGCGTGATGCCGATGCACTGCTCGGCCAACCACGCGGTCGGCAACCCGGTCGACACCGCCGTGTTCTTTGGCCTTAGCGGCACCGGCAAGACCACGCTGTCGGCCGACCCGGCGCGCGTGCTGATCGGCGATGACGAACATGGCTGGTCGGATCGCGGCACCTTCAACTTCGAAGGCGGCTGCTATGCCAAGACCATCAACCTCAACCCCGAGGCCGAGCCGGAAATCTACGCCACCACCACCAAGTTCGCGACCGTGATCGAGAACATGGTGTTTGACGAAGAGACCAAGGAACTGGATTTCGACGATGACAGCCTGACGGCCAACATGCGTTGCGCCTATCCGCTGGAATACATCTCGAACGCCTCCGTCTCGGCACTGGGCGGGCATCCCAAGAACATCATCATGCTGACCTGTGATGCCTTTGGCGTGCTGCCGCCGATCGCGCGGCTGACCCCGGCGCAGGCGATGTATCACTTCCTGTCGGGCTTCACCTCGAAGGTGGCGGGAACCGAGCGCGGCGTGACCGAGCCGCAGCCGACCTTTTCGACCTGCTTCGGCGCCCCCTTCATGCCGCGCCGTCCCGAGGTCTATGGCAACCTGCTGCGTGACAAGATCGCCCGTCACGGCGCGACCTGCTGGCTGGTCAATACCGGCTGGACCGGCGGCGCCTACGGCGTTGGCAGCCGGATGCCGATCAAGGCCACCCGCGCCCTGCTGACCGCCGCGCTGAACGGCTCGCTCAACAATGCCGAGTTCCGCAAGGACGGCAATTTCGGCTTTGACGTGCCGGTGTCGGTGCCGGGCGTGGCCGAGGTTCTGCTGGACCCGCGCCGCACCTGGGACGACCAGGGCGCCTTTGACAAGCAGGCGGCCAAGCTGGTGCAGATGTTCGCCGACAATTTCGAACAATATGTCCCCTATATCGACGAGGACGTGAAGGCCGTCGCCATCGGCTGATTGGCCTGACGAGCAAAAAAGGCCCCGCCATTCGGCGGGGCCTTTTTCGTTCAGTGGTGCCGCCCGCCCTGACGCTCCAGCTCTTTCTGGATCAGCAGCGGGTCGATCTCGTCCAGCGGGCGGTTCGATTTCACCGACAGCGCCGCCGCGATGCCCGCCCCCTGCCCCGTCACCGCGCAGCAGGCCATGTTGCGGGTGGCGGCATGGCTGATCCGGTCGCCGCCGGTGATACGCCCCGCGACCAGCAGGTTTTTCACACCGCGGGGCAGCAGATTGCGATAGGGCATCTGGAAATAGCGCCCGGTGGTGGGCAGGATCAGGATGCCATAGCCGTCGATGAACTCGGGGAAGATGCCGATGGAATCCTCGAACCGGCCCTGCTCGCGCACGTCCGTTTCGGTCATGTTGTAGAGGCAATCGACCTTGCGCGTATCGCGGATACCGATCGACATGCCGAAGTTGCGCAGCCGGATATTCTCGCATCCGGGCGTGTAGCGGCGCAGCGCCTCGATGGCCAGCATGGTCTGGCGGCGGCCCTCGATCTCGTAAGTGGTCAGGCTGTCGGGGTCGGTACCGTCGCAGCCATCGAGATGGATGAGGTTCATGTAGGTGAGTTCGCCGGTGTCATGCACCGCGCCCCAGGTGCCTGCGATGGTGTTCAGATGCGGCGGGATCAGCCCGTCGCGGATCGCCTGCTGGAACGGCTTCTTGAGGAAGGGCGAGAACATGTCGTCCTCTTTCCCCGAGGTCTCGATATTCCATTCGCCGCCACCGCCCCAGTCCCTGTAGGTCTGGGGATCGGCCTTGATCCCATCCATGAAACGCTGCTTGTCCACCCCGGCAAGGTGAAACATGACCGAGGCCGCCATCATCTGTTCAGCAGGCGTCTTGTAAACGGGTGCCCCTGCCCGGGTCACCACGTCGGCATCGCCGGTGGCGTCGATCACCCGCCTGGCCAGGATCGCCTCGCGCCCCGATTTCGATTCGGTGACGATGCCGATGATGGTGTCGCCCTCCATCAGGGGTGCCACAAAAAAGCGGTGCAGCATGGGACGGATATTGGGCTCGTCCAGCACCATCCGGTCGGCGACCAGCTTGAACCCCTCGCTGTCGATCTCGTGGCTCAGTGACTGGCTTTCCGGCACGGCGGCGCCCATTTCCTTGGCCTTTTCTTCGAATTCGCGGGCGATGCCGTTCGATTCGATGGTCTGTTCATGGCGATACCAATGCATCCCCTCGACCCCGACCACGGTCAGGTTGCCGCCGAAACAGCCGAACCGTTCGACCAGCGTAACCTCGGCCCCCGCCCGCGCCGCCGCCAGCGCGGCAGGCAGCCCGCCCGGCCCCGAGCCCACAACCAGCACATCGGTTTCATGTATGATGTCGATCTCGCGCGCCGGTTCGGAAATGCGTCTGGCCATGGGTGCCCCTTGTCGAGAATCTGTTGAAAGTTCCTCGCAGCATTTGCCCGGTCCTGCGGGTGCTCGTCCCCAACCGCGACCGATTCCCAGCCATTTGCGACACTGGCTGCGCCCGCCCTTACATGTTCTCCACAGAAAAACAGCAGTGGTAACATAAAAAACGCCGAAAAGTCATACGCCTGTTACACGGGTTTGTTTTTTGTGGATTAATGACGGCATTTGTGTGTTTCTTTCTTCATGTCCGATGCAGACCCCAAAGTCCCCCATCGGGGCCACGAGCTTCTCGACGTTCTGGCCCGCCTAGGCGGTTCAGCCCGTAACGCGCAGATTGCGCAGGTGATGGATGTGTCCGAAGAGACCGTCCGCCGCCTGGTCAAGACCCTGGCCAAGCAGGGTAAGGTCGAACGGGTGCATGGCGGCACCTATCTGCGCGGCTCGCAGGATGCGCCGATGTATTCCGGCGCGCTGGAGCAGCAGCCCAAGGAAAAGACCCGCATTGCCAAGGGCGTGCTGGAACTGATCCGCGACGGCATGACCCTGTTCATCAATGTGGGTTCGACCACCACCTATGTCGCCGAACAGCTGCGCGAACGGCGCGACCTAACCATCGTCACCAATTCGATCTCGACCGTCGCCTCGCTGGCCGATCACAATGGCAGCCGGGTGTTTCTGGCCGGGGGCGAGGTGTCGCGCTCGGAACGGGGGTGTTTCGGCCGCGCCACCGAGGATTTTGCCCGCCGGTTCGCCTATGACGTGCTGGTGATCGGGGCCGATGCGATGTCGCCCGAACTGGGCGTGCTGGCCGCCAACCCGCGCGAGGCCGAGTTGACCCGCGCGCTGCTGGGCAATGCCACGCGGGTGATCGTGGCCGCCGATTACCGCAAGTTCTCTGCCATTGCTCCCTGTATCGCCGCGCCGCTCGAAGCGATCACCGATCTGGTGACCGACGCTGCGCCGCCCGATGCGTTGCAGGACGCTCTCGACCGCTGCGGGGTTGCAACCCATCTCGCAGCAAAATCGGGCCGTATCACGACCCGGACACCACCGCCCCAAGACGTGGGGCACTCAAACACAAACCGCAAAACGCTTTCCTTTCCGACGGAGGTCTCATGAAACGTATACTTCTCAGTGGCGTCGCCGCCCTGGCCCTGCCCGGTGCCGCGCTTGCCGCCTGTCCCGCCGTGACCGTTGCCGACCCGATGGGCGTTGCCGCCGGCACCTTTCCGCAGCAGTATGATCTGGCGGAGTTCCAGTCGGCCGCTGGCTGCACGATGGATTTCGCCGAGAACCCGGCGATCGGCGACCTGAACGCCCGCATCAAGGGCAACCCGGCGCTGCCGCCCCTGGCCGAGCGCCTGCCGTCCGAACCGCTGGTTGTCGCCCCCTATGACGGGATTGGCCAGTATGGCGGCCAGTTCGACGCGCTGTCGAACGCCACCGAGTCCGGCACCTCGGATTTCCTCTCGGTGCGCCATGTGAACCTGTTCCGCTATTCGGACGACCTGCAGACCGTGGTGCCCAACGTCGCCAAATCCTGGGAATGGAACGAGGATTTCACCCAGCTGACGGTGCATCTGCGCGCCGGTCACAAATGGTCGGACGGCGCGCCCTTTACCGCCGCCGACGTGGTGTTCTGGTATGACAACCTGATGATGGACACCAATGTCATGGCCGAGCCCAAGGATTACGCCCTGGCCGGTGGCAAGCCGATGAAGGTCGAGGCGGTCGATGACACCACCGTGCGCTTTACCCTGGAGGCGCCCAAGCCGGGCCTGATCGAGACCTTCTCGTTCACCTATGTGCAGCCGTTCCAGCCCAAGCATTTCTTTGGCCAGTTCCACCCGGCGCTGGATGCCAATGCCGATGCCAATGCACAGGCCCTGGGCTATGAAAACGGCTATGATCTGATCAAGGCCTATTACGGCAACTCGGACTGGATGGACACGCCCTCGCCGATGCTGACTGCGGGCGACAAGCTGGCCGGGCTGCCCAAGGACACCATGCCGACGCTGGAAAGCCATATCCTGGTGAAGGAAACCACCGAGGGCCGGCACTATGTCGCCAACCCCTATTTCTTCCAGGTGGATACCGCCGGCAACCAGCTGCCCTATATCTCGAACATGGACGAGACATATGTGGGTGACGAGGAAGTCCGCACGCTGAAACTGCTGAACGGTGAGGTGGATTACAAGTCGCAGGCGGTCAACCTGACCCAGGCGCCGGTCCTGCTGGAAGGCCAGGAAAAGGGCAACTACACGATCGACGTGAAACCGGGTATCGCCAGCGCGACGCTGACCTTCAACGTCACCTCCGAGGATCTGGGCAAGCGCGCGATCTTCAACGACGTCCGCTTCCGCGCCGCCATGTCGGTGGCCATCGACCGCGATCAGCTGAACGAGGTCGTCGCCTTTGGTCTGGGCACGCCGAACCAGTACATCGGCTTTTCGCCGCGCCCCGATTTCATCGACGCCAAGTGGGAAAGCCACGAGATCGCGTTCGACCCCGACCGCGCCCGCGCGCTGCTGGACGAGGTCGGTCTGGTCGATAAGGACGGTGACGGCGACCGCGACCTGCCCAATGGCGACCCGTTCGTACTGGACTGGCAGTTCTCGACCCAGGCCAGTTCCTCGCAGCTGGTGGAACTGATCGCGCAGAACTGGACCGATGTGGGTGTCACCACCACCATCAAAGAGGTCACCTCGGACGAATACCGCTCGTCGCAATCGTCCAATACGCTTGACGTGATGATGTGGGGCAAGGGCCAGCCCGCCGGTTCGATCCTGGGTGACGGTGAAATCTGGGTGCCGCCGTTTGACGGCTATTTCGACGTGCGCACCGGCATGCTCTGGGCCGAGTGGATCAGCTCGAACGGTTCTGCCGGGGTGGAACCGCCCGCTTGGGTCGCCGAGCTGAAGAGTGAGCTGGACACCTATCAGTCGAGCGCTCCGGGCACCGAAACCTCGATTGCCGCCGCGCAGAAGATGGTCGAGATCATGACCGGCCAGGTCCTGTTCATCGGCACCATCAACGCCCCGGCCCCGGTCTATCACTCGAACAAGCTCAAGAACTTCCCCGAGTTCAAGACGCAGTCCTACGAGTTCTACCGGACCTATCCCTATCGCCCCGCCCAGTGGTGGCTGAGCGAATAAGACCACTCCGGAAACGGGCGGCCCGGCTGCCCGTTTCCCTTTCTCCTCGACGAGGTCTCAATGCTTCATTTCGCGCGATTTGCCGCCACGCGGGCGGTCATGGCATTGGTCACGCTGGTGATCGTGTCGCTGATCGTCTTTTCGCTGATGGAGCTGGTGCCCGGCGACTGTGCCGAGCGCTATCTGGCCTACAAGAACACCCAAGGATCCGCCATCACGCTGGCCGATATCGCGGCCGAGCGCGCCCGGCTGGGACTGGATCAACCCTTCCTGACCCGATGGACAAGCTGGCTGGCCGGAGCATTCCGGGGCGATTTCGGCGATAGCTGCATCCTGCGCGTCGATATCGCGCAACTCTTGGGCGACAAGTTCTGGATCTCGCTCTGGATCTGTCTGGGCGCGCTGTTGTTGGCCTATATGATCGCCATTCCGGTCGGCATCATCTCGGCCGCCTCGCGCAATCCTTACCTGAACAACTCGCTGCGTGTGGTCAGCTATCTGGGTCTGGCGATGCCCAACTTCCTGCTGGCGCTGATGGTGATGCTGATCTCGACCGTCTATTTCGGCGAGACACTGACGGGCCTGTTCTCGCCCGAATACAAGGAGGCGCCCTGGTCGGTCGACCGGGTGCTGGACCTGCTGAAACACGCCTGGCTGCCTGTGTTTATCCTGGGCTGGTCGGCCACTGCTTTTGCCCTGCAAACCGTGCGCGCGCTGATGTCGGACGAGATCGGCAAGCTCTATGTCACCGCCGCTGCCGCGCGCGGGCTCTATGGCCGTCGCCTGCTGTGGCGCTATCCGGCGCGGCACGCGCTGGGGCCGATCGTCAATTCGTTGGGCTTTGACCTGAACCGTATCTTCAACGAACTGCCCATCGTGGCGCTGATCCTGACCCTGACCGAGGCCGGATCGCTGCTGCTCGAAGCCCTGGCGCGCTCGAACGACCAGCAACTGGCGGGCGCCATCATTTTCCTTCTGACCGCCTCGATCGTGACGTTGAACTTTGCCACCGACATTCTGCTGGCGGTGATCGACCCGCGCGTGCGCAAGAGCATCCTGAGGTGATCCGATGACAGCCCCAAGCCAGACCGCCAAGGAAGCCTATTTCACCGCCTCGCAGCGGCAGTTGATCTGGGCAAGGTTCAAGAAACAGCGCGCTGCCATGGTGGCGGCCACCGTGCTGGTGGTGCTGATCCTGTCGGGCCTCTTTGCCCCCTTCCTGTCGCCCTATGACCCGACGGTTGCGGGGCGGGACAAGGATTACCTGAACGGCGCGCCGCAAATTCCGAAGTTCTGCGACAAGAACGGCTGTTCCCTGCGCCCCTTCCTGCACACGGTCACCCGCGAACGCTCGCTTGCCACCAATTTCCGTTGGGTGGAAAAGGTGAACGAGGATGAACGGCGCTATGTGCAGTTCTTCGTGCAGGGCGACAGTTACAAGCTGTTTGGCTTCATCCCCGGCAACATCCACCTGTTCGGCATGGATCAGGGCTATGTCCACCTGTTCGGCACCGACAGCGCGGGCAAGGATATCTTCAGCCGCACCCTGCACGCGGTCTGGACCTCGCTTCAGGTCGGAACGCTAGGGGTTCTGATCTCATTTGTGCTGGCGCTCGCCATCGGCGGGATCGCGGGCTATTACGGCGGCATGATCGACAGCGTGATCCAGATGGTGACGGACGCGGTGCGAACGATTCCATCCATCCCGCTTTTCATGGCCATCGCCGCCTTTATCCCGCCGGAATGGTCGGCCGAGACGCGGTTCTTTGTCATTACCCTGATCCTGGGGCTGGTCGGCTGGCCGACGCTGGCGCGGCGGGTGCGCACGCACCTGCTGACCGAGCGCAATCAGGAATACGTGCTGGCCGCGCAACTTTGCGGTGCCTCGCCCAGCCACGTCATCCGCCGCCACCTGCTGCCCAGTTTCACCAGTTACATCATCGTCGATCTGGTAATCTCGTTTCCCTATGTCGTGCTCAGCGAAACCGCGCTCAGCTTCATCGGGCTGGGGCTCAAGGACCCGGTTAACAGCCTGGGCGTGATGTTGCAGAACGTGACCAAGGCCGACGTGCTGCTGAACTATCAGTGGTATTTCATCCCGGTCCTGTTCTTCATCGCGCTGGTCATGGCCTTTGTCTTTGTCGGCGACGGGCTGCGCGACGCGGCCGATCCCTATTCGGAGAGCCGTAAATGAGCCTGATCGACGTCGAGAACCTGACGCTGCAATTCCGCACCGACGAGGGGCTGATCACCGCGGTCGAGGATGTGTCGTTCTCGCTCGCTCCGGGCGAGGTGATGGGGCTGGTCGGCGAAAGCGGCTCGGGCAAGTCGGTGACCGCCAAGGCGCTGATGAAGCTGAATGCGGCCAATGCCGTCTATGACCCCGCCACCCGGATCACCCTGCATCTGGACAGCGGGCCGGTGGATGTGATGTCGCTGAAACGCCCGCGCGACATGGAGATCGTGCGCGGCGGCGCTGTCAGCATGATCTTTCAGGAACCGATGGCCAGTTTCGCGCCCGCGATGACCATCGGCAGCCAGATGGTCGAACAGCTGCTGATCCATACCGATCTGAGCAAACGCGGCGCGCGCGATCTGTCGATCGAGATGCTCGACCGGGTCGGCATCTCGGATGCGGCCAGCCGGTTCAACCAATACGCTTTCGAACTGTCCGGCGGCATGCGCCAGCGCGCGATGATCGCCATGGCACTGTCGACACGGCCCAAGCTCCTGATCGCGGATGAACCGACCACGGCGCTGGATGTGACCATCCAGGCGCAGGTGATCGACCTGATGAAGGATCTGGTGGCCGAGTTCGGCATGGGCATCATCTTTATCACCCATGACCTGGGCGTGGTGGCGCAGACCGCCGACAAGGTGGCGGTGATGTATCTGGGCCGCATGGTCGAACAGGGCCCGGTGCGCGAGGTGATCCGAAACCCGCGCCACCCCTATACACGGGGCCTGATCGACGCGCTGCCGCAACTGGACGATCTGGACAAACCCTTGATGCCGGTGCCGGGCGACATCCCCTCGCCGCTGGAACGGCCCGAGGGCTGCGTGTTCCATACCCGCTGCACCCGGATCATCGGCGATATCTGCCGCACGGCAGTGCCCGGCTGGGCCGATACCGGCCCGGACCACCGCACCGCCTGCCATCTCTGCCATCAGGACACCGCCGCATGACCGAGGAACTGCTGATCGAGACCCGCGACTTGACGGTGGGCTTTCCCGTCGGCGGGCGTCTCTTCAACAAGAAGACGCTCAAGGCGGTGGACGGGATTTCCATCGGTATCCCGCGCGGGTCGTTTTTTGGCGTGGTGGGCGAAAGCGGCTCGGGCAAGACCACGCTGGGCCGGGCGCTGCTCAACGCGGTGCCGATCACCGGCGGCCATGCAAGCTATGACGATGGCGAGGTGCGCTATGACCTCGCCACCCTGTCCGGCGCCGAGTTGAAGGATTACCGCAAACGCGCGCAACTGATCTTTCAGGACCCTTATGCCGCGCTCAGCCCGCGCATGACGGTGCGCGACATCATCGCCGAACCGCTTGAGGTGATGGGGCTGACCAACTCGCGCGAGGAGACCGACACCCGCGTGCGCGAGATCGCGGCGAAATGCCGGTTGAACCTGGAACATCTGCGCCGCTTCCCGCATGCGTTTTCGGGCGGGCAGCGGCAGCGGATCTCGATCGCGCGCGCGCTGGTATCGGGGCCGCGTTTCGTGGTTGCAGACGAATCCGTCGCGGCGCTGGATGTGTCGATCCAGGCCGATATCCTGAACCTGCTGAAAAACCTCCAGTCCGAGCTGGGCCTGACCTATATGTTCATCAGCCACGACCTGAGCGTGGTGGCCCATAGCTGTGACCATGTGGCGGTGATGTATCTGGGTCGGATCGTGGAAAGCGCGCCGACCCGCAAGCTGTTCGCAGCACCACGCCACCCCTATACCAAGGCACTGTTTTCGGCGATCCCCTCGCTTGATCCCGACGACCGGGGCCGCGCGCAGAAGCTGGAAGGTGAGATCCCCTCGCCCACCAACCAGCCGCTGGGGTGCAAGTTCCACACCCGCTGCCCCTATGCGACGGATCTGTGCAAGACACACGAACCCGTGTTGCAGGTCGAGGGCGACCACGCGGTCGCCTGCCATCGCTGGCAAGAGCTTCTCTAGGCCGCGATTTTCGCGATCCCTCACCGCTGCCGCCGCCCGACCGGATCGGGCGGCGCGTTACCTGTGTCAGAAAGCGGTTGCATTTCGATTTTGTTAGCGCTAACAAATCCTCGACTAAGCCAACCGGGCGCATGGATGGAGGACCGCATGACACTGAAAGTGGCAATCAACGGCTTTGGACGCATTGGGCGCGGGGTGCTCAGGGCGCTGGTCGAAAGCGGCGCCGATGATATCGAGGTGGTGGCGATCAACGATCTGGCCAGCCCCGAAACCCTGGCGCATCTGCTGAAATATGACAGCGTGCATGGCCGCCTGCAGGCGCCGGTGCTGGTCGAGGGCGACCGCATGATCGTGGGCCGCAGCAGCATCCGCCTGAGCGCGATCCGCAACCCCGAGGACCTGCCCTGGGCCGATGTCGACATCGCCTATGAATGCACCGGTCTTTTCACCGAGCGTGAGCAGGCCGCGCGGCATCTGAAGAACGGGTCGAAACGGGTGTTGATCTCTGCCCCCGGCAAGGGCGCCGACCGCACGGTCGTGTTCGGTGTCAACGACGGCGCGCTGACGGCGGATGACGTGATCGTGTCGAACGCATCGTGCACCACCAATTGTCTTGCGCCGGTGGCGATGGTGCTGGACCACGCCTTTGGCATCAAGACCGGCTACATGACCACCATTCACGCCTATACCGGCGACCAGCCGACCCATGACACCGCCCATCGCGATCTTTACCGCGCGCGGGCGGCCTCGGTGTCGATGATTCCCACCTCGACGGGCGCGGCGCGCGCCATTTCCGAGGTGCTGCCGCATCTCAAGGGCCGGCTCGAAGGATCGGCGATCCGGGTGCCCACGCCCAATGTCTCGCTGGTCGATCTGAGTTTCGTGCCCGAGCGTCCGGCCACCCGCGAGGCTGTGAACGCCGCCATCCGTACCGCTGCCCAAGGGCCGCTGGCCGGTATCCTCGCCTATGAAGAGGATCCGCTCGTCTCGATCGATTTCAACCATGACAGCCATTCCTCGTGCTTTGCCGCCGCCCAGACCAGCGTCACCGCTGACGGGCTGGTGCGCGTGGTCAGCTGGTATGACAACGAATGGGGCTTTTCCAACCGGATGCTGGACACCGGGCGCCGGATCGGCGCGCTGCTGATCACTCCCCAGCGGCTCGCCGGCTGAGCCGCCACCTGGCCGGGCCCTTTTCCCTCTCCTTTGGGCCCGGCCTCTCTTGCACCCGCGCGGATGACGCGCCAGACTCGGGCCATGAGCGACACGCGCCCGCCCCCCGTCTACAAACTGCGTCTGGTCTTTGGTGAGGTCGGCATGATCGGCCCGGGCAAGGCCGCGCTGCTGGATCATATCGCACAGACCGGCTCGATCGCGGCGGCGGGCCGCGCCATGGGGATGAGTTACAAGCGAGCCTGGCAACTGGTCGAGACAATGAACGCCATGTTCCGTAACCCGGTGGTGATCCGCGCCCGGGGCGGTGCCCAGGGCGGCAGCGCCACCCTGACCCCGACCGGACAAGAGGTTCTGTCCGCCTATCGCCGGTTCGAGGCGGCCTGCCACAGCGCAGGCGCCCCGCATGCGGCGGAGCTGCACGCTCTGCTACGAAAGGACGAGGCTGGCAGTTAGCCCTTGCGCCGGCCCGCGCCCATAGCGATATTTCCGCCCAGACATATCGCTTGCCGGAGCCGTCCTTGCCCCTTTCCCTGTTCTTTCGCGCCCTTGCTTGCGCCCTGCTGCTGGCGGGACCTGCGCGCGCGGAACAGATCACCGTCTTTGCCGCCGCCAGCCTGAAAACCGCGCTGGACGACATCGCCGCCGGGTTCGAGGCGACCACGGGGAACAGCGTGGCCCTCTCCTTTGCCGGCTCTTCGGTGCTGGCGCGGCAGATCGGGCTGGGCGCCCCGGCGCAGATCTTCATCTCGGCCAATCCCGAATGGATGGACTGGCTGGCTGAACAGGGCCGGATCGACCCCACCAGCCGGCGCGATCTGGTGTCGAACCGGCTGGTGCTGATCGCTCCGGCAGGACACGCGCCCAGCCACCCGCTCGCCGATCTGGCCGCGGGGCCCGGCCGGATCGCCATGGCCCTGGTCGAGGCGGTACCGGCGGGGATCTATGGCAAGGCAGCGCTGACTCATCTGGATTTGTGGGACCAGCTCGCACCGCGCGTGGTGCAGACCGACAACGCCCGCGCCGCGCTGGCGCTGGTGGCGACCGGCGCCGTGCCCTATGGCATCGTCTATGCCACCGATGCTCAGGCCGAACCCCGCGTAATGCCCCTGTACACCTTTGACACCGACACGCATCCGCCGATCCGCTATCCGGCGGCATTGGTCACCGGACAGGACAGCGCCGCCGCGCGCGCGCTGCTGGATCATCTGGCCAGCGCCGAGGCGCGGGCGATCCTTTTCCGGCACGGTTTCCTGCCGGTGGAGGAATAAGCGATGACCTGGCTCGGGCCCGAGGAATGGCAGGCGGTGGCGCTCTCGCTCAAGGTGTCGGCCTGGGCGACGGCGCTGTCGCTGCCGCTGGCCCTGCTGGTTGCACATGCGCTGGCGCGCGGGCGGTTCGTGGGCAAGGCGCTGCTGAACGGTCTGGTGCACCTTCCGCTGATCCTGCCCCCGGTGGTGACCGGCTATCTGCTGCTGCTCAGTTTCGGCCCCACCGGCACGCTGGGCCAGGCGCTGGCCTCGGTTGGTCTGACGCTGGCCTTTCACTGGACCGGGGCGGCGCTGGCGGCGGCGGTGATGGGCTTTCCGCTGATGGTGCGCGCCATCCGCCTGTCGATCGAGGCGGTGGATCCGAAACTGGAACAGGCCGCGGCCACGCTGGGCGCCTCGCGTCTTTGGGTCTTTGCCACCGTCACCCTGCCCCTGATCCTGCCGGGCCTGATCGCCGGGGCCATTCTGGGCTTTGCCAAGGCGATGGGAGAGTTCGGGGCGACGATCACCTTTGTCTCGAACATTCCCGGCCAGACCCAGACGGTGCCCTCAGCCATCTACGCCTTCCTCCAAGTGCCGGGCGGCGAAAGCGCCGCCGCGCGGCTGGTGATGATCTCGGTCGCGCTGGCGCTGGGGGCGCTGCTGGCCTCCGAGGCGCTGGCCCGGCGCGCCGCCAGACGGGTGGCGGGCACATGAAGCTGGAGGTCGAACTGCGCCACCCGATGCAGGGGTTCACGCTGGACGTCGCCTTTGCCGCGCCGCCCGGCCTGACGGTGCTGTTCGGGCGCTCGGGCAGTGGCAAGACCACGGTGATCAATGCGGTGGCCGGGCTGTTGCGGCCCGAACGGGGCCGGGTCGCGCTGGGCGGCGAGACCTTGCAGGACAGCGCCAGCCGTATCTGGCTGCCGCCCCATCGCCGGCGCATGGGCTACGTGTTTCAGGATGCCCGCCTGTTCCCGCATCTGAGTGTGCGCCAGAACCTGGGCTATGGCCGTTGGTTCGCGAAAACCTCGGGCCCGACCTCGTTCGCGCAGGTGATCGAGATGCTGGGCATCGGCCCCCTGCTCGACCGCCGCCCCGGCGCGCTGTCGGGGGGCGAACGTCAGCGGGTTGCCATCGGGCGGGCGCTGCTGGCCAATCCGCGTGCGATCCTGGCCGACGAGCCCCTGGCCGCCCTGGACGAGGCCCGCAAGGGCGAGATCCTGCCCTATTTCGAACGGCTGCGCGACGAGACCAAAATCCCGATCCTCTATGTCAGCCACTCCGCCGCCGAGGTCGCCCGGCTGGCCACCACGGTCGTTGTGTTGCAGGACGGGCGCGTGATCCGACAGGGCAGCGCCGCCGAGGTGCTGGCCGACCCTGCCGTCACCCCGCTGGGGGCCCGGGCGGCGGGTGCGATCCTGACGGCCCGGGTGGTTGCCCATCACGCCGACGGGCTGACCGAACTGGAGGCCGGCGGTGAACGCCTTTTCCTGCCCCGCATCTCTCATCCCGAGGGCACCGCGCTGCGCCTGCGCATCCCCGCGCAAGAGGTGATCCTGTCACGCCAGCGCCCCGAGGGGCTCTCGGCGCTCAACATCCTGTCAGGCCATGTCGCCCAGATCCGCAGCGGCGACGGACCCGGCGCGCTGGTCTCACTCAGCACCCGCGCCGGCACCGTGCTGGCCCGCATCACCCGCCGGTCCGCCACTGCGCTGGAGCTGCGCGAAGGCACGCCCTGTCATGCGGTCATCAAATCGGTCGCCATCGCCCCCGAAGATATCGGCCGCTGACAGGGCGTGAACGACAAATGCCTCTTGCACCGGCATCGCGGCTTGGCTAAACCCGCGCGGCATGGGTGATTAGCTCAGTTGGTAGAGCGCTTCGTTTACACCGAAGATGTCGGGAGTTCGAGTCTCTCATCACCCACCATCCCCGCAGAAGACGATCATGCACGCCAGCCAGACAGGGCCTTCACATGCCTTGCGTACACCGAGCACACAAAAAAAGCCCGATGCCTTGCGGCACCGGGCGTATATCTTGAAAGAGCCTTTTGGCTGCCACCACTCACTCTAATCGCAGCCCTATCAGGCGTCTCAGTTTAAAGAAATCCGAATTTGTGTCAATATGACACCCGCCGAAACTTGGCAGAGCGTCTGATCTGCTATAAATCTGTGCAAAAAACCGCTCAGGAATAATAGGACCGACACTCACATGCAGACCCTTTCGAAACTGGCGGAGCTGCGCCGACTGCTCCACAGCATGGAACGTACACTCGGCCTGCAAGATCTGAGTCCCGTCGAGCGCGATATCTATTACGCGGCAAGCGAATTGTCCGGCGACGATCAGCGGATCCGCACTGTCGGCCTGATCGAACACGCCTTGCTAGAGACCGTGTCGCGGCCAACCTTCTTCCGGGCACTCAAATCTCTGGTCAACAAGGGATATCTTGCACAGTGCAGCACCATGAACCGGGGCTGCTACGTCGTGCGCTCTCCCGAGAGCTGATCCCGCAAATGGGTGATGCTGAAGGAAGCTTAGGCAGGCTTGGCGTTGAAACCGCTGTTGTTTCAGGTGCCTATTTCGTCACGATCCTGCTGACCTTTGAACTGGTCGTACCGCTCCAGAACCTGGTCTTTCCCGAGTATTCCAGCCGCGCCAGCCTGCTGTTCCTACCACATGGGGTGCGGGTTCTGTCCGCCTGGCTGCTGGGCTGGCGGGCGGTTCCGGCCCTTTTGCCCGGGGTGATCGCGGCATTTGCCTATGTCGGCGGTTTGGATGTTCTGCTGCCCAGCCGGCTGATCGCCATCGCCATTGCCGTGGGCGCGGTTCCGGCCTGCTTTCACCTGCTTCGCGTCATCGGGCTGGACCTGTTTCCCAGCCGGGACCGCGCGCCTTGCTGGATCTGCGTGATGGGGGTGGGGATCGTGACCTCGCTGATCATCGCCAGCCTGACCAACATGGCCTTTGGCAGCGACCCGATCGAGGCGGTCGCCTATCTGATCGGCGATATCTCTGGCCTTTTCTTTGGCATGCTGGCGCTGCTCTATGCCTTTCGCCTGTTGGGCCGGAGCGCCTGAGCGCTCCGCTGCGGCAGCAAAGTCGTCGCGTAATTTTCGATCCATTTCCCTTGGTTCCTCGCATTTTTGTTGCGCTGCATGTGCAAAATGATATGACCGGGACGACCAAGAGAGGATGTGATTCATGGCCCATGACGGACAGGACCCGATGACGATGACCACGCAAACCGTTCTTTTGCCCGACCTTCTCAGCCTGACCGGCGCGGCGCTTGCCCCGGTGGATGCACTGTTCGAGCGCGCCCGCGAAACCGTGCGCGAGATGGTGAGCGAAGGCGGCCGCGTGTCCGGGGCCCTGATCGACGCCAACCAGACCGCCGCACATGGTCTGTCCTGGCTGGCCACCTATCAACAATCGCTGCGCCAGATGCAGCGCTGGGCCGAGGCGTTGCAGGCCGAGGGCAAGTTCGGCGAGATCGAACAGCTGATCCATCAGATCGCCTTCGGCGAGTACCTCTGGCAGATCTATGGCGGCATCCAGATGAACCAGGGCGAGGTGGTCCGGCTTCAGGATCTGGGCCTGACCCAGGACGATGCCCGTGGCCTGATGGCGCCCGAGGTGATGACCCTGTGCGACAAGGGCAACACCCAGGCCGCCCGCACCCGTCTGGTCGAGCTGATGCAGGATCAGGCTGGCGCCACCATGTACGGCGCCTCGGGTCTGGACGAAGAGCTGGAAATGATCCGCGACCAATTCCGCCGCTACGCGGTGGAAAAGGTCGAACCCTTTGCCCATGAGTGGCACCTCAAGGACGAGCTGATCCCAATGGAGGTGATCGAGGAACTGGCCGAGATGGGCGTGTTCGGCCTGACCATCCCCGAGGAGTTCGGCGGCTTTGGCTTGTCGAAAGCGTCTATGGTGGTGGTGTCCGAGGAACTCAGCCGCGGCTATATCGGCGTCGGCTCGCTGGGCACCCGTTCCGAGATCGCCGCCGAGTTGATCATCGCGGGCGGCACCGTCGAGCAGAAGGCCAGCTGGCTGCCGCGCATCGCCAGCGCCGAGATCCTGCCCACTGCCGTCTTTACCGAGCCCAACACCGGCTCGGACCTTGGCAGCCTGCGCACGCGCGCGGTCAAGGACGAGAACGGCGATTTCAAGGTGACCGGCAACAAGACCTGGATCACCCATGCCGCGCGCACCCATGTGATGACGCTCTTGGCGCGCACCGATCCCAACACCACCGACTATCGTGGCCTTTCCATGTTTCTGGCCGAGAAAACACCCGGCACCGATGCCGAGCCCTTCCCCACCCCCGGCATGACCGGCGGCGAGATCGAGGTTCTGGGCTATCGCGGTATGAAGGAATACGAGCTTGGCTTTGACGGGTTCCACGTCAAGGGCGAGAACCTGCTTGGCGGAGAAGAGGGCAAGGGCTTCAAACAGCTGATGGAGACCTTTGAAAGCGCCCGCATCCAGACCGCCGCCCGCGCCATCGGCGTGGCGCAATCGGCGCTGGATATCGCCATGCAATATGCGCAGGACCGCAAGCAGTTCGGCCGTGCCCTGATCGCCTTTCCCCGCGTCTCCAGCAAGCTGGCGATGATGGCGGTCGAGATCATGATCGCGCGCCAGCTGACCTATTTCAGCGCCTGGGAAAAGGATCACGGCCACCGCTGCGATCTCGAGGCCGGAATGGCCAAGCTGCTGGGCGCCCGCGTGGCCTGGGCCGCGGCCGATAACGGCTTGCAGATCCATGGCGGCAACGGGTTCGCGCTGGAATACAAGATCAGCCGCGTGCTCTGCGATGCGCGCATCCTGAACATCTTTGAAGGGGCCGCCGAAATTCAGGCCCAGGTGATCGCCCGCCGCCTGCTGGGCTGAGCCATCTTCATACAGATTGAAAAGCCCGGCCCGGCGCCGGGCTTTTTCGTTGCCTCAGGTCACCCGCAGGAACCCTGTCAGCCCGGTCTTCTGATGTTCGATCACATGGCAGTGGAACGCCCAGTCGCCCGGATTGTCGGCCACCAGCGCGATGTCGATCACCTCGTCCTTCAACAGCAGCATCGTATCGGTCCAGAGCGGCGGCAGGCTGCGCCGGTTCGACGCGATCGGCACGAACGCCAGCCCGTGCAGGTGGATCGGGTGTTGGTTGGGCGATTCGTTGCGCAGCCGCAGCACATGGGTCTTGCCGCGCTCCAGCACCGCCAATGGCCCGACGTCCTTTGCCGCATCGCCAGCCCAGGGCGTGCGATTGATCGACCAGAACGTATAGCCCAGCGTGCCGCAGAACCCGTCATTCGGGGCATCCCCTTCGGGTGTCCAGCCAAAGACAAACTCGTGCAGCTCGGCCCGCTCCAGATCGGGCTGGGCCACCGGGTTGCGCGGCAGCGGTTTCAGCTCGGCCAGGTCGCGCCTGGAACCAGAGCCGACCGACCGCAGCCCGGCCATCAACCGGGGCGGCTGGCCGGGGAGATCGGCCATCAGGGCGATCTGCCGCCCCTCCTCCGCCGGCATCGCCACCGCCAGATCGACCCTTTGACCAGGCGCCAGCAGTAGCGGCGCGCCCGCGCGCGGCACCGGCAGCACAACTCTGACCGGGTGCCCGTCCCAGGCGATGATCCGCGCTGTGCCGCCATCGAGATAGAGTTTGTAGATCCGCGTCGTGTCGGTATTGACCACCCGCAGCCGCACCAGCGACCCGGCGCCATGGTCATAGACCGGCCCCTGCCGCCAGTTGGCGGTCTGCAGATTGCCCATGGTGCCGCCGCGCGCCGCGCCCCGCGCTGTATAGGCAGGCAGGAAGGCATCCGCCGCATCCAGCCGGAAATCGCGCAGATTGATCACCTCTTCGCTGTCAAACCCCGGATCCTCGGCCTCGGCGATGACCATCACCCCGGTCAGGCCATGGGCCATCTGCTCCATCGTCATGCAATGAGGGTGATACCAGTAGGTGCCCGCATCGGGCGGGGTATAGGCATAGGCGAACCCCTCTCCCGGGCCGATCGGCATCTGGGTCAGATAGGGCACCCCGTCCATCGCATTGGCGATCCGCAGCCCGTGCCAATGCATCGCGGTGTAGTCATCCAGAGTATTGCGGACAGTGAACCGCATCTCTTGCCCCTGCCGACCATAGAGAACCGGCGGCGGCGCATCCGGCGACAGGCTGACCATGCCCAGCGTGTCCTGCGCCCGCAGCCGATAGGCGGCGCGCTGAATCACCAGGTCCTGCGCCTCGGGTGGTGCCGTGGCCGATCCCAGACGGGCCAACCCGGCCGCCCCCAACAGGGCGGCCCCTCCAAACAACAGATCTCGGCGCAACATGCGACACCTCTTTGCGATGATCGGGAAAGAGGCCGGGCTGACTGCTTGGCTGGACCTGAGACACAGGCTGACATGGGGTCTTGCTGCCCGCAATGCGCCGTCTGGTCGCTGCGCGGCAATTGCCCTCTGGCGAGCGCGCGCAAAACCCTGTAGAGGGTGCGACTTGCAACCAGGACCAGCCCATGACCACACGCGCCGGATTTGTCGCCCTGATCGGAGAGCCCAACGCGGGCAAATCGACCCTGTTGAACCGCATGGTCGGGGCCAAGGTGTCGATCGTCACCCACAAGGTTCAGACCACGCGCACCCGCATTCGCGGCGTTGCGATGGAAGGCGAGGCGCAGATCGTCTTTGTCGACACGCCGGGCCTGTTCCAGCCGCGCCGGCGGCTCGACCGCGCCATGGTCGCCGCCGCCTGGGGCGGCGCTGCGGACGCCGATATCGTGGTGCTGATGATCGAGGCACATCGCGGCATCACCGAAGGGGTCGAGCGTATCCTCGAAGGGCTGGCCGAGATCGCCAAGGGCCGCACCGTGGCACTGGCCATCAACAAGATCGACCGGGTGCCTGCGGAAAAGCTTCTGGGCCTGTCCGAGGCACTGAACGCGCGTTTCGAGTTTGCCCGCACCTTCATGATTTCGGCCGAACGGGGCCACGGGGTAGAAGACCTGCGCAAATGGCTGGCGGCCGAATTGCCCGAGAGCCCCTGGCTCTATCCCGAGGATCAGATCGCGGACCTGCCGATGCGGATGATCGCCGCCGAGATCACCCGCGAGAAACTGACCCTGCGCCTGCACCAGGAACTGCCCTATCAGCTGACCGTCGAGACCGAGAACTGGGAAGAGCGCAAGGATGGCTCGGCCCGGATCGACCAGGTGATCTATGTCATGCGCGACGGACACAAGGGCATCGTTCTGGGCAAGCGCGGCGAAACCGTCAAGGCGGTGGGACAGGCCGCGCGGGTCGAGCTGGAAGAGTTCCTGGACCGCAAGGTGCACCTGTTCTTACAGGTCAAGGTGCGGCCCAACTGGCTGGAAGAGGCCGAACGCTATTCCGAGATGGGCCTCGATTTCAAGGACGGCAACTGAGGGGCGCGGGCCGAGATTTTTCGACGAAAAATCTCCCGCTCCACCAAGAGGACAGCGCATGGCACGACTGACGGCGGACTTCTGGGTGCATGCCTATCTGGCGCGCCTGCGCCTGATGAACATTCCCGCCTATGTGATGGCCCATGGCGACGACACGGCAGGCGCGGTTCTGGTCAAGCTCAGCACGCTGGACGGCAAGGCCGTCGCCTATCACCGCGAATACGACCTGATGAGCGGCGCGCGATCCTGGACGGTTCTGACCAGCGGCCCCGAAACTGAGGTGGACGCCGCCATAACGCGGCAACGCAGTTTCGACCCAGACCTCTGGGTGATCGAGGTCGAGGACCGCCAAGGGCGGCATCTGCTGGACCAGGACGGGCTGGCCTGACCCCTTTGCACCGCCAAGCGAGCAGATGGGCAAGGTCGCTGTCGACCATGGTCACCCTTGGCCATGCTGCCTGGAGCCCGGCCACGATCTGGCGACAGGTCCTTGGCCCGGCATTGTCAGCGACATAGCCACACCACCTGTACAGCGCCCGCGTCATCAAAGCCGCTCAAGACATCGTTCGCCACCCATATGCCAACCGACCCGGTCATGTGAGGGCTGGTCGATGGCGACACTATCCGCAAACAATCCGCAGATCGGAATGAGTTGGCGGAGGTTTTTCAGACCGGGGCCCGACCCTGTTTTCTGTCTTCCGCGCCGAGCGCAGCGCGCATTTCCAGCTTTCTGCGAGCAGAACGCCGTATTCGCCCTTCGCGGATCGTGTCCGCGCTTCCCTTCATCTGACACACAACATATAGTGTGGCCCAATACCGGACCGGCAAAGGTTCGGAGATCAGGGGACGCAGGCAATGGCGCATATCATCGTCGTCGGCAACGAAAAAGGCGGCGCGGGCAAATCCACCGTATCCATGCATGTGGCCAGCGCGTTGGCGCGGCTGGGCTACAAGGTCAACACGCTGGACCTCGATCTGCGCCAGCGCAGCCTGGGGCGCTATTTCGAGAACCGCACCGCCTTCAACAAGGCCTCGGGGCTGGACCTGCCTTCGCCGCGCAATCACGACCTGCCCGAGATCGACCCCGCCTCGCTGAAACCGGGCGAGAACGTGTTCGACCATCGCCTGTCCGCAGCCGTTGCGCGGCTTGAGGCAGACAGCGACTTTATCCTGATCGACTGCCCCGGCTCGCACACAAGGTTGAGCCAGGTCGCCCATTCGCTGGCCGACACGCTGGTCACCCCGCTGAACGACAGTTTCGTCGATTTCGACCTGCTTGCCCGGATCGATTCCAGCGGCGAGAAGATCCTCGGCCCCTCGGTCTATTCCGAAATGGTCTGGAACGCGCGGCAGTTGCGGGCGCAGGCCGGGCTGAAACCGATCGACTGGGTGGTGGTGCGCAACCGCGTCGGCACCCAGCGCATGGTCAACAAGGAAAAGATGGAACGCGCCATCGAGATGCTGGCCAGCCGCATCGGGTTCCGCATCGCACCCGGTTTCTCGGAACGCGTGATCTTTCGTGAACTGTTCCCGCGCGGGCTGACACTGCTCGACCTCAAGGATGTTGGGGTCAAGCAGCTCAACATCTCGAACATCGCCGCCCGGCAGGAGCTGCGCGACATGATGAAGGCGCTGCAACTGCCCGGGGTCGAGATCGACTTCTGATCAGGCAGGCGCCTTGTAGATCGTATAGAGTTCCTGCGGCTCGGACACGCCGCGCAGCATGTAACGGCCCAGGCTGACCAGATCATGCGCGGTGTGGCCGGCGATCTTGGCAACCGGTTCGGACAGGATGATGTTGCGCCCCACCGACCGGTGCAACCCCGACAGGCGCACCGTCAGGTTGACCGCCGGTCCGATCACGGTGAAATCCAGCCGGTTCTCGGCGCCGATATTGCCATAGAGGATCTCGCCCGCATGCAAGGCCAGCGTGACCCCGGTGGTGGTCTCACCCTGGGCCTGACGTTCGGCATTCTTCTGTTCCATGCAACGTCGCATCTGTACCACCGCATCCAGCCCCGCCGCCGCCGACTGTTCGGGCGTCTCGAGGTTGAACATGGCAAGGATGCCGTCGCCGAGAAACTTCAGGATATTGCCGCCATGACCCTGGATGATCGCCACCGCCATGCCGAAATAGTCGTTCAGCATCGCGATCAGCTCGGGCCCCGGCGTGCGCTCGGTCAGCGCGGTAAAGTCCTTGAGGTCGAAATAGCACAGCACCGCGTCGATCTGCTGGAGAGAGCCGCGCTGAATTTCGCCCGACAGCACCCGCCGCCCCGCATCGCGCCCCAGATAGACCTGCAGCAGGTCACCCGCCATCTGACGGTTGGCCGCCGATTTCAGCGCCAGCGCCAGTTGCGGCAGCGACTCGCGCACCAGCCGCAGATCGGTGTCCGAGAACCCGTCTGGCCCGTCGCTGGCCCACGAGATCAGGACCCCCTCGGGCGTGTTGGTCGGGTCGATACGCTCGAAATGTTCGCGCTTTTCCAGGATCACGCCAGCGGCGAAATAGTCGGTCGCTCCCCGCTCGCGCAACTCGTTGAGCAGCGGAAAGCGGCTGTCGGCATTGCTGTCCAGCAGACGTTCCCGATACTCCTGCTCGCCGCTGTCGAGCAGGTGATAGAGCGGGCTGCGGATCCAGGCCGCATTCGGGGTCTCGGTATAGCCGTATTCCTCGCTCGACACGCCCTGATCGCGGAACCAGTTGAACCCCAGCCCGCCGTATTTCGGGTGGAACGCGCTTTGCGCCACGTGCAGGCGGAACAGTGGCACCCCCAGCTCCACCAGCCGTTCGCAATACCCGTGCAGCAGTTCATCCTGCCGCGCGCCTTCGAGGCCGCGTTGCAGCAGCCATGACACCAGCTGTGTCGATGAGGCATCCGCCTCGGCGTGAAATTGTCCTGCCGCATCCATGCGCATCTCCAGTCCCACGGCGCCCGCGCCGGTCTTGGGGCCTATCTAAGCAGTCGCGCCGCCGGTTGCGAGGGTCACTCCATCGCCGCCAAACGCCGCAGCATGACCCGCAACAGCGCCACTTCGCCCTTGGTGAACTTGGCCGCCATCCGCGCGTCATATTGCTCGGCGATGCCGCGCAGCTCGCGGTAAACCGCCTCTCCCGCCGGGGTCAATGACAATCGCTCGGACCGGCGGTCGCGCTCATCACGTGTCCGTGTAAGATAGCGCCGTTGCGCCAGTTTGGCGACCGCGCGGCTGACTTTGGTCTTGTGGATCAGCGCCAGATCGCCAATCTGCTTGGCCGTCATCTCGCCGGAATTGCCCAGATGAAACAGCACCCGCCACTCTGTCCGCAGCATGCCATAGCGATTCTTGTAGACCTGCTGAAACTCCAGCGAACTCTGCTCAGCCGCCTGATTCAGCAGGAATGGCAGGAAACTTCGCAACTCAAAGTCATCATTTTCGGGTAAATTGGTCTCTGTCATGCTTGTTAGTTACAAAATCAACTATTAATCCGCAAGCAGATTACCGGAGACACGCGACATGAACCGACCGACAGACCCCCATCTGCTGACGCAGGCCGCGACACCCGCCGGCACGACCGCAGGTTATATGCCGGGCTGGGGCAACGATTTTGAAACCGAGGCGCTGCCCGGTGCCCTGCCCCAGGGCATGAACAGCCCGCAGAAATGCAACTATGGCCTTTATGGCGAACAGCTGAGCGGCACCGCCTTTACCGCGACCCGCCCCGAGCGGACCTGGTGCTATCGCATTCGGCCCTCGGTCAAGCATTCGCACCGCTATGAAAAGATCGACCTGCCCTATTGGAAGTCGGCCCCCTGCATCGACCCCGATGTGATCAGCCTGGGGCAGTACCGCTGGGATCCGGTGGCACATTCGGGCGCGGGGCTGACCTGGCTCACTGGCATGCGCACCATGACCACCGCCGGGGACGTGAACACCCAGGTGGGCATGGCCAGCCATATCTATCTGGTCACCGAGTCGATGGTGGATGACTATTTCTTCTCCGCCGACAGCGAGCTGCTGGTGGTCCCGCAAGAGGGCCGGCTGCGCTTTGCGACCGAACTGGGCATCATCGACGTCGAACCCAAGGAAATCGCCATCCTGCCGCGCGGCCTGGTCTACCGGGTCGAGGTGCTGGAAGGCCCTTGCCGTGGTTTTGTCTGCGAAAACTATGGCCAGAAGTTCGAGCTGCCTGGCCGTGGCCCGATCGGCGCCAATTGCATGGCCAACCCGCGCGATTTCAAATCGCCGGTGGCGGCGTTCGAGGATCGCGAGACGCCCTCGACCGTGACGGTGAAATGGTGCGGCCAGTTCCACACCACCAAGATCGGCCATAGCCCGCTGGACGTGGTGGCCTGGCACGGCAATTACGCCCCGGTCAAATACGACCTGCGCAATTATTGCCCGGTGGGTGCGATCCTGTTCGACCATCCTGATCCGTCGATCTTCACCGTGCTGACCGCGCCTTCGGGCGTGCCGGGCACCGCCAATATCGACTTTGTCCTGTTCCGCGAGCGCTGGATGGTGATGGAAGACACCTTCCGCCCGCCTTGGTATCACAAGAACATCATGTCCGAGCTGATGGGCAACATCTATGGTCAGTACGACGCCAAGCCGCAGGGCTTTGTCCCCGGCGGGATGAGCCTGCACAACATGATGCTGCCGCACGGGCCGGATAAGGAAGCGTTCGAGAAGGCGTCGAACGCCAATCTTGGCCCCGACAAGCTGGACCAGACCATGTCCTTCATGTTCGAAACCCGTTTCCCGCAACACCTGACCGAATTCGCCGCCAAGGAGGCGCCGCTGCAGGACGATTACATCGACTGCTGGACCTCGCTGGAGAAGAAATTCGACGGCACCCCTGGCAAGAAATAGGCTGCGGCTGAGGGGGTCCAGATTTTTCGGCGAAAAATCTCGGCCCCGCCCGTGACATCCGTTTGGAGACAACATGCCCCTTTTGAAATCCTGGGTGGCTTCGGCCAATAGCGCCAACCACCCGTTTCCGCTGAACAACCTGCCCTATGGCGTCTTCTCGACCGGCGAGGATGAACCCCGCTGTGGCGTGGCCATCGGCGACATGATCCTCGACATGGCCGCGGCCGAGGCCGAGGGACTGGTCGCGCTGACCGACTATCCGCTGTTCGATGTGCCCTATTGGAATGACCTGATGGAGGAAGGCCCCGCCGTCTGGGCCGCCCTGCGCGAACGGCTGACCGCGCTTCTGTCCAAAGGGTCGAAAGAGCAGGAGGCTGTCGAACCGCTGCTGGTGCCGATGGCCGAGGCCACGCTGCACATGCCACTGGTGGTCAGCGAGTACACCGATTTCTACGCCGGTCGTCAGCATGCCCAGAACATGGGCGCGATCCTGCGCGGCTCGCCCGATCTGCCGGCCAACTGGCTGCATATTCCGATCGGGTACAATGGCCGCGCCTCCTCGGTCGTGGTGTCGGGCACGCCGATCCATCGCCCCAATGGCCAGACCAAGGCCCCCGATGCCGAGATGCCGTCATTCGGCCCCTCGAAACGGCTCGATATCGAGCTGGAGATGGGCGCCATTGTCGGCACCGGGTCCGAGTTCGGCCAGCCGATCACGGTGGACGAGGCCGATGCGATGATCTTTGGCTATGTGCTGCTGAACGACTGGTCGGCGCGCGATATCCAGGGCTGGGAGTATCAGCCGCTGGGGCCGTTCCAGGGCAAGGCATTCGGCACCTCTATCTCTCCGTGGATCGTGACGGCCGCCGCGCTGGAGCCCTTCCGCGCCCCCACGCCCCCGCGTGAGAAAGAACTGTTGCCCTATCTCAAGGGCAGCAGGGACGGGCTTTATGACATCGAGCTTGAGGTTCTGATGCAGCCCGAAGGCGCCGACCGCGCATCGGTCATCGCCAGGACCAACTATAGCCGCATGTATTATTCGGCGGCCGAGCAGCTGTGCCATCACGCCATTGGCGGCTGCGCGATGAATGCGGGCGATCTGTTGGGGTCGGGCACCATCTCGGGGCCGGAACGCGGCGAATTCGGCTCGTTGATGGAACTCAGTTGGGCCGGGCGCGAGCCCTTTACGCTGGAGACCGGCGAGACCCGGGGCTTCATCGAGGATGGCGACACGCTGACCCTGCGCGGCAATGCGCGTGGCGACGGCTATACCATCGGCTTTGGCGATTGCACGGGCCAGATTCTGCCCGCCAAGGCCTGGGGTTGAACTGCGCATGACCCTGTCTCTCGACCATATCCAGATCGCGATCCCCGCCGGGGGCGAGGACGCGGCGCGCGCCTTTTGGTGCGCGGGTCTGGGTCTGGCCGAGATCGCCAAGCCCGACGCGCTGAAGGCGCGCGGCGGGCTGTGGCTGGCGCTCAACGGCGCCGAACTGCATTTGGGGGTGGAGCCGGACTTCACCCCCGCCCGCAAGGCCCATCCGGGCTTTGCCGTCATTGACATAGACGCCGTTGCCGCGCGGATCGAGGCCCTGGGCCAGAGCCCGCGCTGGGACGACACAATCGAGAACCGCCGCCGGTTCTTTGCCGAAGACCCCTTTGGCAACCGGCTGGAATTCCTGGAAAGGGACTGACACATGGCCAAGGCATTCGCGTCGCAAGGCGACATGAGCGAAAAGAAGATCAGCTTTACCGAGGTGGGCGAAGGGCTTTATGCCTTTACCGCCGAGGGCGACCCCAATTCCGGCGTCATCATCGGCGATGACAGCGTCATGGTGGTCGAGGCGCAGGCCACCCCGCGCCTGGCGCAAAAGGTGATCGACTGTATCCGCGAGGTGACCGACAAACCGATTTCCCATGTGGTGCTGACCCATTACCACGCCGTGCGCGTGCTGGGCGCCAGCGCATTCGGCGCCGGTCAGGTGATCATGTCCGACACTGCCCGCTCGATGGTGGTGGAACGCGGGCAAGAGGATTGGGACAGCGAGTTCCAGCGCTTTCCGCGCCTGTTCGAAGGGCATGAGAGCATTCCGGGCCTGACCTGGCCCACCACCACATTCTCGGACAGCATGACCGTTTATCTGGGCAAGCGCCGGGTCGATATCATGCATCTGGGCCGCGCCCATACGGCGGGTGACGCGGTGATCCATGTGCCCGACCAGAACGTGATGTTCACCGGCGACATCGTCGAATATCACTCGGCCTGCTATTGCGGCGACGGGCATTTCAACGACTGGGGCAATACGCTCGACAATATCGCCTGGTTCGATGTGGACGCGATTGCGCCAGGGCGCGGCGATGCCCTGGTCGGCAAGGAGATGGTAAACGCCGCCATCGAGAACACCCGCGATTTTGTACAAAGCACCTATCGCCCGGCGGCCCGCGTCGCCGCACGCGGTGGCTCGCTGAAAGAGGCCTGGGACGCGGTGCGCGCCGAATGCGACCCAAAGTTTGCCGATTACGCGATCTACGAACACTGCCTGCCGTTCAACGTGGCGCGCGCCTATGACGAGGCGCGCGGCATCGACACGCCGCGTATCTGGACGGCGCAGCGTGACCTGGAAATGTGGGAGGCCCTGCAAGGCTGACCCGAAGGGGACGCTCATCGACCCCTTGCGGGGTCTCTTCGCAGCGAAGACGCCCGCCAGGGCGGATGAGCCCCCGGCCCGGTCGACATTGATCCAGATCGTGTCGCGCCGGGTCAACTGATGAGACCATGAGACAAGACCTCTGGCGGATGCCCGGCAGAGGACAGGAGACTTGCGCCCTCGGCCCACCGGGTGCGCCCAGACCTGGGAGGAGAGACCCATGAACAAAATCTTCGAAGTCCCACTCTACGCCTATGCGCGCAGTCCCGATCAGGACGCCTCCAGCCCCGTGCGCCACAAGGTGATCGTGATCGGCGCCGGCCCCATCGGGCTGGCCGCCGCCATCGACCTTGCCCAGCAGGGGATCGAGGTCGTGGTGCTGGACGATAATGACAAGGTCAGTTTCGGCAGCCGAGCTGTCTGCTATGCCAAGCGCCCGCTGGAGATCCTCGACCGGCTCGGCTGCGGGCAGCCGATGGTCGACAAGGGGGTCGAATGGAACCTGGGCAAGGTCTTCTTCGACGACCGGCAGGTCTATGACTTCAACCTGCTGCCAGAAGGCGGCCACCAGCGCCCCGCCTTCATCAACCTGCAACAGTACTATTTCGAGGAATACCTGGTGAACCGGGTCCGCGAATTGCAGGAGACCGGTGCCCCCATCGAAATCCGGGGCCGCAACAAGGTCGAGGCGATCGGCACCCATCCCGACCATGTCAAGCTGGAGGTCGAGACGCCCGAAGGCTCGTACACCGTCGAGGCCGACTGGCTGATCGCCTGCGATGGCGCCGGATCGCCGGTACGTTCGATGCTGGGGCTCGATTTCGTGGGCCGCGTGTTCGAGGACAACTTCCTGATTGCCGATGTGATCATGGATGCGGGTTTTCCGACCGAGCGCTGGTTCTGGTTCGACCCGCCTTTCAACCGGGGTCAATCCGCCCTGCTGCACAAGCAGCCCGACAATGTCTGGCGCATCGACCTGCAACTGGGCTGGGACATCGACAAGGAGCGTGAAAAGCGCCCCGAAAACGTGATCCCGCGGCTCAAGGCGATGCTGGGCGAGGATGTGCAGTTCGAGCTGGAATGGGTCTCGATCTACACGTTCCAGTGCCGCCGGATGGAGAAGTTCCGCCATGGCCGGGTGCTGTTTGCGGGCGACGCCGCGCATCAGGTTTCGCCGTTCGGTGCACGCGGCGCCAACTCGGGCCTGCAGGATACCGACAACCTGATCTGGAAACTGAAACTGGTGATGGAGGGCAAGGCACCCGAAAGCCTGCTCGACAGCTATGATATGGAGCGGGTTCACGGCGCCGACGAGAATATCCTCAATTCGTCGCGCTCCACCGATTTCATCACGCCCAAATCCGAGATGTCGCGTATCCTGCGTGATGCGGTGCTGGACCTGAGCGAGCAGTATGAATTCGCCCGTCCGCTGGTGAATTCGGGCCGCCTGTCGGTGCCCTGCACCTATGACGGCTCGCCGCTCAACTCGGCCGACGCGCTGTTGGATGGCCCGGCGCGCACCCGTCCCGGCAGCCCCTGCCCCGACGCGCCGCTGGGTGACGGGTTCCTGCTGCCCAAGCTGGGCGACAGGTTCATCCTGCTGACCATCGACGCCGATGCCCCCGATAGCATCGAGGAAGAGGGTGTCGAGGTCACGCGCCTGGCGCTCTCGGTCAAGGACGACCCGACCATGGAGCTGAAACGCCGCTATCTGGGCGACAATGACAGCGCTGTCTATCTGATCCGCCCCGACCAGCATGTCGCTGCCCGCCGCGCGACATTCGACGAAACCCAGTTCCGGCACGCGATCCGCCGGGCCACCGGCAAGGAGTGAGCCTCATGTCCGATCTGACACTGACCCCGAACATCGCTGGCGCGGATGATTTCTATGCCGAGCTGCTGGCCGCCCATGACGGGCTCGACAAGGCGGAAAGCGATGCGCTCAACGCCCGGCTCGTGCTGGTCCTGGCCAACCATATCGGCGATCGCGCCGTCCTGTCCAAGGCGCTGAAAGCCGCCGCATTCAAGGAGTGAGCAACATGAAAATCGAGAAAATCCACCACGTCGCCTATCGCTGCAAGGACGCCAAGGAAACCGTCGAATGGTATGGCAAGATGCTGAACATGGACTTCATCCTGGCGATTGCCGAGGATCACGTCCCCTCGACCCATGAACCGGACCCGTATATGCATCTGTTCCTGGATGCAGGCAACGGCAATGTGCTGGCCTTCTTCGAACTGCCGACCAAGCCCGAGATGGGCCGCGACCCGAACACGCCCGTCTGGGTCCAGCATATCGCGTTCAAGGTCAAGGACCGCGAGACGCTGATCGAGTTCAAGGAGCATCTGGAGGCCAATGGCGTCGAGGTTCTGGGCGTCACCGATCACTCGATCTTCCACTCGATCTACTTCTTCGACCCCAATGGCCACCGCGTCGAACTGGCCTGCCCCGACCCGGAGGAAGAGGCGCTGCTCAAGCGCATGGACGAGGTCAAGTGGGACATGCTCGAAGAGTGGTCGCGCACCAAGAAGGCGCCGCAGCACGCCGCCTGGTTGCACGCCAAGGAGCTGAACAAGACCGTCTGATCAGGGCTGGTCCGGCGCCTTTGCGCCGGGCCAGCCACGCGAGGAAAGCCCGCAAGGGCTTGACGAGCCGCGCCCGCGCAAAGGTGGTTAACACCAACACGACAACCGCCTATCATCGCCCTGCCCCGGACAGGAAAGACGCCCCAATGACCGAAACGATCCTCTATGACTATTGGCGCTCCTCCGCCAGCTACCGGCTGCGCATTGCGCTCAACCTCGCAGGGATCGCCTACACAGCTGTCCCGGTCGATCTGGTCAAGGGCGAACACCGCTCAGCCGAACATCTGGCCCGCAATCCGCAAGGGCTGGTGCCGGTGCTTGACATCGACGGCCTGCGGCTGACCCAGTCGCTGGCGATGCTCGATTATCTCGACCAGACCCGAGGGCTGGGGCTGGTGCCCGCCGACCCGGCAAGCCGGGCGCAGGTGCAGGCGCTGGCACAGGCGATCGCGGTCGATATCCACCCGGTCTGCAACCTGAAGGTCGCCCGCCACGCCACCCAGCTCAGTGGCGGAGCCGAGGACATGCCGGGGGCCTGGATGCGCCATTTCATCCGCCCCGGCCTGCAAGCCTTCGAAACGAGGCTGGCCGGGTTCGAGCAATCGCCCTATTGCTGCGGCGATGCGCCCGGGCTGGCCGATATCTGCCTGATGCCCCAGATCTACAATGCGCGCCGCTGGGAGGTGGATATCAGCGACCTGCCGCGCCTGCTTTCGGTCGAGGCGGCCTGCAACGAACACCCCTCCTTTTCCGCCGCGCATCCCGATCGTCACGCCCCCGTCGCCTGATCCTGGAGCCGCCGGAAAACACATGTTTTCCGGCCCGTTTTCCGTGCCGGAAAACGGCCACCGCCCGAAATCCACTGGACAGGTACGATCCGGGCGCCGTTAATGTGGCGAGGATCGGAGGGCAGCAGGCATGGCATCACACGGATATGACAGTGGACGGTTGAACCTGCCCTTTGTGGGCATTTGCACCTTTGGCAAGTACCCCTATGTCGAGGATTGGGACAGTATCGACGCAGATGCCGCGATCCTGGGTGCGCCCTTCGATTTCGGCGCCCAATGGCGCTCTGGCGCGCGCATGGGGCCACGTGCGATCCGCGAGGCCTCGACCCTGTTTTCCTTCGGCCATGCGGGCGCCTATGATTTCGAGGACGACATCACCTATCTCGATCCCGCCAAGGTGCGGATCGTCGATATCGGCGATGCCGATATCGTGCATACCGACACGATCAAGAGCCACGCCAATATCGAATTCGGCGTCCGCAAGATCCTGCAGGCCGGGGCGTTGCCGGTGGTGCTAGGGGGTGATCATTCCATCAACATCCCCTGTATCAACGCCTTTGACGATCAGGACCCGATCCACGTGGTGCAGATCGACGCGCATCTGGATTTCGTCGACGAACGGCATGGCGTGCGCTATGGCCACGGCAACCCGATGCGGCGCGCCGCGGAGAAGGCGCATGTCACCGGGTTGACCCAGATCGGTATCCGCAACGTCTCCTCCACCGCAAAGGACGGCTATGACGCGGCGCGCGCCATGGGCTCGGATATCCAGTCGGTGCGGCACGTACGGCGGATGGGAACGGCGGCGATGCTCGCGCGTATCCCCGAAGGCGTCCGCTATTACCTGACCATCGACATCGACGCCTTCGACCCGTCGATCGCGCCGGGTACCGGCACGCCCAGTCATGGCGGGTTTCTCTATTACGAGGTGCTCGAACTGATCGACGGGCTGGCACGGCGTGGCGAGATCGCCGGGATCGACCTGGTCGAGGTGGCGCCCGATTACGACCAGAGCGGCAGCACCTCGATCCTGGCGGCGCAGCTTCTGATGAACACGCTGGGCCGGGTCCTACACCACCGCAGACGCTAGCGCGCTCCTGCAGCACCGCGCGCGACGCCGTTTTCCGGCACGGAAAACGGGCCGGAAAATTTGCAATTTTCCGGTGCCCGCCCAGATCAGAGCGCGCGGGCACGCTCGCGCAGCAGGAATTTCTGTATCTTGCCGGTCGAGGTCTTGGGCAATTCGCCAAACACCACCGTCTTGGGTGCCTTGAAATGTGCCATGTTCGCCCGGCAATGCGCGATCAGGTCGGCGGCCTCCACCGATTGCCCCGGCTTCAGCTCGACAAAGGCGCAGGGTGTCTCGCCCCATTTCTCGTCCGGGCGCGCCACCACCGCCGCCTCCATCACTGCGGGATGTTTATAGAGCACATCCTCGACCTCGACCGACGAGATGTTCTCGCCCCCCGAGATAATGATATCCTTGGACCGGTCCTTGAGCGCGATATAGCCATCGGGATGCATCACCCCCAGATCGCCCGAGGCGAACCAGCCGCCGCGAAACGCCCTGTCGGTGGCATCGGGGTTCTTCAGATAGCCCTTCATGACGATATTGCCCTGCATGAAGATCTCGCCCATCGTCTCGCCATCGGCGGGCACCGGCTCAAGCGTTTCGGGATCGGCCACCATCAGCCCCGACAGCGCCACATAACGCACCCCCTGGCGCACCTTCAGCGCCGCGCGCTCGGCCCCGGGCCGACCATCCCACTCCTCTTTCCAGGCACAGACCACCGAGGGGCCATAGGTCTCGGTCAGCCCATAGACATGGGTGACGTCGACGCCCATCGCCTCCATCTTCTCGATCACCGCAGCCGGCGGCGGCGCGCCTGCGGTCATCACCTTGATCTGATGGTCAAAGTCCTTCATGTGATCGGGCGCGTTGGCCAGCATGTTCAGCACGATGGGCGCGCCGCAGAAATGGGTCACCTTCTCCTCGCGGAAGGCGCGATAGATCGGCTCGTCGCGCACCGCACGCAGGCAGACCGATACCCCGGCATTGGCCGCCATGGTCCAGGGGAAACACCAGCCGTTGCAGTGAAACATCGGCAGCGTCCACAGATAGACCGCGTGTTGCGGCATGCCCCAGGTCAGGATGTTCGAGGTCGCGTTCAGCGCCGCGCCGCGATGGTGATAGACCACACCCTTGGGGTTGCCCGTGGTGCCCGAGGTATAGTTGAGCGCGATGGCATCCCATTCGTCCCCCGGCAGCGACCAGTCGAAATCCGGGTCTCCCTCTGCCAAAAGCGCATCATAGCTCAGCGTGCCCACCGGCGCGCCGCCGGCAAAGCTTGGGTCCTCGATATCCACGACCAACAGGTCGGGCCGGTCGATCTGTGCCAAGGCGTCGCGCACCACCTCGGAAAATTCGGGGTCGACGATCAGTACCCTGGCCTCGGCATGGGACAGGATGAAGGCGATGATGGGCGCATCCAGCCGAGTGTTGATCGCGTTCAGCACCGCCCCCGCCATCGGCACGCCGAAATGCGCCTCGTACATTTCGGGGATATTGGCGGCGATGATCGAAACGGTATCGCCCTTGCCCAGGCCGCGCCCGGCCAGAGCACTCGCCAGCCGTCGGCAGCGCGTATAGGTTTCGGCCCAGGTATAGCGACGATCGCCATAAACGACGGAAGGATAGTCGGGGTAGACCGCCGCGGTCCGCTCGATATAGCTGAGCGGCGAGAGGGGCGTGAAATTGGCCGGCGTCCGGTCCAGATGCTGGTCATAGATAGTGCTGCCGGTCATGTCCCGTCCTCCCTGATAGGTGCCTTGCGCGCAGATGTGGCACAAACATGCCGGGCAAGGAAAGATCGTAATAACACGTGTCTGCCGCAATAAAAGAACCGGGGCCCCGCAGGGCCCCGGTTTTCTCTTGCAACGGAAAGTTCAGCCCTTGCTTTTCCAGGGCACCAGAACCCGTTCGGCCCAGCGCATCAGGATGTCGATGCCAAAGCCGATCACGCCGATCAGGATGATCCCCATGATGACGATATCGGTCAGCTGGAACTTGGACGCGACCATGATCATCATCCCGGCACCCTTTTCCGCCGCCACCAGTTCGGCGGCAACCACGGTGCCCCAGCAGACCCCCATCGCCACCCGCGCACCGGTGAAGATCTCGGGCAACGAGTTCGGAACGATCACGTACCGCATGATCTGCGCCTTGCTGGCTCCCAGCGAATAGGCGGCATGCACCTTCGAGATCCGGACCCCCGAGACACCCGAGCGGGCGGCGATGGCCATGATCCACAAGGCCGCGAGGAACAACAAGATGATCTTGCCGGTCTCGCCGATCCCCGCCCAGATGATGACCAGCGGGATCAGGGCCAGCGGCGGCACCGGGCGCATGAACTCGACGATCGGGTCGAACCAGCCGCGGAACCAGTCGCTCAGCCCCATGGCATAGCCCAGCGGAATGCCGACCAGCGCGCCAAAGAAGAAGCCGGCGATCACACGGAACAGGGAGAAGCCCAGATGCTCCCACAGGGTGCTGTCGCGATAGCCCGATTTCGCAATCTCGCCCAGGCGGCTGACCACGGCTTCGGGCGGTGGCAGCCAGATCGGCTCCATCTGCAGGCCCGAGGGCGGCTGGAAGCTGATCGCGCCCTTGTCGGTCAGCGAGAACTGGCCCGCGGCGGTCTTGATCGACTGGCCGATCGAAATCGGAGTGCCGTCGATGGCGACGATCTTGGCGCCTTCCTTGCGACTGGTCTCATCATTCTTGTCAAAGATGATGGTGGTCGAGCGCGACGCGGTCATCGAAACGGCATCGTTCTTGGCAAAGCCCGGCCCCGGATCGACATCGAAATCGTCGGTCTTTTCGCCAAAGCCCTGCACCTTGACGAAAACAGTGGCATCGTCGCGGGCACCGTTGGCATCCTCGAGCGTGTAGACAAACGAGGTCTCACCGACAAAGGGCGCCGGTGCGTGCAGGAAGGACGGCACGTATTTCGACCCGGTGAACGCGCCCCAGATCAGGAAGATGGTGAGAACCGACACCACCGAGGCGATCCGGTTCGAGGTGACCGCGCTTTCATCGCCAAAGGTCACCGTTTTGAGCGAGGTAAAATCATTGGTGGTCTTGCGCACGAAAAAGCGCACGGCCAGGAACGACCCGACAAAGATCGCCACATAGACCGCAAGGATAATCAGGCCGATCATTGTGCTGCCTCCGTGCGTCCCATGATTTCTTCCTCCATGTCCCAGATCATCGAGAGGATTTCCTCGCGCGTCTGGGAATAGCCTTCGGATTTCTTGACCTCGCGCAGGTCGGCATTCACCCCCATGTCCGCATAGGGCAGGCGGTATTCCTTGTGGATGCGTCCGGGGCGCGGCGCCATGACCAGCAGCCGTTCACCCAGCAGCAGGGCCTCTTCGACCGAGTGGGTGATCAGGATGATGGTCTTGCCGGTCTCTTTCCAGAGCTTCAGCACCAGGCCTTGCATCTTTTCACGGGTCAGCGCGTCCAGTGCGCCCAACGGCTCGTCCATCAGGATGACATCGGGGTCATTGGCCAGGCAGCGCGCCAGCGCGACCCGCTGCTGCATGCCACCGCTGAGCTCGTAGATCGCCTTGTCCTTGAAATCGCCAAGGCCGGTCACATCCAGCAGATGGTCGACATGGCTGCCATATTGCGACGCACGCTGTCCCTTCATGCGCGGACCAAAGCTGACGTTGTCGCGCACATTCATCCACTCGAACAATGCGCCCTGCTGGAACACCATGCCGCGTTCGGCATTGGGGCCGTGCACCTTGTGGCCGTTCATGGCGATATGGCCTTCGGTCGGCGCCAGAAACCCGGCGACGATGTTGAGAAGAGTTGTCTTGCCGCAGCCCGACGGGCCGAGCACGCTCATCAGCTCCCCTTCCTTGAGATGGAGAGAGACGTTTTTCAGCGCCTGCACCGAGCTGCCGTTCGGCAGGTCAAAGCGCATGGATATGTTTTCGATAGACAGTCCCGACATGGCCCGCCTTTCCTGTTTGAGATATTTGCAGGGGTCTCTTGTCGCCGGTTCACGGCAACATGCAAAATGCAGGCGGCGGGTGACCCCGCCGCCCGTCATCCGGTCGGCTTACATGCCGCCTGCCGCGGACAGCGGCCCGGTGTTCACGGCGTTCTCATAGGTGTCCAGCGCGCTGTCGATGCTGCCGGCCTCGACGAACACATCGGCGACCCCCTTCATGAAGGTCTGCGCGTTGCCGCCCAGCCAGCCACCGCTCAGCTGCTGCTCGATCGTCGGGAACTTGAAGGTGGCGATGGTCGAGGCGGTCGCCTCTTCATCCATGCCCGCGTCCTTGGCGATCAGCGGCAGCATCTCGGCACGGTTTGCCTCGTCCGCCCACATGGCGTTTGCATCCGCGGTCACCTTGAGGAACTTGGCAACCAGATCGCTGTTTTCCGCGACCCAGCCCGCCGGGCCCGAGGTCACGTCGAACACCAGGATACCCAGCTCGGTCTTCTCGTCACCGGTCAGCAGCACGTTGCCATGCTCCAGTGCCCGGCGCAGCGAGCCGCCCCAGCCGCAGAACATGTCGACCGCGCCCTGGGCAATCGCCGCGGCGCCATCGGGCGGATCCATGTCGACGACATCCATGCTGGCCACATCGACGCCGAAATGGTTCATCTGCTTGAGGAAGCCATAATGGGCGGCGGTGCCCAGCGGCACGGCGACCTTCTTGCCGGCCAGCTCGCCAGCGTTGTCCTTGTCGATCTCCAGTTCCGAGCGCACGACGCAGTTGTCGTTGTCGGCATAAGACACCGCCACATCGAGGATCTGCAGGTCCTGCCCGGCCGAGGTGGCAACCACGAAGGGCGGAACGCCCTGGCTGACCGACAGGTGCACATCGCCCGAGGCCATCGCCGCCGACATCTTCACGCCACTTTCGAAGCTGACCCAGTTGACCTTGACGCCCAGCACCTCGTCATAGGTGCCCTTCTGCTTGGCATATTCGAACGGCATCGGCCATTCGAGGAAATAGGCCACGGTGATCTCGCCCTCGGCAGCCACCGCCGCGGGCATGGCGCCGATCGCCAGCGCCAGTCCGGCCACAGCACCCAGAAGCTTCGTTTTTGCAGTCATCATCTAATTCTCCCAGTCTACCGCCGGAATGGCGGAGGAATATCACGAACGGTTCAGCCGTTTCTGCTGTTTCACGGGCTCTCAAGCGAGCGCCCGTCCCTACTCCGAAAGGAAATCCCCCTTTCGATCAACGAATTTTTCGGACAACTGGCCCAGTCTTGGGCAGATCAAGTTGCGGATTTCAAAACTCGAAATCTGAAAATACCTTTAGTTTTCAGATTGCTATCGAGACGATTTTTGACCCGGCTTGCCGCTAGGGCAACTCAATTGGACATATGTGACGCAAATTTCTGGCCCTATCGAACGCCCGGAATTTGACGTCTCTGGACTCTATCGCGCGTCTCGGTTTTTCTGGGACATCGGAGTCGATCTAACAGTCATCAGGAGAGGGCACATTATGGACGGCACGTTCAACGAAAACGATCTGAGTCGGGTGGTCGAAGCCGACCGCGCCCATATCTGGCACCATCTGATTCAGCACAAACCCTTTGAGACCAACGACCCCCGCATCATCGTCGAAGGCAAGGGCATGCGGGTCTGGGATCAGAACGGCAAAGAGCATCTCGACGCCGTCTCGGGCGGGGTCTGGACCGTCAACGTCGGCTATGGTCGTGAGTCCATCTGCAAGGCGGTTTATGACCAGTTGATGAAACTGTGCTACTTCGCCAACTCGGCCGGGTCGATCCCCGGCGCGCTTTATGCCGAGAAGCTGATTTCCAAGATGCCGGGGATGAGCCGGGTCTATTATACCAACTCGGGTTCCGAGGCGAACGAGAAGGCGTTCAAGATGGTGCGCCAGATCGCGCACAAGAAATACGGCGGCAAGAAGACCAAGATCCTCTATCGCGACCGCGACTATCACGGCTCGACCCTTGCGGCGATGTCGGCGGGCGGCCAGGACGAGCGCAACGCGCAATACGGCCCCTTCGCGCCGGATTTCGTCAAGGTTCCCCATTGCATGGAATACCGCAAGGAAGAGCTGGGGCTGGGTCATCTGTCGGGCGCCGAGTTCGGCCGCGCCGCCGCCGACCTGATCGAAGAGGTGATCCTGCGCGAGGGCCCCGAAACCGTCGGCGCGCTGTGCCTTGAGCCGGTGACCGCCGGTGGCGGCGTCATCACCCCGCCCGAAGGCTATTGGGAGCGGGTGCAGGAGATCTGCAAGCAATACGATGTGCTGCTGCATATCGACGAGGTCGTCTGTGGCATCGGCCGCACCGGCACCTGGTTTGGCTATCAGCAATACGGCATCAAGCCCGACTTCGTGACCATGGCCAAGGGCGTCGCCTCGGGCTATGCGGCCATCGCCTGCATGGTGACCACCGAAGAGGTCTTTGACCTGTTCAAGGACAACACCGACGATCCGCTGAACTACTTCCGCGATATCTCGACCTTTGGCGGCTGCACCGCTGGCCCCGCCGCGGCGCTGGAAAACATGCGGATCATCGAGGACGAGGACCTGCTGGGCAACTGCACCGCCATGGGCGAGCGGATGCTGGGCAACCTGCACGCGCTGATGGAAAAGCACGCCGTGATCGGCGATGTGCGGGGCAAGGGCCTGTTCCTGGGCGCCGAGCTGGTGGCAAATCGCGAGACCAAGGAACCGGTGAGCGAGAAACAGGCGCAGGCCGTGGTCGCCGACTGCATGGCGCAGGGCGTGATCATCGGGGTGACCAACCGCTCGATCCCGGGGCGCAACAACACGCTGTGCTTCTCGCCGGCGCTGATCGCCACCGCCGAGGATATCGACGCCATCACCGATGCGGTCGATCAGGCGCTGACCCGCGTCTTCGGCTAGGACCAGGGGCTGCGGCCGGCATCTCTCCCGTTGGGTCGCCTGCCCTTGAAACCGGCGCGTTCCGCGCGCCGGTTTTACCGTTTCCGGCCCTGGCGCCGGGCCAAGAGTATTTGAACCCTGCCCCGCCTGCGGTTACTTTTGGTCCATGTCGTCCCTGAACGCCTCCTTTCCCCTGCGCCCCGGTCGGGTGCACGAAGCCTGTGGCCCTCTGGCCGTGGCCATGGCCGCTGTCGCCGCCGCGCAGGTGAGCGGCCTTCTGTGGCTGCGCGAAAGCTGGCGGCCCGAGCTGATCAACCCGCTGGGACTGGCCGATTATTTCGACCCCGCACGGTTGCTGCTGGCCCAGACCAGGGACCAGACCGACACCCTGGCCGTGGCCGAGGAAAGCCTGCGCGACGGCGCCCTGCCCCTGGTGGTGATCGAGCTGAGCGCGCCGCTGAGCCTGACCGCCGGGAGGCGCCTGCAACTGGCGGCCAAGGATGGCAAGACAACCGGATTGTGCCTGATCCCCGAGGGCATGGGTAGCAATGCGGCCGAAACCCGGTGGCATTGCGCCCCGGTTTTCGACCCATCGGACTCGACTCTGATGCGGTGGGAAATTATTAAGAACAAATCAGGAACATTGGGGGCCTGGCATGTTCGATGGAATAGGGCGTCGCGTCGTCTCGATCTGGTTTCCCCGGCTGGCAAGCGACCGGGCCCTGCGGGCGCGCCCGGTTGATGGCCCCTTTGCCCTGACATTGAAACAGGCCAATGCGGACCGGCTCTATTGTCTCGATACCGGGGCGGAGCGGGCCGGGCTGCATTGCGGCATGGCCTATGCGGATGCCCGCGCCTTTTGCCCCGACCTGCAAACCCGGCCCGCGGATCCGGCGGGCGATGCGCGCTTCCTGCGGATGCTGCGCCGCTGGGCCACGCGCTATTGCCCCTGGGTCGGGCTCGAGGGGCGCGACGGTCTGGTGCTGGACATCACCGGGGCGGCGCATCTGTTCGGCGGCGAGGCGATGCTGCTCTCCGACATGCGCCAGCGCCTTGTGCGCGCGGGTCTGGCCGCCCGAATCGGGCTGGCCGATACGCGTGGCGCGGCCTGGGCGCTGGCCCATCATGGCGAGGGGCGCACCGAACCCGGCCAGCCGCTGGCGGCGCTGGAACATCTGCCCGTCGCCGCCCTGCGCCTGAGCGAGGAGGCCGTGACCGGCCTGACCCGTCTGGGCCTGCGCAGGATCGGCGAGCTCGAGCGCACCGCCCGCGCGCCGCTGACCCGCCGTTTCGGCCCCGAGCTGTTGCTGCGGCTGGATCAGGCGATGGGGCGCCAGCCCGAACAGATCTCGCCCCTGGCCGAACCGCCCCATTACGGGGTTCGCCTGACCCTGCCCGAGCCGATCGGCCTGTTCGATGACGTGATGGCGGGCACCGGACGCCTGCTGGACCAGCTTTGCGCCAGACTCAAGGCGCAGGAGGCGGGCGCGCGCAGCCTGTGCCTGACCCTGCGCCGGGTCGATCAGGAGGCGCAGACGGTCGAGCTGCGCCTGGCCCGCCCGCTGCGCGATGCCGCCCGTATCCTGCCGCTGTTCGAACGCGGCGTGCGCGAGGTCGACGCCGGCTATGGCATCGACCAGATGCGGCTGGAGGCAACCCGGGTCGAGCCGCAGCCGGTGCGCCAGCTCAGCCATGTCTCCTCGGGCCGGGCCGACCGTCTGGACGACCTGATCAGCCGGATCGGCACCCGGATCGGGCTGGAGAATATCCAGCGGTTTCTGCCGGTCGACAGCCATATCCCCGAGCGCGGCTTTACCATCGCCGCCGCGGCCTGGTCGGAACCGGGCGGACCCTGGGCGCCGCCCCGCCCGCGCCCGATCCTGCTGTTCCCGCCCGAACCCCTCACCGCCACCGGCACGCGCCCGCCCGAACGGTTCCGCTGGCGGCGCATGTCGCTGAGCACGGCGCGCGCCACCGGGCCGGAACGGATCGCCCCCGAATGGTGGCTGCCCGACGAGAACTGGCGCGGCGGGGTCCGCGATTATTGGCATGTCGAGACCCGGCAGGGGCGGCGGCTGTGGCTGTTCCACACGCCGCAGAACCCGGGCTGGTTCGTACAGGGGGAATTCGCATGACCTATGCCGAGCTTTGCGTCACCACCAATTTCACCTTTCTCACCGGCGCCTCGCACCCCGAGGAGATGATCACCCGCGCCGCCGAGCTGGGCCTGCATGCCATCGCCATCACCGACCGCAACTCGCTGGCCGGGGTGGTGCGGGCCTATGCCGCGCTAAAGGAGTTGCGGCGCGAGGCGGACGAGGCCATCCGCATCCGCTCGCAGCACCGGATCGATTCCTGCTCGCGTCAGGAGGTCGGGCATCCGCAGCCGATCGCCCGGCCCGAGGCGCCGCGCCTGCCCCGGCTGATCACCGGCTGCCGCCTGGTGCTGCGCGACAGCCCGCTGCACTGGATCGCCCTGCCCCGCGACCGCGCCGCCTATCAGCGGCTGACCCGGCTGCTGACGCTGGGCAAACGGCGGGCGGAAAAGGGCGATTGCCATCTCGATCTGGCCGACCTGCTGGCGGGCTGCACCGGCATGATCCTGATCGCGCTGCCGCAGGGGCGGCTCGACGGGGCCCTGCCCCATCTTCAGCAAGTGCAGCGCCGCTTTCCCGGTCACGTGTTTCTGGGCGCGGCACCGCGCTATGACGGGTCCGATCAGGCCTGGCTGGCCGCCTGCGCCCGGCTGGCCCTGCGCAGCTCGGCCCCGATGGTGGCGGTGGGCGATGCGCTGATGCATCGCGCCAATCGCCGCCAGCTGGCCGATGTGCTGACCTGCATGCGCGAACATATCACCATCGACCGGATCGGCACCCGCGCCCTGCCCAATGCCGAACGCCGCCTCAAGGGCCATGCCGACATGGCCCGGCTGTTCCGCGACCACCCCGCCGCGCTGCGCCGCACGCTGGACATCGCCGCCCGGTGCAGTTTCTGCCTGAGCGAGCTGAGCTATGAATATCCCGACGAGGTTGCCGAGGGCGAAACCCCGCAGGCCCGGTTGGAACGGCTGACCGCCGAGGGAATCGTGCGCCGCTATCCAGGCGGCGCGCCCCAGCGCGTGCATGAGCTGGTGGCCAAGGAGCTCAAGCTGGTCGCCGAACTGGGTTTTCCCGCCTATTTCCTGACGGTGCACGACATTGTCCAGTTCGCCCGTTCGCAGGGCATCCTCTGCCAGGGGCGCGGCTCGGCGGCGAACTCGATCCTGTGCTATCTGCTGGGCATCACCGATGTCTCGCCCGACCAGATCGCCATGGTCTTCGAGCGCTTCATCTCGAAATACCGGGGCGAGCCGCCGGATATCGACGTCGATTTCGAACATGAGCGGCGCGAAGAGGTGATCCAGTGGATTTACCAGAGATACGGCCGCCACCGCGCCGGTCTCTGCGCCACGGTGATCCATTTCCGCTCGCGCGCCGCCATCCGCGAGGTGGGCAAGGTCATGGGCCTCAGCCAGGACGTGACCGCCAGCCTCTCGGGCCAGATCTGGGGGCAGTCCAACGGCGGCGCCGACCCCGAGCGGATGCGCGAGCTGGGCCTTGACCCCGAGGACCGGCGGCTGGCCCTGACCATCCGCCTGATCGGCGAGATCATCGGCTTTCCCCGCCATCTGTCGCAGCATGTGGGCGGCTTTGTCATCACCCGCGGGCGGCTCGACGAACTGGCCCCGATCGAGAATGCCGCGATGGAGGACCGCACCCTCATCGAATGGGACAAGGACGATATCGACACGCTGGGCATCCTCAAGGTCGATGTGCTGGGACTGGGCATGCTGACCTGTATCCGCAAGGCCTTTGACCTGATGCGAGAGCACGAGCAGCGGCATCTGAGCATCGACACCGTGCCGCAAGAGGACGCGGCCACCTATGACATGCTCTGCGCCGCCGATGCGGTGGGCGTGTTTCAGGTGGAAAGCCGCGCACAGATGAATTTCCTGCCCCGGATGCGGCCACGCACCTTTTACGATCTGGTGATCGAGGTCGCCATCGTCCGCCCCGGCCCGATCCAGGGCGGCATGGTGCAACCCTATATCCGGCGCCGTCAGGGGCTGGAAAAGGCCGAACCCTTTGGCCCGGAATTGGCGGCGGTGACCGCGCGCACCCTCGGCGTGCCGCTGTTTCAGGAACAGGCGCTGCAAATCGCCGTGGTGGGCGCGGGCTATACGGCGGAAGAGGCCGACCACCTGCGCCGCTCGCTTGCCTCGTTCCGGCGCATGGGCACGATCGGAGCGCATCGGGACACCTTCATCGCCGGCATGCGGCGCAACGGTTATAGCCAGGAGGTGGCCGAACGCTGTTTCGGCCAGATCGAGGGCTTTGCCGATTACGGTTTTCCCGAAAGCCACGCGGCGGCCTTTGCCATGCTGGCCTATGTCTCGGCCTGGCTGAAATGCCATCACCCGGCGATCTTTGCCTGCGCACTGCTGAACGCGCAGCCGATGGGGTTTTATGCCCCGGCCCAGATCGTGCGCGATGCCCGCGACCACCAGGTTGAGCTGCGCCCGATCTGCGTCAATGCCAGCGACTGGGACAACCGGCTGGAACGGCGCGCCGACGGGGCGCTGGCCCTGCGGCTGGGCTTTCGCCAGATCAAGGGATTCCGCGAAGAGGATGCCGCCTGGATCGTGGCGGCCCGTGGCAACGGCTATCCCGATCCCCAGGCGCTGTGGCTGCGCGCCGGGGTGACGCCGGCGGTGCTGGAACGGCTGGCCGAGGCGGATGCCTTTGCCGATATGGGGATCGGGCGGCGCGACGCGCTCTGGCAGGTGCGGGCGATCCGGGGGCAGGCGCCGCTGCCTCTGTTCAACGATCCGCTCGACGGCGAGATCATCCACGAACCGCAGGTGACCCTGCCCGCCATGCATCTGGGCGAGGAGGTGGTCGAGGATTACGTGTCGATGCGCCTGACCCTGCGCGCCCACCCGATGGAGCTGCTGCGCCCCGCGATCCCCGGCCTGACCCCGCATGACAAGCTGGCCAGCGTGGCAGCCCACCGGGTCAGCGTCTGCGGCCTTGTCATCACCCGCCAGCGCCCGGGCACCGCCTCGGGGGTGATCTTTCTGACACTCGAGGATGAAACCGGGGTCAGCAACGTGGTGGTCTGGCCCAAGATCTATGAACAGTTCCGCCGCATCGTGATGGGCGGGCGGCTGTTGCGGGTGACCGGCACCCTGCAACGCGAGGGGATCGTGGTGCACCTGATTGCCCAGCGGATCGAGGATCTCTCTCCCCGCCTCGCCGATCTGGGCCATCCGATGGACAGCGCGGTCGGCCAGACCACGCCGCAGACCGACAGCGCGCCCCGTCCGCGTCCGCAACCCCGGGCCATGCACCCCAGGGAGCAGGCCAAACGCCTGTTCCCCAGCCGCGATTTCCACTGAGGCCCCACCGTTTCATTTCGCCCGAAATACTCCGGGGGAGTCTACAAAATTCGACGAATTTTGTAGGCGGGGGCAGCGCCCCCTTCCCCTATTTCGCCAAACGGTCCAGCAACAGCTCAAGCACCTGCTTGTCTGCGGCCTCCAGCGGCGCGGTGCGGCTGCGCCAGAGCGTCGCCTGACTGCGCAGGATCAAACCGTCGCTCAGGATTTTCAGGTGGTTGGCGCGCAGGGTCTCGCCGGTCGAGGTGATGTCGGCGATCGCCTCGGCGGTCTCGTTTTTGACGGTGCCCTCGGTCGCGCCCTGGCTGTCGACCAGAGTGTAATCGGCCACCCCCGCATCGGTCAGGAAATCGCGCACCAGCCGGTGATATTTGGTGGCGATGCGCAACCGGTGCCCGTGCCGCGCCCGGAACCCCGCCGCCGCCGCGTCGAGATCATCCAGCGTATCCACATCCGCCCAGCAGGCGGGTACCGCGATGATCAGGTCGGCCTGGCCAAAGCCCAGCTGCGCCAGTTCCTCCAGCTGCTGATCCCAGAGCGGCAGTTTCTCATGCACCAGATCGGTGCCGGTGACGCCCAGATGAATGCGCCCCGCCGCCAGTTCGCGCGGGATTTCCCCGGCTGAAAGCAGCACCAGCGACACGCCCTCGATGCCATCGACGCGACCGGCATATTCGCGATCCGACCCGGTGCGGCTGAGCGTGATGCCGCGCTTGTCGAACCAGGCAAAGGTCTTTTCCATCAGCCGCCCCTTGGACGGCACCCCAAGCTTCAGGCTCATGTCTCGGCCTCCGCAAGCAGCAGCATCAGGCCGGGACGCAGCACGCCGCCCACCGCCGGGATCTCGGCGCCGTTACCCAGCCGCCGGGTCAGCGCGTCATAGCGCCCCCCGGTCGCGATGGGCGGCAGATCGGGGCGCCGCTCGGCATAGAAGCCAAAGACGAAGCCGTCATAGTATTCCATCGAGGTCCGCCCATAGGAGGCTTCGAAATCGAGCCGGTCCACGTTGATCCCGCGCGCGCGCAGAGCGGCGATGCGCGCCTCCAGCCGGTCGAGCGCCGGGGTGATCTGGGGCAGGTCCACCGCGATGTCGCGCAGATGCTCCAGCGCATAGGGCATGGTTTCGCGCACTGACAGCAGCGCATCCAGCCCGGCCATCTCGTTATCCGAGATCGGCGCGGCGGCGGCATCCGCACGCAGCACCTCGATCCGGGCCTCGACCTCGGCGCGGCTGCGTTTGCCGATCTCGGGCGCGCCATCAGCGAGCGGCTCCGATTCTGCGAGCAGCGCGGCGCGCGCGGGCGGCACCGTAGTACGGCCCGCGTAACGATCAAGCAGCGCCCGGAACCGGCGCGGACGCCAGATATGGCGCATCAGAGCGGCCTTGCGCGGCTCGGTGGTTTTCAGGCCCTCGACCGCGGCCATCAGGATGCCGATGTCACCGGTGGCCGCCCGCAGCGCCAGACCGTCAAGCGCCTGGGCGATCAGGGCAAAGACCTCGGCATCGGCGGCGGCGGGGTTGGTGCGGTCGAACACCTCATACCCCACCTGGATATATTCATTGGCGCGGTCGGGGTCATGCTCTTGCCGCCGGAACACCTCGCCCGCATAGGTATAGCGGGCGGGTTCTGCGCCGTGTTCCATGTGTTTCTGCACCACCGGCACGGTGAAATCCGGGCGCAGCATCTGCTCGCCCCTCAGCGCGTCCGAGGTGACATAGGCGCGCGCGCGGATATCCTCGCCATAAAGGTCGAGAAGGGTTTCGGCCGGTTGCAGGATCGGCGTTTCCACCCCCTGGGCACCTGCGGCCTCGAAACCGGCGCGCAGTCGCGCGGCCTGCTCCAGAATACGGGCGCGGGTGATCATCCCGCCTGCTCCGCCAGAATCTCGCGCACCTTGGCCACCAGATCGGCGCGCGCCACCTCGTATTGGCTGGGGCGTTCCTTCCATTCTTCCAGCGTGGCATTGGCGGCGATCTGGGCGCCCAGGATCAGGTCTTTGATCTGTACCACGCCATTGGCCCTTTCATCGCCGCCTTCGATCACGGCAACCGGCGAGTTGCGCTTGTCGGCATATTTGAGCTGGTTGCCAAAATTCTTGGGGTTGCCCAGATAAACCTCGGCCCGGATGCCCGCGTTGCGCAGCTCGGCCACCATCGCCTGATAGTCGGCCATGCGGTCGCGATCCATCACCGTGACCACGACCGGGCCGCGCTCGGCGGTCCGTATCCGGCCCTTCTCGCGCAGGGCGGCGAGCAGACGGTCAACGCCGATGGAAACACCCGTTGCCGGGACTTCCTGTCCGGTGAAGCGCTTGACCAGATCGTCATAACGCCCACCACCCGAGACAGAGCCGAACTGCCGCTTGCGGCCCTTTTCGTCGAAAATTTCAAAGGTCAACTCGGCCTCGTAAACCGGCCCGGTGTAATAGCCCAGGCCCCGCACGACCGAGGGGTCGATCACGATCCGGTCCGGGCCGTAACCGCCCGCGGCCAGCAGATCGCCGATCTGTTCCAGCTCGTCGATGCCCTGAACCCCGATCTGCGAGGCGCCCACCGCCGCGCGCAGGTTCGCCACGGTTGTGGCCGCATCCGCGCCCCTGGAGGTCAGGAAAGCCAGCACCGGTCCGGCCTGATCGTCGCTCAGACCCACGCCGTCGATAAACGCGCCCGAGGCGTCGAGCCGTCCTTTGCCCAGCAGTTCGCGCACACCGTCCTCACCGACCTTGTCGAACTTGTCGATGGTGCGCAGCACGGCGTCGCGCTGGCCCTCGTCGGCCAGGCCCATGGTCTCCAGCACCCCATTCAGGACCTTGCGGTTGTTCACCCGCACCACATAGTCGCCGCGCGGGATGCCGACGGTTTCCAGCGTGTCGCTGAGCATGGCGCAGATTTCGGCATCGGCGGCCATGGACGCGCTGCCCACTGTATCCGCATCGCATTGATAAAACTGGCGATATCGACCCGGGCCGGGTTTCTCGTTGCGCCAGACCGGCCCCATCGCGTAGCGGCGGTAAGGTGTCGGCAGGTCGTTGCGGTGCTGGGCGTAGACGCGCGCAAGCGGCGCGGTCAGGTCATAGCGCAGCGCCATCCAGTCGCCTGCGCCGTCATCCTCGGATTCCTGCCAGGCAAAGACGCCCTCATTGGGGCGATCGACATCGGGCAGAAACTTGCCCAGCGCCTCGACCGTCTCGACCGCGCTGCTTTCCAGCGCCTCAAAGCCGTAGCGATGATAGACCCCGGCGATGTCGCGCAGCATCTCGGTGCGCTGGGTCACCTCGGCGCCGAAATAGTCGCGAAAGCCCTTGGGCGTCTCGGCCTTGGGGCGGGGCGTTTTCTTGGGCTTGGCCATGACGGGCGTCCTCGCACGGTCGTTGTTCCGCGCGCGGTCTAGCCCATGGCCCGGCCCGGGGCAAGGCGCAGCACCGCCGCAGATCGCGTTCAGATATCGGCAAAATCGCCGCCACGCCCCTTGCCGGCGGCAAAGCGGGCGGCCCCGGCGCGACCTTCGGCGGCAAATGTGGCGGTCGAGCGCCATTCACGGCTGAGCGCGGCGGCCAGGTCCGCGGGCGCCATGCGCGCGGAGAGGTGGTCGGCCAGCATGCAGGCCTGCGGAAACCGGGTGAGCTCACGTGCCAGTTCCCGCGCCATGGCCAGCGCCTGCCCCTTGGGGCAGATGCGGTTGGCAAAGCCCATTGCCAGCGCCTCGTCCGCCGCGATGGCGCGCCCGGTCAGGATCAGGTCGCTGGCCCGCCCCTGCCCCAGGATGCGCGGCAGGCGCACGGTGCCGCCGTCGATCAGCGGCACGCCCCAGCGGCGGCAGAACACGCCCGCCACCGCGCCCTGGGCCATCACCCTCAGATCGCACCACGCGGCCAGTTCCATGCCGCCCGCCACCGCCGGACCCTCGATCGCGGCAATCACCGGTTTCGACAGCATCAGCCGCGAAGGGCCCATCGGGCCGGGGCGCGGGTCGCTGATGGGATCGTCCCAGCCCGCGGGCAGATCGAGCGAGGTGATCCAGGCATCCGCCGCGCCAGAACCGGCCGATTTCAGATCGAAGCCGGCGCAAAAGGCGCCGCCCGCCCCGGTCAGAATGGCGACGCGCTGGTCGGAATCGCCCTCGAAATCCAGAAACGCCTGATAGAGCGCGCGCGCCGTGTCGGGATCGACCGCGTTGCGGGCCTCTGGCCGGTTGATGGTGATGGTGGTGACGCCCTCGGCGCTGTCGATGATCACGCTCATGTCTGTCCTCCCTGCCGCAACTGTCGGACCGTGGAGGCGGGGCTGGCAAGCGTGACGTTGCGCCTGTATGGGAAGGGGACACACCACTGTGAAAGGACAGCGCCATGACGCATCTCGAAGAACGGATCGCGCATCTGACCCGTACGGTGGATGAATTGAGCGATGTGGTAGCCCGCCAGCAGGACGAGATCGACCGGCTGACCCGGCGGGTCGCGATGCTGTGGCAGCGCGAGGCAGACCGATCGCAAGAGGGCAGCGGCGGCGTGATCCTGGGCGACGAACGCCCGCCGCATTACTGACCCAGGCTGACCCCGACCGTACGCCCGGTCACAGCGGCGCAGTTCCGTCCTCTCCCACCAGATGGCAGGCGACGCGCTGGCCACCGGAGACCGTGCGCAGCGACGGCTCCCGGGCGCGGCATTGCGGCTGCGCCACCGGGCAGCGATTGGCGAACCGGCACCCAGGCGGCAGGTTCACCGGATCGGGTGGATCGCCCGGGATCAGGATGCGCCGCGTCGCTGCGCGGCGCGCCTTGTCGACCGAGGGCACCGCAGAGAGCAGCGCCGCCGTATAGGGATGCAGCGGGTTGTTGAACAGGCTCAGCCGGGGGCCATGTTCGACGATCCGGCCCATATACATCACCGCGATGGAATCGCACATGTGCTGGACCACGCCCAGATCGTGGCTGATGAAGAGATAGGTCAGCCCGAATTCCTTTTGCAGCCGCCGGAGCAGATTGAGGATCTGCGCCTGTACCGCCACGTCCAGCGCCGAAACCGGCTCGTCGCAGATGATCAGCTCGGGCCGGGTGGCCAACGCCCGGGCGATGCCGATGCGTTGCCGCTGTCCGCCCGAGAATTGATGAGGGAACAGCCGTTTCTGCTCGGGCCGCAAACCGACCTGCACGAACAGTTCGTCGATCACCTTTTGCTGGTCGTCGCGCGACATGTCGGTGAGGCTTTGCAGCGGTTCGCGCACCACATCCTCGGCCCGCTGGCGCGGGTTGAGGCTGGAATATGGGTCCTGAAAGATGAACTGCACCTTGCGGCGGACCTGACGCAGGGCCTCGCCCTCAAGCCCCAGGATATCGGCCCCGTCCAGCTCGACTCGACCGGAATGCGCCGCCACCAACCGCGCCACCGCCAGCGCGGTGGTGGTCTTGCCCGAGCCGCTTTCGCCCACGATGGCCAGCGTCTCGCCCCGCGCCAGTGCAAAGCTGACGCCGTCGACCGCATCAAGGTACTGTTTGCGGCCAAACACGCCGCCACGGCGCACCGCAAAGCGCACGGTCAGGTTTTCGACGTCGAGAAGGGGCCGGTCGGTCATCTACAGCGTCTCCGCATGCCAGCAATCGGCCAGCTGTCCGTTGTCAAACCCCATTGCCGGGGGGCGCTGGCGCAGGCATTGCTCGGTCCGGTAGGCGCAGCGCGAGGCAAAAAGGCAGCGATCCTGCCCGAATTCGCGCAGGCCGGGCACGATGCCGGGCACCTCGGTCAGGTCGGGGCGGTCCTCGGTCAAAGTCGCCATGATATGGGGCACGCAGGAAATCAGCCCCTTGGTATAGGGGTGGCGCGGATGCTCGATGATCTGGTCCACCGGCCCGATCTCGGCATTGCGCCCGGCATACATGACGATCATCCGCTCGGCCATTTCCGCCACTGCCCCCATGTCATGGGTGATCAGGATGATCGAGGTACCGGTATCGCGCCGCAGATCGCGCAGCAGGTCGAAGATCTGCGCCTGCACGGTCACATCCAGCGCGGTGGTCGGCTCGTCCGCGATCAGGATCTTGGGACGGCAGGCCAGTGCCATGGCGATCATCACCCGCTGGCGCTGCCCACCCGACATCTGGAACGGGTAATCCCCCGCCCGCGCCCGCGCATTGGGGATGCGCACCGCGTCCAGCAGATCGGCCGCCATGTCACGGGCAGCGCGGGCCGACAGGCCCTGATGGGCGCGCAGCACCTCGGCGATCTGCTCGCCCACCGTGTAGACCGGGTTGAGCGAGGTCATCGGCTCCTGAAAGATCATCGAGATCTCGTTGCCGCGAATGTCGCGCAGGCGGCTGTCGCTGGCCGCGGTCAGGTCCTCACCCTCAAGCAGGATGCGGCCCGAGGCGACACGCCCCACCCCCTCAGGCAAGAGGCCCATGATCGCCAGCGCGGTCATCGACTTGCCGCAGCCGCTTTCGCCGACAAAGCTGATGTTCTCGCCATGCCCCAGTTCAAAGGACAGGTTGTCGATCACCGGCGCCACGCCCGCGCGGGTGGTCAACTCGATCCGCAGGTTTTCGACCTTGAGCAGTGCTTCGGTCATCAGCGCGCCCTCAGTTTCGGGTTGAGCGCATCGTTGAGCCCGTCGCCCACCAGCGAGATGCACAGAACGGTGACAAAGATCGCCACGCCCGGAATGGTGACGGTAAAGCTGGCATCCAGGAAATAGGTCCGGTTCGAGCCGATGATCTGGCCCCAGCTGACCACGTTGGGATCGGTCAGGCCAAGAAAGGACAGCCCCGCCTCGAACAGGATGGCAGATCCCACCATCAGCGCCGATTGCACGATGATCGGCGGCAGCGCGTTTGGCAGGATCACCCGGAACATCAGCTTGGCGTTTTTTGCCCCCGAGGCGCGGCTGGCGGTGACATATTCCAGCTCGCGGATGCGCAGGAACTCGGCCCGGGTGATGCGCGCCACGGCGGTCCAGCTGACCACGCCGATGGCAAAGGTGATCATCGGCAGCGAGGCCCCGAACAGCGCCACGATCACCATCGAGAACAGCAGCGTCGGCAGCACCTGAAAGAACTCGGTAAAGCGCATCAGCGCCTCTTCGACCCAGCCGCGATAGAACCCGGCCAGCGCCCCCACGGTGACACCGATGAAGATCGAGACAAAGGCGGCGGACAGGCCGATGATGATCGACACCCGCGCGCCGCTGATGATCATCGCCAGCAGGTCGCGGCCCAGGTAATCGGTGCCCAGGATGAAATCCCAGTTCTCGCCGGGCCGGGTGAAGGGCGCCCAGACCATGTCATAGGGGTCGCGGCCATACAGCGCCGGGCCGATCAGGGCCAGCACGCAGATCAGCACCAGCAGCACCAGCGCCACCAGCGCGGCATGGTTGCGGCGGAACATCTCCCAGGCCTCGGCAAAGGGATGGCGGGCCTGTTCCGGCGCTTCTTCGGGCAGGGTCACGGGTTCGCTCATCTCTTGCCCCCCACGCGCGGATCGACCAGGCGCAGGGCCAGATCGGTCAGCAGGTTACCCACGATCACCACCAGCGCCGAAAAGAACAGGATGCCCAGGATCAGCGGCGTGTCGCGGGCCAGGATCGACTGAAAGGCCAGCGTGCCCAGACCCGGCCAGGAAAACACGGTCTCTACCAGCACCGCCCCCGACACCACCGCCGAAAGTTGCAGCCCCGCCAGCGTGATCACCGGCGACAGCGCGTTCTTCAGCGCGTGTTTATAGACCACCTGCCGCGGGCTCAGCCCCTTGGCCTTGGCGGTGCGCACATAATCCGATCCCAGCACCTCCATCATCGCCGCACGCGACAGGCGCGAATAGAGCGCCAGAAAGATCGAGGCCAGTGTCAGCATCGGCAAGACCAGGTGATGGGCGATATCCAGCGCCTGAACGAAGAAACCGCCCTCGACGGTGACATCGCGCATGCCCGCCACCGGGAACAGCGGCACCATCAGCGAGAACATCACCAGCATCAGCAACCCGGTCCAGAACACCGGTGCCGAATAGCCGAACAGCGCCAGGAAGGTCACGAAATGGCTGAGGATGCCATTGGGCTTGCGGGCCGAGAACACGCCCAGCACCACCCCCACCACCAGCGCCAGCAGTTGCGCCGAGATCACCAGAAGCAGGGTTGCCGGCAGGCGGCTGAGGATCAGGTTGGTGACCTTGTCACTGTAGAAATAGGAATAGCCCAGATCGAATTGCAGCACATTGCCGATATAGCGGCCAAGCTGCACCAGGAACGGCTGATCCAGCCCGTACTCGCGACGGATCTGCTCCAGCGCCTCGGCGTCGATGCCGCCTGCCGCCTGGGCGATGGTATCGGCCACATCCCCCGGCGCCGCGTGCATCAGCGAGAAGTTCAGCACCAGAACCGCAACCAGCAGAAGCGCGGCATAGAGAATACGTATCAGGGTGACGCGCAGAAAGTTCACCAGAGGACCCCGCCGTTCGGAAATGCCCCGGCGGACCAGTGCCGCCGGGGTCGGTGTCGCGGTCGCGTTACTCTTTCAGCCAGACCTGATCGAGCGGTGACGAGGTCGACCAGATGCCGTTCACCGGCGCGTTCATCACCTTGTTGGAATAGACCGTGTGATAAGGCAGCGTCTGGACAAAGTAGATCGGCACCTCGTCATTCACGATGCTCTGGAACTCGGCATAAAGCGCCTTGCGCTTCTCGGGGTCGTTCTCCTTGCCGGCCATGTCCAACAGCTCGTCCACCCGGGCGTTGGAATAGCCTTGGGTGTTGGACCACACGCCCTTGGCGATGTTCGAGGTCAGATAGGTGCGATGCACCCCGATCGACGGGTCACCCCAGTTGAACACGGCGTCCCAGCTGAGGTCGAAATCCATCGTGCCCATGCGCTTGGCCCAGGTCGGGAAATCGGCGCTGGCGCGGACCTCGACATTGATGCCCACCTTTTTCAATGCAGCACGCACATATTCCACATGCGGCTTGGCCGAGGGCCAGCCATAGTCGATGGTGACCGCGAACCGCTCGTCCCCCTTCATCGGGTAACCGGCCTCGTCCAGCAGGGCGTTGGCCTTGTCGAGGTCAAGCGCATAGGCGTTGACATCGGCGTTGTAGAACGGGCTGTCGGGGTGGATGCCGGTATTGGAATCCTGCACCGTGCCCTGCATCAGCGCGTTCTGGATGAAGTTCTTGTCGATCGCATAGGCAATCGCCTGGCGCACCCGCTTGTCGGCCAGCGGCCCCTTGGTGGTGTTGATCGCCAGCCAGTCCAGCGCGCCGATGGCGCCATAGCCGGTGGGCGTGACGGTCAGATGGTCGACCTTCTTCAACCGGTTGATGATCAACGGCTCGCTTTCGAAGGCGCCGAAATCCAGCTCGCCGTTCTCATAGGCGATGGCGCGGGCCGAGCTGTCGGTGATGATCCGCATCACGATCTTGTCCAGATACGGGCGCCCCTCGATAAAGAAGTCGTCGAACCGCTCAAGGATAACATGTTCGCCATTCTTGTATTCGGCCAGCTTGAAGGGGCCGGACCCGACCACATTCTCGATGTTGCGGGGATGGGTCTTGAAGTCCTGACCATCGCCATAGATGTGCTCGGGGATGATCGACATAAGCTGTCCCGACATGGCCAGCATCAGGCCTGGATGCGGATGGGACAGGTTGAGCACGGCGGTATGATCATCCGGCGTGTCGACCGAGGTGACCGGCGCGAACATGGATTTGAACGGATGCGCCTCCTGGATCACCTTGACCGAAAAGGCGATATCGGACGAGGTGATCGGGTGGCCGTCGTGAAACACCGCGTTCTTGACCAGGTTGAGCGTGACCTTGAGCCCGTCGGCGGACACCTCCCAGCTTTCGGCCAAATAGGGTTGCGGCGTCCAGCTGTCGTCATAACGCAGCGGCGAGGCAAAGAGTTGCGCACCGGGGAAGCCGGTGACGATCCCCGATTGCACCGCCGAATTGAGGGTACGCAGGTTGTTGCCAAGCTGTGTCTTGAGCGTACCGCCCCGGCGCGGTTCCTCGGCGGTTGCGGTGGTTCCGACCAGAACAGACGCGACGGCGGTCGCGGCAATCAGGCCCTTGAACAGATGTTTCACGGGGTAGTCCTCCTGGTTGGTCTTTTGTTATGGAATCGAGCGTAGCCGACCCATTCAGACCAAAAAACAGGATTAATTATGCCTCATTCCCACATTTTTCCGGGGATAGACTGCTGACCTTAACGCGGGCAACGCACCACAAGGTCCTCGAACACACCCCGATCCCTCAGCTCGATACAGCTTTGTACAAAGGCCCGTACCATGCGGGTCTGCTGGGCCCCTGCCATGGTTGCGATGCCGAAAACCGGAGTGTGCGGCACGCCGCTGATCGGCACGATGCGATAGCGCGACTCGCTTTCGCGATAGTCGACCGGCCGGATGTTGAGCAGCGAAAAGCCAAAACCGCCCGCCACCAGCGCCCGCACGATTTCCGAGGAACGGGTGGAATGGGCGATGTTGGGCGTCAGGCCCAGCGCCTCGAACATGCCGACGAAATAATCGCGGGTATGTGGCAGGTCGAGCATCACCATCGGCCGGGTGGCCAGTTCCGCAAAAGTGGTGCTGGCCTGGCCCGCCAGCGGATCGTCGACCGGCACCATCGCATAGGGCGGCGCATCGAAGAGTGGTTCGAAATCGCAGCGCTCGCTCAGCACCTCGGAATAGGTAAAGGCGACATCGGCCTCGCCCTCGTCAAGGAACTCCATGATCCGGGCCATGTTGCCTTCGAGCAGCTGGATCGACAGATCGGGGAAGCCTTCGGTGATCGCGCGCAACACCGGCGGCAGGAACGAGGGCGCGGCGGTGGCGTAGCAGGCGATGCGCACGGTGCCCCGGGTCAGCCCGCCAAGCGAGCTCAACTCCTCTTCGAATTGGCGCGACCGGTGGATGAACCGGCGGATCAGGCCCAGCGCGTCGCGACCCGACGCCGTGGTGCGGATGCCACGCGCCGGGGTGCGTACGAACAGGTCGAAGCCCAGTCCGCTTTCGAGAGCGTCGATGGCGGCGGTGATCGAACTTTGCGAGATGTTCAGCTCTTCGGCGGCCTTGGCGATCGACCCAGACCGATCCGCCGCCTCGACATAGCGCAACTGCTTCAGGGTAAAGTTCAACATGGTCTTCCCCTAAAAATCCGATCTTAGCCCCCAGTTAATTCCATTTTTTCCACGAAAGAAAGCGCCCTAAGCTTGGGTCGACAGACAGGGAGGGCCCCATGGCCGAGACGATCATCTATGCTGCCCGCAAAATCATCACCATGGCGCCCTCTCGTCCCGAGGTCAGCCATGTGGCGGTGCGCGACGGGCGTATTCTGGGCATCGGCACGCTTGAGGAACTGGCCAGCTGGGGCGATTACCGGCTGGATGACCGCTTTGCCGGCAAGGTTCTGATGCCCGGCTTTGTCGAGGGGCATGCCCACACGATGGAGGGCACACTGTGGCGCAACGTCTATGTGGGGTGGTTCGACCGGATGGACCCAGAGGGCCGAGTCTGGCCCGGGCTGAAATCCATAGACGCGGTGGTGGCGCGGCTGCGCGAGGCCGAGGCACAGATGAGCGGGCCCGAGACGCCTCTGGCGGCCTGGGCGCTTGACCCGATCTATATGGAGAACCGCCGGGTGACCCGGCTTGAGCTGGATCAGGTCTCGACCACCCGGCCGATCGGCATCCTGCATGCTTCGGGCCATATCATGAACGTCAACACCCGCGCGCTGGAACTGGCCGGGTTGATGAAACCCGGGGTGAACCATCCCGGCATCCCGCTGGGCGAGGACGGGCTGCCGCTTGGCCCGCTTTACGGCCCCGACGCGATGACGCCGGTGGGGCCCCATGTGGGGTTCGACCGGGCGATGACCGATTGCGACGAACGGGGCCTGCGCGACTATGGCAAGCTCTGCGTGCGGGCGGGCGTGACCACCTGCACCGACCTGGCCGCCCGCCTGACCGATGACAGCGTCGACATGATGTTGCGGGTCACCGGCGAGGAGGACTATCCCGCCTGTATCGTGCCGCTGCGCGTTTTCTTTGGCATGAGTGCCGAAGAGATCGTCGACTATTGCGTTTCGCTCAAGCCGCGCTCGACCGAGCGCCTGCGGCTGGGGCGGATCAAGGCGGTGGCCGATGGTTCGATCCAGGGGTTTTCCGCCCGGCTGCGCTGGCCCGGTTATTACAACGGCGCGCCAAACGGTCTGTGGTACACCGCGCCCGAGCAGATGTCCGAGCTTTATCACAGGGCACTGGCCGCCGGGCTGCAGGTACATACCCATACCAATGGCGATCAGGCCACCCAGATGGCGCTGGACATGCTGGAACCCGCGCTCAAGGCGCATCCCAGCCCCGACCACCGCTTTACCCTGCAGCATTGCCAGATGGCCGACGCGGCGCAGTTCCGCAAGATGCGCAGCCTGGGCATGAATGTGAACCTGTTTGCCAACCACCATTTCTATTGGGGGGACGAGCATTACCGGCTGACCGTGGGACCGGAACGGGCCTGCCGGATGAATGCCTGCCGCACCGCGCTGGATACCGGCGTGCCCATGGCCATTCACTCGGATGCACCGGTCACCCCGCTGGGGCCTCTCTTTACCGCCTGGGCGGCGGTCAACCGGATCACCGCCTCGGGCCGGGTGCAGGGCGAAGAGGAGCGGATCAGCGTTTCCGAGGCGCTTTACGCGATCACCCTGGGGGCCGCCTATACCCTGCATATGGATGGCGAGGTCGGCTCGATCGAGGTGGGCAAGCGGGCCGATTTCGCGGTGCTCGACAGTGACCCGACCCAGGCCGATCCGATGGCGCTCAAGGATATCGGTGTCTGGGGCACGGTGCAGGGCGGACGGATCTTTCCGGCATCGGCGCTTTGATGACGCCGCTTCCGGTCACCGTCATCGGCGGCTATCTGGGTGCCGGCAAGACGACGCTGGTCAATCACCTGTTGCGCCATGCGGCGGGGCGCCGGCTGGCGGTACTGGTCAACGAATTCGGCGACCTGCCCATCGACGCCGACCTGATCGAGGCCGAAGAGGACGGCATGATCTCGATCGCGGGGGGCTGCATCTGCTGTTCCTTCGGCAGCGACCTGATCGGCGCGCTCAACGATCTGGCGGCGATGGAGCCGCGTCCCGACCATATCCTGGTGGAAAGCTCGGGCGTCGCGATCCCCGGTGCCATCGTGTCGACCATGCTGCTGGCCGATGGTATCCGATCCGACGGGATCGTGGTGGTGGTGGACGGCGAAACCGTGCGCCAGCGCGCACAGGACGATTATGTCGGCGACACCATCACCCGGCAGCTTTCGGATGCCGAGATCGTTGTGGTGAACAAGACCGATCTGCTAGCGCATGCGGTGCAAACCGAGTTGATGGAATGGCTGGCCGAGGCCGCCCCCGGCGCCATCGCCATCCCGGCTGAACGCGGCCGGGTGGCACCCGGCGCGTTGCTGGGTGTGCTGCCCGCCCCCGGCACGGGCCAGCCCGCCCACCATTCCGACCGCCTGTTTGACAGTCTGGTCTTGGCCCCGGAAGGTGGCCAGCCGATCGAGCGGCTGGCGCGCGACCTGGCCACTGGCCCCCATGGGGTGATCCGCGCCAAAGGCTATCTGCGCGATATCGAAGGGGCATTGTGGCTGATCCAGACCGTGGGCCGCCGCTGGGAGGTCACCCCCGCGCAAGGCCCGCACCAGACGGGCCTTGTCTGTATCGGTTTTCGCGACCGCCTGGACCGCAGTGGCCTGGCCGCGCTGGCCGGGGCCACGGTCTGAGGGCGCTCACATCTCTTCGACGTCCACCACCCCGTCGAGCGATTTCAGCGCGCCCTTGATCTGCGGGTTCAAGGGAAACTCCTGCCCCAGATCCATCTCGACCTCGCCGGGCAGGCCCGGATCCATCAGGCACAGCTGCACCGGACCCCGCGCCGCATTGCGCGCAGCCTGCGCCGCCTCGGCCAGGATATGGGCCACCGTCTCGACCGCGCCGGCATTGTCCATGAACACCCGCAGGCCGGTGGCGCCGGCCTCGGCCACCACCGCATCGGCGGGGCCGACCGAACGCGCCAAGAGCTTGAGCTGATCGGCCTCCATCGTCGCCTCGGCGGTCAGCACCACGTGGGAGCCGGTTTCGAGGAACTCGCGGCTTTTCTCCAGCACCTCCGAGAACAGCGTGACCTCGAAGGCGCCGGTCGGGTCGGACATCTGGGCAAAGGCAAAGCGGTTGCCGCGCGCCGATTTGCGTTCCTGCCGGCCGGCGACGACGCCTGCCATCTTGGCCAGCACCGGGCCGGAGCGCGCCTGTTCGGTGACCTCGTCCAGCGTCAGTACGCCCTTGCGTTTCAGCGCCGGCATATAGTCGTCGAGCGGATGGCCCGAGAGGTAGAAGCCGATGGCCTTGAACTCCTCTGACAGGCGCTCGGCGGGCAGCCAGTCGGGCGCCTGCGCCAGACGCGGTTCGGGCAGGTCGTCACCGGCCTCGCCAAAGAGCGAGACCTGGTTGGAGCTTTTCTGTTCGAAGATGGCGCCGGAATAGGCCATCAGCGCCTCGATACTGTCGAACACCCGACGCCGGTTGGGATCGAGCTGGTCAAAGGCCCCGGCGCGCGCCATCATCTCGAGCGGGCGCTTGCCGACCTTTTTCAGGTCCACCCGGCGGGCGAAATCGAACAGGGTCACAAAGGGGCGCTCCTCGGCCCTGTCGGGCCTCCTCGCGGCGTCGCGCGAAGACGCCGGTTCCGGCGGATGAGCGCCCTGGCGGCCTTCGACCACCAGGCGCATCGCCTCGACGCCCACATTCTTGAGCGCGCCCAGCGCATAGACAAGCTCTCCGCCAACCACGTCGAACGTGGCCTGAGACCGGTTCACGCAGGGCGGCACATAGGGCAGGCCCAGCCCCTTGCGGACCTCTTCGAAATAGACCGCCAGCTTGTCGGTGAGGTGGATATCGCAGTTCATGACACCCGCCATGAACTCCACCGGGTGGTTCGCCTTCAGCCAGGCGGTCTGGTAGCTGACCACCGCATAGGCGGCGGCGTGCGATTTGTTGAAACCGTAGTTGGCGAATTTTTCGAGCAGGTCGAACACCTCGGAGGCCTTCTTGGCATCGACGCCATTCTCTGCCGCGCCGGTTTCGAACTTGGGCCGCTCGGCGTCCATCGCCTCCTTGATCTTCTTGCCCATGGCGCGGCGCAGCAGGTCGGCGCCACCCAGGCTGTAGCCCGCCATCACCTGCGCGATCTGCATCACCTGTTCCTGATAGACGATGATGCCCTGCGTTTCCTCGAGGATATGGTCGATGAGCGGATGCACCGAGGTGATCTCGCGCAGCCCGTTCTTCACCTCGCAATAGACCGGGATGTTTTCCATCGGCCCCGGGCGATAAAGCGCCACGAGGGCCACGATATCCTCGATACAAGTGGGCTTCATGCGCTTGAGCGCATCCATCATGCCCGAGCTTTCCACCTGGAACACCGCCACCGTCTTGGCCGCCGAGTAGAGCTTGTAGGTCGGTACGTCGTCCAGCGGGATGGCGTTGATCTGGTTCTCGGCCCCTTCGGCGGGGTCATAAAGCTGGCGCCCGTCAGCGGCCACATGCAGCGGGCGCCCCGATTTGAAGATCAGGTCCATCGCGTTCTGGATGACGGTCAGGGTCTTCAGGCCCAGGAAGTCGAACTTGACCAGCCCGGCCTGTTCCACCCATTTCATGTTGAACTGGGTCGCCGGCATGTCCGAGCGCGGATCCTGATAGAGCGGCACCAGCGCGTCCAGCGGCCGGTCTCCGATCACCACACCGGCGGCATGGGTCGAGGCGTTTCTGAGCAACCCCTCGACCTGCTGGCCATAGGTCAGCAGCCGGTCGACCACCTCTTCGTTGCGGGCCTCTTCGCGCAGGCGCGGTTCGTCCTTCAGCGCCTTTTCGATACTGACGGGCTTGACCCCCTCGACCGGGATCATCTTGGACAGACGATCGACCTGGCCATAGGGCATCTGCAAGACCCGCCCGATGTCGCGCACGGCGGCCTTGGACAAAAGCGCACCAAAGGTGATGATCTGCCCCACCTTGTCGCGGCCGTATTTCTCCTGCACGTAGCGGATCACCTCTTCGCGCCGGTCCATGCAGAAGTCGATGTCGAAGTCGGGCATCGAGACCCGTTCGGGATTGAGAAACCGTTCGAACAGCAGCGAATAGCGCAGCGGATCAAGGTCGGTGATGGTCAGCGCATAGGCGACCAGCGACCCCGCACCCGAACCCCGCCCCGGCCCCACCGGAATATCATGATCCTTGGCCCATTTGATGAAGTCGGCGACGATCAGGAAGTATCCGGGAAAGCCCATCCCCTCGATGATGTCGAGTTCGAAATCGAGCCGTTTCTGGTAATCCTCGGCGCTGACCGCATGCGGGATGACCGCCAGTCGGGCCTGCAGGCCCTCGTTGGCCTGACGGCGCAGTTCCACGACCTCGTCATCGGCGAATTTCGGCAGGATCGGGTCGCGCCGATAGGCCATGAAGGCACAGCGCCGCGCGATCTCGACCGTATTCTCGATCGCCTCGGGCAGGTCGGCGAACAGGGTCGCCATCTCTTGCGGCGATTTCAGGTAATGCTGCGCGGTCAGGCGGCGGCGGCCCTCGGCCTGGTCCACATAGGCGCCGTCGGCGATACAGATCAGCGCGTCATGCGCCTCGTACATGCCGGCCTCGGGGAAATAGACATCATTGGTGGCCACCAGCGGCAGGCCCTTGGCATAGGCCATTTCCACATGGCCGCGTTCGGTCAGGCGCTCCGCCTCGGGCGCGCCACCTTCGCCCGGATGGCGCTGCAACTCGATATAAAACCGATCGGCAAAGATGGCCGCCAGCCGATCCACCAGCGCCTCGGCCGCCGGGCGCTGACCGGCCTGCAACAGCCGTCCCACCGGCCCGTCCGGCCCGCCGCTGAGACAGATAAGCCCGTCGCCCAGCGCCTCCAGTTCCTCCAGCGTGACCTGTGGCAGTTGTCCGCCCTTGTCCACGTAAAGGCAGCTGTTGAGCTTCATCAGGTTCTCATACCCGGCCTCGTTCTGCGCCAGCAGAACCAGCGGCGCCGGCGGCTTGGGCCGTTCGCCCGGCATCGCGGCGACATAGGCCAGATCCAGCTGACAGCCGATGATCGGCTGAATGCCCGCCCCGCTGGCCCCGACCGAGAATTCCAGCGCCGCAAACAGGTTGTTGGTATCGGTCACCGCCACCGCCGGCATGCCCATCTTGTCGCAAAGCGCGGGCAGTTTCTTTAGCCGGACCGCCCCCTCCAGAAGGGAGTATTCGGTGTGAAGACGAAGGTGGATGAATCGGGGATTGCTGCTCATGGGCGCGACGATAGGCGATCCGCTTCGCAGGCGCCACGGCGGATGTTTTCCGACCCGCGAAAAGCCCGATTGCCGGGGCTATGTGCATAGCTTAGCCAGATGGGAGAAGGCTCAACCCCACTCCCCGAGTCGCCCTTGGACCTGTTCCTCACCTTTGCCCTTGTCGGCTTCTTTGCGCAGCTTGCGGACAGCGCCCTGGGCATGGGGTTCGGCGTCATCTCGGCCTCGGTCCTGCTGGCGCAGGGGGTGCCGCCACCGCTGGTCTCGGCCAGTGTCAACGCGGCCAAGGTGCCCACCGGCATCGTTGCGGGCCTGTCCCATGCGCTCAACGGCAATATCGACAAGGCGCTGTTTATGCGGCTGGCGCTGTCCGGGGCGGCGGGCGGCCTTGTCGGCGCGCTCATCCTGGGAGAGTTGAAGCGCCCGGTCCTGACCGTGATCATCGCCAGCTACCTGTTGCTGATCGGCGGGCTGATCCTGTGGCGCGGGCTATCGGGACGGGCGCCGCGCCTGCTGGCGACTGGCCGGATCTCGGTGCTGGGGGCGACGGGCGGGCTGATCGAGGGGATCGGCGGCAGCTGGGGGCCGGTGGTGACCAGCGGGCTGATCGGGTCGGGGCACGAGCCGCGCCGCGCCATCGGATCCTCGGCGCTGGCCGAGCTTGCGGTCAGCCTGACGGTGTTCCTGGCGCTGATGGCCGGGTACCATCTGGGCCGTTGGGGCACCGGGCGCGATCTGCACGAGGTGCTGTTACCGGTCGCGGGGCTGGTGGCGGGTGGCGTGCCGGCCGCCCTTGTGGGCGGTCGCCTGGCGGCGGTCCTACCCAGACGCCCCCTTACCGTGGCGGTTGGCCTGCTGGCCATCGCGATCGGCCTGCAACGGCTGGCCTCGCTGCTTTGAGGGCGGGCGACGGGCCGGAAACTACCGCCAATTCCCAAAACAGCCCGCCGCGATTATTCGCAAAAACATGAAGGTCTTTCAAAACCTGTTCCCGGTCTCTCGGGCAAACAGATGATTCAAATGGGTAAATCTGACCATTCTCTCACCCTTTCGAAACAAGTTGGCGAAAATTGCTGCATCGCAGATGGAGTTTTTCTTGCCAGACGGCGGTTCCCGTTTCTAACCTTGAGGACAGATAACAGCCCGGCCCCCTTCTACGTCGCATCGAAGGCGGGCACACCTGGGCCAACAGGGTAACGCGACCGGTTTCACAGGATGGACATCTCGTTTCTTCTGAACGGAGAGACAGTCACGCTGGCGGGGGTAGACCCCACCGCGACACTGCTCGATTGGCTGCGCGAGGCGCGTGGATTGACCGGCACCAAGGAAGGTTGCAACGAAGGCGATTGCGGTGCCTGCACCGTGATGATCAGCGATGCTGAAAGCAGCCGCGCGCTCAACGCCTGCATCCTGTTCCTGCCACAACTCGACGGCAAGGCGGTGCGCACGGTCGAGGGGCTGGGCGGCACCCATCCGGTGCAGCAGGCCATGGTCACCCATCACGGCAGCCAGTGCGGTTTCTGCACCCCGGGCTTTGTGATGTCGATGGCCGCAAGCCATGCCGAGGGCGCCACCGATCACGACACCCAGCTGGCCGGCAATCTCTGCCGCTGCACCGGCTACGCCCCGATCATCCGCGCCGCCCGCGCTGTCGAGGACGCGCCGAAACCCGACTGGCTCGCCACCGATCGTGCCTTCATATCGCCGGAAATACTCCGGGGAGAGGCCGCAGGCCGGGGGGCAGAGCCCCCTGCCGCACCAACCTCAAGCAATGAACTGGCGGCCCTTTACGACGCCCATCCCGACGCCACGCTGGTCGCCGGGGCGACCGACGTCGGCCTCTGGGTGACCAAGCAGCTGCGCGAGTTGCCCAAGGTGATCTTTCTCTCAGGCTGCGCCGATCTGAAAGATATCGAGATCACCGATACCCATGTGCGCCTGGGCGCCATGGTCGACATGAACCGGATGCGCGACGCCCTGGCCCCCCTGCATCCCTCTTATGGCGAGATGATCCGCCGCTATGCCAGCGTGCAGGTGCGCAATGCCGCCACTGTCGGCGGCAACATCGCCAATGGCTCGCCCATCGGCGACAACCCGCCCGCGCTGATCGCGCTGGGTGCCACCCTGCATCTGCGCAAGGGTGACACACGCCGCGACCTGCCGCTCGAGGCGTTCTTTCTCGACTACGGCAAGCAGGACCGCGCGCCGGGTGAATTTGTCGAGGCGGTGAGCTTCCCGCGCCAGCCCGACCGGCTGAAATGCTACAAGCTGTCGAAGCGCTTCGATCAGGATATCTCGGCCGTCTGCGGCTGTTTCAACATCACCGTCGAGGGTGGCACCGTCACCGCCGCCCGCATCGCCTTTGGCGGTATGGCGGGCATCCCGAAACGTGCCAGCGCGGTCGAGGCCGCGCTGATCGGCCAGCCCTGGACGCAACAGGTTGTTAACGCGGCCCTGCCAGAGTTTGAACGGGACTTCACCCCGATGTCGGACATGCGCGCCTCGGCCCGCTATCGGATGGAGACCGCCAAGGCGATGCTGAGCCGCTATTTCGCCGAGGATCAGGGCCATTTGGCCAATGTGCTGGAGGTACGGGCATGAGCGTCGCCAAACCCCTGCCCCATGACGCGGCCCCGCTGCACGTGGCCGGCACCGCCCGCTATGTCGACGATATCCCCACCCCGCGCGATACGCTGCATCTGGCCTTTGGCCTGAGCACGATTGCCAAGGGGCGGATCACCGCGATGGATCTGGACGCGGTACGGAAAGCACCCGGCGTGGTCCGGGTGATGGTGGCCGATGACCTGCCCTTTGCCAATGATGTCTCGCCCTCGGCCCATGACGAGCCGCTGTTGTCGGACGGCACCGTTCACTACGTAGGTCAGCCGCTGTTCGTGGTGGTGGCGACCAGCCACCTGGCCGCGCGCAAGGCGGTACGGCGGGCGCGGATCGACTATGCCGAGGAACCCGCGATCCTGACCATCGAACAGGCGCTGGCGGCCAACAGCCGGTTCGAGGACGGGCCGCGCATCTATGAAAAGGGTGATGCCGAGGCGGCGATTTCCGGGGCGGCTCATGTCATCGAGGGCACATTCGAGCTGGGCGGGCAGGAACATTTCTATCTCGAAGGTCAGGCCGCGCTGGCCTTGCCCGGCGAGGGCGGTGACATGCTGGTGCACAGTTCCACCCAGCACCCGACCGAGATTCAGCACAAGGTGGCCGAGGCGCTTGGCGTGCCGATGCACGCCGTCCGGGTCGAGACCCGCCGCATGGGCGGCGGTTTCGGAGGCAAGGAGAGCCAGGGCAACGCGCTGGCGGTGGCCTGCGCCGTGGCGGCGCGCGCCACGGGGCGTGCCTGCAAGATGCGCTATGACCGCGACGACGACATGGTGATCACCGGCAAGCGCCATGCCTTCCGCATCGCCTATCGCGCCGGGTTCGACGCGGAGGGGCGGATTCAGGGCGTCTCCTTCTTGCATCACGCGATCTGCGGCTGGGCGCAGGACCTGTCGCTGCCGGTCGCGGACCGGGCGATGCTGCATGCGGACAATGCCTATCTGCTGCCCAATGCCCGGATCGAGAGCCACCGGCTGAAGACCAACACGCAATCCGCCACCGCCTATCGCGGGTTCGGCGGGCCGCAGGGGATGGTCGGGATCGAGCGGGTGATGGACCATGCCGCGCATGTGCTGGGGATCGACCCGGTCGAGTTGAGGCAGCGTAATTACTATGCGGCGCCGGTGGGGGGCGCTGCCCCCCACATCCCCCGGAGTATTTCCAACCAGAAAGAAGCCAATACCACGCCCTATGGGCAGGTGGTCGAGGATTTCGAACTGCACGGGATGACCGAAGCGCTGCTGACCAGTTCGGATTACGCCGCGCGCAAGGCGGCGGTGGCGGCGTGGAACGCGGCCAATCCGATCGTCAAGCGGGGGATCGCGTTTTCACCGGTGAAGTTCGGGATTTCCTTTACCCTGACCCATCTGAACCAGGCGGGCGCGCTGGTGCATGTCTATCAGGATGGCTCTGTACATTTGAATCATGGCGGCACCGAGATGGGCCAGGGCCTGTTCCAGAAGGTGGCGCAGGTGGCCGCAAGCCGGTTCGGCATTCCGCTGGAGATGGTGAAGATCACCGCCACCGACACCGCCAAGGTGCCCAATACCTCGGCCACCGCGGCCTCGTCGGGATCGGACCTGAACGGCATGGCGGTCAAGGCCGCCTGCGACACCATCCGCGACCGGATGGCGGCGTATCTCGCCGAGCGGCATCAGGCGGAGGTCGCCTCGGTCCGGTTCGGGAATGGTCATGTCGAGGTGGGCGAGGCGCGCTACAGCTTTGCCGAGGCGGCGGCGCTGGCCTATCAGGGGCGGATCAGCCTGTCGGCGACCGGGTTCTACAAGACGCCCAAGATCGAGTGGGACCGCATCCAGGGGCGCGGGCGGCCGTTCTACTACTTTGCCTATGGCGCCTCGGTGACCGAGGTGGCGGTGGACACGCTGACCGGCGAATACCGCATCCTGCGCGCGGACATCCTGCATGATGCCGGCGCCTCGCTGAACCCCGATCTGGATATCGGCCAGGTCGAGGGCGGCTACGTGCAGGGCGCGGGCTGGCTGACCACCGAGGAGCTGGTCTGGGACGATCACGGGCGGCTCAGGACGCATGCGCCCTCGACCTACAAGATCCCGGCCTGTTCGGACCGGCCCGAGGTGTTCAACGTGGCGCTGTGGGACGGGCAGAACCGCGAGGACACGATCTATCGGTCGAAGGCCGTGGGCGAGCCGCCCTTCATGCTGGGGATTTCGGCCTGGCTGGCTTTGTCTGATGCCGTGGCATCCTGTGGCGATGCCTATCCGGCGCTGAACGCGCCCGCGACGGCGGAGGAGGTCTGGAAAGGCATCCGGAGGCTTGGCGATGGCGTTTGATCTGGAGGGGCTGCGCGCGGCGGTGGCCGCGCATGGGCGAGTGACCAGGGTGGTGATCGCGGCGATCAGGGGATCGTCCCCGCGCGAGGTGGGCGCGGCGATGCTGGTCTGGGAGAACGGCCAGTCCGGTACCATCGGAGGCGGCGCGCTGGAGTTTCAGGCGGCAGAGGCGGCCCGCGCCGGGCGGCTGGGGCTGAGCCGGCATGCGCTGGGGCCGGAGCTGGGCCAGTGTTGCGGCGGAGCGGTGACGCTGTTGACGGAAAGCTGGGATGCGGCGCGGCTTGATACGGTCGAAGGCACGGTGGTCGCGCGGCCAGCGCTGCCGTTTTCCGGCACGGAAAACGGGCCGGAAACCTTGCAGGTTTCCGGCGCGCCACTCGCGCTCAGGCGCCTGCTCGCGCAGGCGCGTGGACAGGGTGTGCTGCCCAAGGCACAGCTGGTCGGCGACTGGATGGTCGAGCCGGTGCTAAGACCGGCGCGGCAGCTCTGGATCTGGGGCGCGGGCCATGTGGGCCGGGCGCTGGTCGATGTGCTGTCGCCGCTGCCCGAGATCGCCATCACCTGGGTCGATACCGGGGTGGAGCGGTTTCCCGAAACCATCCCCGCCGGGGTGACGCCGCTGCCAGCGGCGCAGCCCGCCGATCTGGTGGGTTATGCGCCGAAAGAGGCCGAGCACCTGATCCTGACCTATTCGCATGAATTGGACCTGGAACTGTGCAACCGTCTGCTGCGGCACGATTTTGCCTTTGCGGGGCTGATTGGCTCGGCTACCAAATGGGCGCGATTCCGGTCGCGGCTGGCCGCGCTTGGCCACGGTCCGCAGCAGATCGCCCGCATCACCTGCCCCATCGGCGATCCCGCCCTGGGCAAACATCCCGCCAGCATCGCCATTGGCGTTGCCGCCCGGCTCTTGAGCCCGGCGCATAGCGAAACGACAAGGAAGGAGCTGAGCGCGTGAGCACACCACTTCTGAGCATCAAGGGGCTGACCAAGGCCTATCCCGGCGTGGTCGCCAATGACAACGTCAGTTTCGACATTGGCGAGGGCGAGGTACATGCCCTGCTGGGCGAGAACGGCGCGGGCAAATCGACGCTGGTCAAGATGATCTATGGGCTGGTCAAGCCCGACAGCGGCACCATGTCCCTGCGCGGCGCGCCTTATGCGCCGCCCGAGCCGCGCGCGGCGCGGGCCGATGGGATCGCCATGGTGTTCCAGCATTTCTCGCTGTTCGATGCGCTGAACGTGGCCGAGAACATCGCGCTGGGGATGGAGAATCCGCCCGCGATGGGCGATCTGGCCGCGCGCATCCGCGAGGTGAGCGAGACCTATGGCCTGCCGCTCGATCCGTTCCGCACGGTGGGCGACCTGAGCGCGGGCGAGCGGCAGCGGGTCGAGATCATCCGCTGTCTGCTGCAGGATCCCAAGCTGTTGATCATGGATGAACCGACCAGCGTGCTGACCCCGCAAGAGGTCGAGATCCTGTTCCAGACGCTGCAAAAACTGCGCTCCGAGGGGACCTCGATCCTCTATATCAGCCACAAGCTGGAGGAGATCCGCACGCTTTGCGACCATGCGACCATCCTGCGGCTGGGCAAGAACGTGGGTGAATGCACACCCGCCGAGACCTCGGCCCGCGACATGGCCGAGATGATGGTGGGCACGGCGCTGAAGACGCCGGAGCGGTCGGGCCGCGAGTTCGGCGAGATCGCGCTGGATATCTCGGGCCTGTCGGTGCCCTCGCCCAGCGAGTTTGGCACCTCGCTGAAGAACGTGCATATGACGGTGCGCAAGGGCGAGGTTCTTGGCATCGGCGGGGTTGCGGGCAACGGGCAGGACGAGCTCTTGGCCGTCTTGTCGGGCGAGATCCTGACGGCGGCGGACGCGGTCAAGAAGGATGGCCAGCCGGTGGGCCGGCTGGGTCCGGTGGCGCGGCGGCGGTTGGGTCTTTTGACGGCGCCCGAAGAACGGCTGGGCCATGCGGCGGCGCCGAATATGAGCCTGACGGAAAACGCGCTGCTCACCGGGTCGGTGCGCGAGGGGCTGGAAAGCAACGGGTTCCTGAAATGGGCTGAAACGCGCGAGTTTGCCGAGCGGATCATCAAGGAATTCGACGTGCGCACGCCGGGGCCGGAAAACGCGGCGCGCTCGCTCTCGGGCGGCAACCTGCAGAAATTCGTCATCGGGCGCGAGGTGTTGCAGAACCCTGACGTGCTGGTGGTGAACCAGCCCACCTGGGGCGTGGATGCATCGGCGGCGGCGGCAATCCGGCAGGCGCTGCTGGATCTGGCGGCCAAGGGCGCGGCGGTGGTCTGCATCAGTCAGGATCTGGACGAGCTGATGGAGATTTCGGATACGTTCGCGGCGCTGAACGAGGGACGGCTGAGCGCACCGCGCGACACCACCGGGCTGACCGTGGACGAGATCGGCCTGATGATGGGCGGCGCCCACGGGATGGAGGTGGCACATGTCTGACCGCAACCCGAAACAGCCTGACAACAAGAACACCGTGATGGGGGGAACGCGCGGATGATCGTTCTGGAGAAACGGCCGCAGCCGTCGCGCGCGTGGTCGCTGGCGACACCGCTGGTGGCGGTGCTGGCCACCATGTTTTTCGGCGGGCTGCTGTTCGCGGCCCTTGGCAAGAACCCGGTCGAGGCGATCGGCACCATTTTCTGGGAACCGCTGTTTGGCGAATACTCCTTTTATTACCGCCCGCAACTGCTGGTGAAAGGGGCGCCTTTGGTGCTGATCGCCATTGGCCTTTCTCTGGGGTTTCGCGCGGGCATCTGGAACATCGGGGCCGAGGGGCAGTACATCATGGGCGCCATCGTGGGCGCCGGTGTCGGGCTGGCCTTTTACCCGATGGAGGCGTTTTATGTCTTTCCGCTGATGGTGATTGCCGGGGCATTGGGCGGATGGGCCTGGGCCATGGTGCCCGCCTTCCTCAAGGTACGCTTTGGCACCAACGAGATCCTGGTCTCGCTGATGATGGTCTATGTGGCCGAACAGCTGTTGGCCTCGATGTCGCTGGGCCTGCTCAAGAACCCCGAAGGCTTCGGCTTTCCCGGCTCGCGCAACCTGCAATCCTATGCCAGCGCGCATAATGCCGAGCTGATCGAGGGATCGGGGATGCATTGGGGCGTGGTGGCGGCGCTGATCGCCGTGATCTTCGCCTATGTGCTGCTCAACCGGCACATGACCGGGTTCCACATCCGGCTGACCGGCGAGGCGCCGCGGGCGGCGCGGTTTGCTGGGGTGAAACCGGCCCGGCTGATCCTGTTCTGCCTCGGCGTCTCGGGCGCGCTGGCGGGGCTGGCGGGGATGTTCGAGGTTTCGGGCCCCTCGGGCCAGGTCAGCATCGATTTCAACGTCGGCTATGGCTTTACCGCGATCATCGTGGCCTTTCTGGGCCGCCTGCATCCGGTGGGCATCCTGCTGGCCGGGGGGCTGATGGCGCTGACCTATATCGGCGGCGAGATCGCACAGGGCAGCCTGGGCCTGCCCGCCGCCGCGATCCAGGTGTTCCAGGGGATGCTTCTCTTCTTCCTGCTGGCGCTGGATCTGTTGACCAATTACCGCATCCGTGCGGCTCGCAAAGAGGTGGCGTGAACCATGGACCTGTCTGCAATCAATCCCGTCCTGCTGGTGGCCTCTCTTATGGTCGCGGCAACCCCTCTCTTGCTGGCCGCCATCGGGGAGCTGGTGGTGGAAAAGGCCGGTGTCCTGAACCTCGGCGTCGAGGGCATGATGATCACCGGCGCCATCTGCGGCTTTGCCATCTCGGTCGAGACCGGCTCGCCCTGGCTGGGCTTCATCGCCGCCGCCATCGGGGGCGCGATCCTGTCGCTGCTCTTTGTACTGATGACCCAGGTGGCGCTGGCCAACCAGGTCGCCAGCGGTCTGGCGCTGACGCTGTTCGGTCTTGGGCTGAGCGCGCTGATGGGCCAGTCTTATGTCGGGATCAAACCGCCCGCGATGGGGCGGCTCGACCTGCCGGTGCTGAGCGATCTGCCGGTGGTGGGGCCGATCCTGTTCAGCCATGACCCGATCCTCTATCTTGGCATCCTGCTGACCGCCGGGGTCTGGTGGGTGCTGAAATACAGCCGCGCGGGCCTGATCCTGCGCGCGGTGGGCGAAAACCACGATGCCGCCCATGCACTGGGCTACAAGGTGATCCGCATCCGCATCCTGGCGATCATGTTCGGCGGCGCCTGCGCGGGGCTGGGTGGCGCCTATATCAGCCTGATCCGGGTGCCTCAGTGGACCGAGGGCATGACCGCCGGTGTCGGCTGGATCGCGCTGGCACTGGTGGTGTTTGCCAGCTGGAAACCCTGGCGCGCGCTGCTGGGTGCCTATCTTTTTGGCGGCGTTACCGTGGTCCAGCTGAACCTGCAGGCGGCGGGCGTTGCCATCCCGGTCGAGTATCTGGCAATGTCGCCCTATCTCATCACGATCCTTGTGCTTGTGATCCTTTCTGCGGACAAAAGCGGCGCGCCTGCCGCACTTGGACGCAGCTTCCACGCCTCTCATTGACGAGGGGCCAACTACAACGAAACTGCAAACGAACCATAAAGGGGAGTCACTAAATGAAATTCACCTCACTTCTCGCAAGTGCCGCAATGGCGCTGGGTCTGGCGACCGGCGCCATGGCGGATGACAAGACCAAGGTCGGTTTTGTCTATGTCGGCCCGGTCGGCGACGGCGGCTGGACCTATGAACACGACAAGGGCCGCCAGGCCGTCGAGGCGGAGTTCGGCGACAAGGTCGAAACCGTGTTCGTCGAAAGCGTACCCGAGGGCCCGGATGCCGAGCGGGTGATGACCCAGATGGCACTGGAAGGCGCCGACCTGATCTTTACCACCTCGTTCGGCTACATGGATCCGACGATCAACGTGGCCAAGAAATTCCCCAAGGTGAAGTTCGAGCACGCCACCGGCTACAAGCAGGCCGAAAACGTGTCGGTCTATTCGGCCCGTTTCTATGAAGGCCGCGCCGTGCAGGGCACCATCGCCGGGCGCATGACCAAGTCGAACATCGTGGGCTATATCGGGTCGTACCCGATCCCCGAGGTGATCCGGGGCATCAACTCGGCCTTTATCCACGCCCGCAAGGTGAACCCGGACGTGCAGTTCAAGATCGTCTGGGCCTATACCTGGTTCGATCCGGCGAAAGAGGCCGACGCCGCCAAGGTGCTGATAGAACAAGGTGCGGACGTGATCCTGCAGCACACCGACTCGACCGCGCCGCAGGCCGCCGCGCAGGCCGCGGGTAACGTGATCACCTTTGGCCAGGCCTCGGACATGAGCGAATATGCCCCGATGCCGCGCGTCAGCTCGATCATCGACAACTGGGCGCCCTATTACATCGCCCGCACCAAGGCGGTGATGGATGGCACCTGGACCAGCGTCAGCACCTGGGACGGCATCGGTGCCGGCATGGTGGGCATCGGCGAGATCTCGGACGCGGTTCCGGCCGATGTGAAGGCCGAGGCGCTGGCGCTGAAGGACGCGCTTGCCAACGGATCCTATCACGCGTTCACCGGCCCGCTGAAGAAGCAGGACGGTTCGGACTGGCTGGCCGCGGGCGAAACCGCCGATGACGGCACGCTGGCGGGCATGAACTTCTATGTCGAAGGCATCGAAGGCGACATCCCGAACTGATCCCAGGTCGAATGATCGGACCAAAGGCCCCGCCCCGGCGGGGCCTTTTTCATTCCGGCGCGCGCTGCCGGGCCAAGAAAATTCGACGAATTTTCTTGGTCGTCCAGCCGCAAGCGTTTCGGCGGAGTTTCGCCCATGCGTGCAATGGGGTCTGGTTTTCCCGCATAGGGTGCGAGTGCGCGCAGATGTATTCTGTCCCTGCCCCGCACGTATTTTCAGGGGCGGCATTTTCATCAAGGAGACTGACATGGCACGATTTGTTGTCGATACCGGCGATCTGGAAATGGACAAGAGCACCGAGATGGAGCTTCAGGGCGACATCCAGAAGCTGGTCCTGGGCCATATCGCCCGCACCGGGTTCGAGAAACCCTGGGTGACCAAGTTCCCGCGCGAATGGTACGGGATCATCCTGCATCCTGACCTGGGCCCACTGCTGGAGCGCGAAAAGCAGCTGGGCGGCATGCTCGCCCGCCTGGGGTGAAACCGATGTCCAGCCCGGACAGGACCTGCCCGAGCGCGCGCTGCGCGCCGGGCAACCAGCTCTTGGGCGTCAAGGGGCCGGACGGGCATGTGCGCCATCTGCGCAGTTCCATGACCATCGACGCCGATTTCGTCGAAACCGCCTCTGCCCATGGCAAGCCCGAGGCGCGCATGCGCTTTTCCTCCCCCTGCGCGACCTCGGGCTGTGCGCAATGGACCGGCAGCCGCTGCGGCGTGATCGACCATGTTCTGTCGCATCTGGAGCAGGCGCAGGTGCCGCTGGCCGATCACCTGCCGCCCTGCCCGATCCGGGCCAGCTGCCGCTGGTTCGATCAGACCGGCGAAATCGCCTGCCGCGCCTGCAGCATGGTGATCACCGATCAGTCGGCCATTGCCGCCGAATAGGAAAGGGGCCGGAAACGGCCCCTTTCACTCACCTGTCGCGTGGACTCAATGCCCGCCCGAGAACACCAGGCTCTGTACCGGCATCAACAGCACCCGCAATCTCAGGCCGGCGGCATGTACGACGCCGATCGTGTCGACCACATGCAGAAAGACGCGTTCGAAACCGCCCATATCCGTGTCATGTGCCAGCCGGTAGTGATTGTTGGTATAAACATTGGCGAGGCAGGCGCTGCCCGGTGGCAGCAGGTCCGCGCCGCCCTCGTAGAGCGGTTCCATGTAGACGGTCACGCTGCCCGGCATCAGGTTCCTGGCCGGATCGCGCAGCACGTCGGTGGGGTGGATCTGCCCCGAGGGGATCACGTCCTGCACCGCCACCACCACCATCGGGACGATGGTAAAGGGTTTGGTCATGCAACCGATTTCGCCGATCATGCCCGGTTTGATCACCTGCGCCGCCATCTGGTTGAACCCGGCCTGGAACCGGCCCCGACCCGAATGCGACGGCACCAGTATGCCCGCAGGCCGCAACAGCGGACTGACATAGTCGCCAACCTGAAGTCCGAACTGTTCGATCCGGCCATCGACCCCCGCAACGACCAGTGTCTTGCCCAGTTCGGCCTTGGCCAGTTCCAGTTGCGCCTGGGCGCTGGCCATCTGGGCGGGGATCAGCACCTCGATCTGCTGCTGCGCGGCCGCCTTGCCGGCCTCGGCCGCCTGCAACAGCGCCTCGCGCTCGCTGACCAGATTGTCGAGCCGCTCGATCTCGGTCAGGCGCACCGCGCTCGACCCCTGATCCTTGAGCGTCTGGTTGCGGGCCAGATCCTCTTGCGCCTGAGTCAGCGCCGCCCTTGCCTGGGCGATGCCCGCGTCGGCCATGGCCAGATCGGTCAGCGCCAGCTTGCGCGATGCCTCGATCTGGGCGATGCCGGCATGGGCCGCCTCGACCCCCGCCTGCTGCGACAGGCTTTCGAGCCGCAGGATCGGCTGGCCCGCCTCGATCGGTTGGTTGTTTTCCACATAGACCTCTTCGACGCGCCCTCCCACCTGCGGCAGGATCGTCACGGTGCGGAAATACGAGGTCACCGCATTGGTCGCGGGGTGGAAATAGAACAGCGTGGTGATGACCATCAGGGTCAGCATGGCACAGCTGGTCAGGCCCCAGCGCAATTCGTACCAGACCGAGAACAGCGTCAGCTCGTGGCCGATCCGCTTGCCCTGGACGTATCGGCGGAACAGGTAGTCGGGCAGCAGCGTGACAAGCGCGCAGAGTATCGTTTCCAGCATGGTTCAGTGCCCTTCGGTCGCTGCGGCGGGATGCGGGGTTGGTTCCGGCGCACGCTCGGACGGGGTCGCGTTGCCCTGATCCTCGGTCTTGCCAAGCCCGCGTATCGCGTCGGAAATGGCGCGCAAGGGGGCCGCCAGATCGGGGATCTGGAACCCAGCTACCAGCACCGCGGCCACCCAGAACACGTTGTTATGGGTGAACAGCGCCAGCAGCGCCAATATGCCCACCAGCTGGAACTGGGAATGATTGTTCTTGTGCGCCATGCGTTCCGGCAGGGCATGCAGGGTGAAATATCCGACCCCGATCAGCAGGATCAGGCCTACCGTGAACACCGCCATGACGGTGAACAGATAATCGCTGCCATCCGCAGCCACGATATAGCGCGGAAGATGCTCGGAGGCCATCGGATGTATGTTGCTCGTACTCAAATCCCTCTCCCGAAATGGCTTGTGGTTCAAAATCACTATGCGCGGTCAAAGGGCTGCGGCGCAAGCACGAGACGGTGTGTCGGATTCGCTCTTTTCGACCCATTCGGCACATGCCATGGTTCGCGCCATGACAGCGACCCTCACCACCCCCGACGGTAGACCGGCAAGCGCCTTTGCCTTTGGCACCATGCAATTCGGCGGCCGCGCCGATGCGGCGGCATCGGCTGCCATGTACGCCGCCTGCCGCGCCGCCGGCATCAGCCATTTCGACACTGCTTATGTCTATACCGACGGCAGGTCCGAGACCCTGTTGGGCGGTATGATCGGGGCCGAGCGCGACCGGCTGCTGATCGCCACCAAGGTGGGCTATTTGGGGGGCGCGGGGGCAGCAAATATCCGGGCGCAGTTCGATATCTGCCGCCAGCGGCTCGGGCTCGACATGATCGATGCGCTTTATCTGCATCGGTTCGATCCCGACACCGACCTCAACGAGACGATGGAATGCCTGGCGCGGCTGCGCGATGCCGGGCAGATCCGCTATGTCGGCCTGTCGAATTTCGCCGCCTGGCAGGTGATGAAGGCGGTGGCGGTGGCCGGTCTGTTCGACCTGCGCATCGACCTGTTGCAGCCGATGTACAACCTGGTCAAGCGCCAGGTCGAGGTCGAAATCCTGCCGATGTGCGCCGATCAGGGGATCGCGGTGGCGGCCTATTCGCCGCTGGGCGGCGGGCTCTTGACCGGAAAATATGTCGGCGGCGGCGCAGGGCGGCTGACCGAGGATGACCGCTATGGTGCGCGCTATGGGCTGGACTGGATGCCACGTGCGGCCGAGGGTCTGGTGCGGATCGGGGCCGAGTTGGGAGTCGACCCGGCGACGCTGGCGGTGGCCTGGGTGGCGGCCAGCCCGCTGGGCGCGCAGCCGATCATTTCGGCCCGCTCGGCCGAACAGTTGCGGCCCTCGCTGGCGGCGATGAACTATGAAATGCCGCCAGAGCTTTACGCGCGGCTCACGGCACTCAGCCCGACACCGCCCCCGGCGACGGACAGGATCGAGGAACAGGCATGATCGACTTTCTGGTGATCGGCGGCGGCATCGCGGGCCTGAGCGCGGGCGCCCGCCTGTCGGCGCATGGCAAGGTCACGGTGCTCGAGGCCGAAGAGGCGCTGGGATACCACGCCTCGGGCCGCTCGGCGGCGCTGTTCGAGCAGGCTTATGGCAAACCGGCGGTGGTCGCGCTGAACCGGGCCAGCGCCGCGTATCACCATACAGCCAACGGCGGCTATCTGACCCCGCGCGGGCTGATGCTGGTGGGCGCTGCCGATCAGGCGGAGGCGTTTCAGGCCGATATCGTCGATATGGAGATGACGCCGGTCTCGCTGGACGAGGCCCGCGCCATGGTGCCCATCCTGAACCCGGAAACGGTGGTCTATACCGCCTATCATGCCGAGGCCTGGGATATCGACACCGACCGGCTGATGCAGGATTTCGCCCGCGTGATCCGCGCCAATGGCGGCGCGGTGCTGACCCGGCAACGGGTGAGCCGCATTGCACACGGCGCGGTCTGGCAGGTCGAGGCCGGAGAGGTGTTCGAGGCGCGCAACATCGTCAATGCCGCGGGCGCCTGGGCCGATCAGGTGGCTGTGATGGCCGGGGTGGCGCCGATCGGTTTGCAACCCTACCGCCGCTCGATGGCGCGCATTCCCGCGCCGGGCGGTCATGACCTGAGTGGCTGGCCGATGTTGATGGGCGCCGGCGAGAGTTGGTACGCCAAGCCTGACGCGGGGAAACTGATCATTTCCCCCGCCGATGCCGACCCGGTCGAACCGCAGGACGCCTGGGCCGATGACATGGTGCTGGCCGAAGGGCTGGCGCGCTATCAGGAGATGGTGACCGAGGAGGTCACCCGGATGGATAGCAACTGGGCGGGCTTGCGCAGCTTTGCCCCCGATCGGGTGCTGGTGCTGGGGCCGGACCCGGATCAGCGCGATTTCATTTGGTGCGCCGGTCAGGGCGGCTATGGGTTCCAGACCTCGCCTGCGGCCTCGCAACTGCTGTGTGACCTGGTGACAGGCGCCGCGCCTGAGATCGAAGCCAGGATGGTGGCGCAGCTGCGGCCGGAGCGCCTCAGATGAGCCGCACGCCGCCCTCGGTTGCCAGTATCGCCACGCAGGGCGACGGCGCACGCATGGTGGCGCCTGCGGCGGAACGCAATATGGCCGCGCTCTGCGACCTGCTAGCGCAGGTGGCCCGGCATCAGGGCCGCGCGCTGGAACTGGCCAGCGGCACCGGCCAGCATGTCAGTGCCTTTGCCGCGCGGCTGCCCGGGCTGCAGTGGCAACCGACCGAGGTGGACGCACAACGCCGCGCCAGCATCGATGCCTATTGCGAAGCCCTGGACACTGTCGCCCCGGCGCAAGAGCTGAACGCGACGCGCCCCGGATGGGGCGCGGACTGGGCGGGTCAGGATCTGGTGGTACTGATCAACCTCCTCCATCTGATTTCCGAAGGGGAGGCTGCAACCCTGATCTCCGAGGCCGCCGCAGCGCTGGCGCCGGGCGGGCGGCTGGTGATCTACGGCCCTTTCATGCGGGCGGGCGAATTGACCAGCGAGGGCGACGAACGCTTCCACGCGGCGCTGACGGCGCAGGACCCGGAAATCGGTTACAAGGACGATTTCGACATCATCGACCGGATGCAGGAAGCCGGGCTGGAGTTGGCCGAGGTGGTCGAAATGCCCGCCAACAACCTCGCTCTGATCGCCGAAAAACCGCGCATCTGATCCAGATCAAGGCCGCTCCGCGTATCGCCCCTACACATGCCGATGAACAGATATGTAGGGGCATTCAAATGAGCTGGAACGACAAGCTGGCAGCCACCCGCGCGGGGCTGCGCAATCTGCATGGGGCCATTCCCGACACCGCCCGCGCCTTTGGCGCGCTGGGCAAGACGGTCAAGGAAGGCGGTACGCTGGATTTCAAGACCAAGGAATTCGTGGCACTGGGAATCTCGATCGCCTCGCGCTGCGAGCCCTGTATCTCGCTGCATGTCGAGGCGCTGGTCAAGGCGGGCGCCAGCCGGGCGGAATTGTCCGACGTTCTGGCCATGTCGATCCAGATGGGCGGCGGGCCGTCGATGATGTATGCGGCCAAGGCATTGGAATGCTTTGACGATCTGACCGGCTAGGCCCGGGCTGAGTCCCGCAGCGCCCGCACGCCTTCGAGGGCCGCCTCGATCTGTGCCCAGCCCGGATTGTCGCGCAAATAGATCGCGCGGCAGGCCAGCCGCATCGTCGGCGCACCCGCAACCGCATGCAGCCGGCCCCGCGCCAGCGGGCCGGCGATCATAGCGTCCGGGAAATAACCCACCCCGCCCCGCCGCATCAGATAGCGCAGGCCCATGGCCGTATTGCCCAGAACGATATGCTGACGGCTGCCCGGCGGCATCACCTGCTGCCACTGACGGTCGTATTCGGCGCAGAAGGCCAGATTGATAAAAAGCGGCATCTCGTCCGGACCCAGGCGCAGCGGGCGATCCGCCACCAGCGTCAACCGCTCGTCTGCGAGGTCGACCACCTCGACCCCGGGCTGGCTGGGCCGTTCGTGAACCAGCGCCAGATCGAGAAGCCGACCCGCCACCGCATCGCCCATATCCAGCATATGGTCATAGTTCAGGGTAAAGGGCAGCACGCCGCGCTCACGCTCCAGCCAGATGGCGGTATCGGCCAGCAGCGCATCCCACAGCGACAGCTGCGCCCCCAGCCGCAAGGCACCGCGCGCACCGGGATCGCTGGCGATCTCGGCCGAGACGAAATCCCAGCTGCGCAGCATCTGTTCGGCATGAGGCATCAGCCGCAACCCCGCCGCACTCAGCCGGGTACCGCCCCGCCCCCGCTCGAACAGCTGCGCCCCCAGGGCCGATTCCAGCGCCTTGATCCGGGCGCTGACCGTCGTCTGCGTCACGTTCAGGTGCCGCGCGGCGGCATGAAAACTGCCGCTAGAAGCGATAGCCAGAAAGGTTTCGAGCGCGGAAATTTGCATCTGATCATGTTTCTACATCAGATTGAGCAAATCAATTCGTTTTTCTGTTCGGTGAGGCCGCGCTAGCATTGGAACAAGCAACAAGGAAAGCGCGCATGCTGGACAAATCACAAAAACCCACCTGGACCAGTTTCGAAGAGGCCACCCAGGCCGATTGGGACGCGGTGATGGAATATGAAGAGGCCTATAACGCCGCCCTGCCCGAGCGGATACTGGACGCGATCCGCTCGCTGGACGAGGCCTGGACCCCCTATCCGATCAACCGCTTTCAGCATTGCCTGCAGGCCGCGACCCGCGCCCATGCCGATGGCGCCGAGGATGAGATCGTGGTGGCCGCGCTGGTGCATGACGTGGGCGATATCCTGTCGCCCTACAATCATGGCGAACTGGCCGCGGCGATGATGAAACCCTATGTCAGCGAGAAATGTCACTGGATCCTGCAACATCATTGCGTGTTCCAGGGCTATTACTACAACCACTATTGGGGCGGCGACCGCAACGCGCGCGACAAGTATCGCGACAGCCCCTATTGGGAGGACGCGCGGTACTTCTGCCATGAGTACGACCAATGCGCCTTTGACCCGGACTACCCGACCAAACCGCTGGAGTTCTTCGAACCGATCCTGCGCCGGGTGCTGTCGCGCGGTGGCGGTCACATGGAGCTGAACGAGACCGCCGAAGGATAACCCGACGGAACAGCGCCTCCCGGCCGTTTCAGGTGATACCGGAACACATGATTGGGAGCGCGCTGATGAAAACCGCGATTCTGCTGGCCGCAATGGCCCTTGCCTCGATCCTGCAGCAGTTGGCCCTGCGCGGGGCGGCACCTCTCTGAGCGCCCGCGCCGCGCCCCGCGCGGCGCCCGGCCCAACGGGAGGGGGTGCATCTTTGATGCGCATCCGACGGGCGGGAGCGCCCCCTGCGGCGAAATGGCCCGACGGATCGGGGCGCATCGCCCGTTTGACCTGTGAGTGCCGTCAAACAGGAGTAACTCTGATGCGCCTTCTCCTCCTTGCTTCCGCCTGTGCCCTTGGCACCGCCGCCCTGGCCCAGGGCGCGCCCGGGGCGCATTTCATCGAAAACTGGGACATGGACGGCGACGCGCTGATCAGCGCCGCCGAGATCGTCGAGAAACGCGGCGAGATCTTCGTGATGTTTGATCAGAACGAGGATGGCGCGCTGGATACCGCCGAATACGACCTGTTCGACGAGACCCGGCGCGCCGATATCGAGGCCAATGCCGGCGGCCGCAAGGGGCCGATGGCACTGGTCGATCAGGCGATGGACCGCGCCTTCAACGATGCAGATGGCGATGGTCTGGTCTCGGCCGAGGAATTCACCGCAAAATCCGCCGCCTTCTTCGACATGCTCGACAAGAACGGCGATGGCGTGATCAGCAGCGCCGATTTCAAACCGGGCGGCTGAAACAAGAACGGCCCCGGGGCTCCGGGGCCGTCTCTCATTCTCAAGGCCGACGTCAGCCGTCCTTGCGGATGGTCTCGTTCTTGGGGTCATAGGGGCTGTCGCAGGTCACGACCGCATCCCAAAGCTGATCGAGCATCTTGACCTTCAGCTTCGTGCCTTCGACCGCCAGTTCGGGCTTCACATAGCCCATGCCGATCGACTTTTCGAAGGCCACCGAATAGCCGCCCGATGTCAGGCGCCCGACGCGCGCGCCTTCGGGGGTATAGAGCGCCTCACGGCCCCAGGGATCGGCGTCCGACGGGCCGTCGATCAGCAGGGTGCAGCATTTCGAGCGGATGCCCTTGGCCTCCATCTCGGCCTTGCCGTGGAAGTCTTTGCCAAGGTCCACGAAACGCGGTAGATCGGCCTCGAGCGGGGTCGCGTCACGGCCCAGTTCGGTGCCAAACGCGCGATAGCTCTTCTCCTGCCGCAGCCAGTTCTGGGCGCGGGCGCCAACCAGCTTCATCCCGTGTTTTTCACCGGCAGCCAGCAGCAGGTCCCACAGGTAGCGCTGCATCTCGATCGGGTGATGCAATTCCCAGCCCAGCTCACCCGTATAGGCCACACGGATCGCGTTCACGGGGCACATGCCCAATTCGATCTGACGTGCCGACAGCCACGGGAAACGCTTGTTGGACAGCGCGGTTTCGGGATCGGCGTCCTTGATCACCTCTTTCAGCACGTCGCGCGATTTGGGCCCAGCGATGGCAAAGACGCCCCACTGGGTGGTGACATCCTGGATCTCGATATAGCCGAACTCCTCCATCTTGTCCTCGGCCGCCTTGCGCAGGAAGTCGGCGTCATACTCCGTCCAGGCCCCGGCGGAGACGATATAGTAGTTGTTCTCGCCATTGCGCACGATGGTGTATTCGGTGCGGGTGGTGCCGGCGCTGGTCAGCGCATAGGTCAGGTTGATCCGGCCCACTTTCGGCAGCTTGTTGCAGGTGAACCAATCCAGGAACTGGGTGGCGCCGGGGCCCTTGACAACGTGCTTGGTAAAGGCGGTGGCGTCGATCAGGCCTACGCCGTTGCGGATCGCCTTGGCCTCTTCCACCGCATATTGCCACCAGCCGCCACGGCGGAAGCTGCGCGCGTCATGGTCGAAATTCTCGGGCGCATCGAGCGGGCCGTAATAGTTGGGGCGTTCCCAGCCGTTGACGAAACCGAACTGCGCGCCAAGCGCCTTCTGCCGGTCATAGGCGGGCGCGGTGCGCAGCGGGCGGCAGGCCTCGCGCTCTTCATCCGGGTGGTGCAGGATATAGACGTGGCTATAGCATTCCTCGTTCTTGCGCGCCGCGAACTCGGTGGTCATCCAGTTCGAACTGTAGCGCTTGGGGTCGAGCGAGGCCATGTCGATCTCAGCCTCGCCGTCGACCATCATCTGGGCCAGGTAATAGCCGGTGCCGCCCGCGGCGGTGATGCCAAAGGAGAAGCCTTCGGCCAGCCACATGTTGCGCAGGCCCGGCGCCGGGCCGACCAGCGGGTTGCCATCGGGGGTGTAGCAGATCGGGCCGTTGAAATCGTCCTTGAGGCCGCTTTCGGCGCAAGAGGGCACGCGCTCGGCCATCGCCATGTACTGATCGGCGATCCGGTCCAGATCGAGCGGGAACAGGTCGGCGCGGAAACTGTCAGGCACGCCGTATTCGAACCGCGCGGGCGCGCCGTGCTCGTAGATGCCCAGGATCCAGCCGCCGCGTTCCTCGCGGGCATAGGATTCGTTGTCGGCATCGCGCACGACGGGGTGTTCCGGGTTGCCCGCCTCGCGCCATTTGACCAGCTCGGGGTCCTGATCCATGACGATGAACGTGTGCTCGACCGGGATCGCGGGCATCTTGATGCCCAGCAGCTTGGCGGTGCGCTGCGCATGGTTGCCCGATGCGGTGACCACATGCTCGGCGGTGATCACAACCTGTTCGTCGGAGGGCACCAGGTTGCCGCCCTTTTCCACCATCTTGGTGCAGGTGACTTCCCAGTGGGTGCCGTTCCAGTGGAAGGCATCGGCCTGCATCTTGCGCACGATATCCACGCCGCGTTGGCGTGCACCCTTGGCCATCGCCTGGGTCACGTCGGCGGGGTTAATATAGCCGTCCTCGGTGTGATAGATCGCGCCCTTGAGGTCCGAGGTCTCGATCAGCGGCCAGCGTTCCTTGATCTGGTCCGGGGTCAGCCATTCGTATTTCACGCCGCAGGTCTCGGCGGTCGAGGCATAGAGCATATACTCGTCCATACGATCCTGCGTTTGCGCCATGCGCAGGTTGCCGACCACGGCGAAACCGGCATTCAGGCCGGTTTCCTCTTCCAGGGTCTTGTAGAAATCGACCGAGTACTGGTGGATATGGGTGGTTGCATAGGACATGTTGAACAGCGGCAGCAGACCCGCCGCGTGCCAGGTCGAGCCGGAGGTCAGCTCGTCCCGCTCGATCAGCATGACATCGTTCCAGCCCGCCTTGGCCAGATGGTAGGCGATCGAGGTGCCAACGGCACCGCCGCCGACGACCAGTGCTTTGACTTGGGTTTTCATGGGACCGCTCTCCGGGTTGAGTCTCTTTGGGATGGTTTATGCCGAAGCCCCTTCGCACAAGCCAAGTCCATCCGACGCAAAAGCGTGCAAAACCGACCTCGCTCGGTATGGCGCACGGTTTCGCGGGTCCCGCCCTTCAGGTTTTTCAGGGTACGCTCGCCAGAGGCGAGATTTTTCGACGAAAAATCTCTGTCGGCGTCCCCGCGCCCGTCAGAGGATCTTTCCCGGGTTCATGATGCCAAGTGGATCGAGCGCGGCCTTGATCGCCGCCATGTAGCGCGGGGTCTGGCCCAGTTCGCGGCTCAGGTAGGCGCGCTTGCCCTGACCGATCCCGTGTTCCCCGGTGCAGGTGCCATCCATGGAAATGGCAAGTTCGGCCAGCCAGGCGGTGAACGCCTCGGTCGTGGCGACCTCGGCCGGATCGTCCTTGTCGATGAGCGGTGAGATGTGGAAATTGCCGTCGCCCACATGGCCTACCAGCGGTGCGAACAGGCCCAGCTCCTCGGCCTTGGCGGTGGCGGCATTGACGCATTCCGCCAGCCGCGAGATCGGAACACAGACATCCGTGGCCAGCGCCGAGCAGCCCGGGCGCAGTTGCAGCGAAGCCCAGTAGAATTCGTGCCGCGCCTTCCAGAGCCGGTTGCGCTCCTCGGTCGAGGTGGTCCAGGCGAAACCGCTGCCTTCGTTTTCTTCGGCGATGCTGCCGAAGAGTTCGGCCTGTTCGGCGACACCCGCCTCGGACCCGTGGAACTCCAGCAGCAAGAGCGGCGTTTCCGGCAGGTCGAGCTTGGAATAGGCGTTGACCGCCTGCACCGCGATCACGTCCAGCAGTTCCATCCGCGCCACCGGGATGCCGAACTGGATCGTGGTCATCACCGCCTGACAGGCGGCATCGACCGTCGGGAAGGAGCAGCGCGCTGCCGAGATCGCCTCGGGGATGCCCTGCAGTTTCAGGGTGATTTCGGTGATGATGCCCAGCGTACCCTCGGCGCCGATCATCAGGCGGGTCAGGTCATAACCGGCCGAGGTCTTCTTGGCCCGTTGCGCGGTGCGGATCACCTCGCCATCGGGCATCACCACTTCTAGCGCCAGAACATTGTCCTTCATCGTGCCATAGCGCACCGCATTGGTACCGCTGGCGCGGGTCGAGGCCATGCCACCCAGCGAGGCATTGGCACCGGGGTCGATGGGGAAGAACAGGCCCTGATCGCGCAGATGGGTGTTGAGCTGTTCGCGGGTGACGCCGGGTTGAACCACGCAATCCAGATCGCCGGCATGCACAGCGAGGATATTGTTCATCTGCATCAGGTCGACCGAGATGCCACCGGCGGGCGCGTTCACGTGCCCCTCGAGCGAGGTGCCGGTGCCGAAGGGAATGACCGCCACCTTGTGTTCGGCGCAGGTTTTCACGATCTCGGACACTTCGGCGGTCGAGGTGGGAAAGACCACCGCGTCGGGTGGCTGGTTCTGGATCCAGGTGGTGGTATGGCCATGCTGCTCGCGGATCGCCTGGCCGGTCTGCAGCCGGTCGCCAAAGCGCTGCCTGAGGATGCCGATCACTGTTTCGATGCCGGTTTCGTTGCGCGGCAATGCGGTGATCTGAGCCATGTCTTCCCCCCGGTTCGACCCCGGCGGGCCTGTGCCGCCGAGGTTCATGTGTTAAGTAGAGAGCGACGGGCTTGTGGGTCAATACCCACAAACCCCGACCTGCTCATTCACCCAATGCGATACCTTCGCGGCGGGTATCGGCAGCACCCTTGAGCGTGTCACCGATCTCGATGGCATGCAGGCCCGAGGTCAGCGCCCGCACCGAGACCTTGTAGCCGAGACCTGTCAGCGCCTCTTCCATCCCGGCCGCATCGGTGCCCTCTTCCAAGTCATAGGTGCCAAAGCGGTTGACCAGATGGGGCGCGTTCAGCGCCTGTTGTACGTTCATGCTCCAATCGGCCCAGGCGATGATCGACTGGGCGACATAGCCGATGATGCGGCTGCCGCCGGGCGAGCCGATGGCCAGCACGGGCTTGCCGTCCTGCATGACGATGGTGGGCGCCATCGAGGAACGCGGGCGTTTTCCCGGCTCCAGCCGGTTGGCGATGGGCACGCCATTGTCATGGGTCTTGAACGAGAAATCGGTCAGCTCGTTGTTGAGCAGGAAACCGTTCGTCATCAGCCGCGAGCCAAAGCCGTTCTCGATGGTGGTAGTCATCGACAGCACGTTGCCATAGCGGTCCACGATCGAGATATGCGAGGTCGAGGGCAGCTCAAGCGAGATATCATCTGCCCAGTTCGAAGCGTGGTCGAACTCGGGGTTGCCCGGTGCGACGCTTTCCAGCGCATTTGGCCCGGCGAGCAATTCGCTGCGCGTTTTCAGATAGTCGGGGTCGACCAGCCCCTTGGTCGGCATCGGCACGAAATCGCTGTCCGCCATATAGCGGCCCCGGTCGGCAAAGGCGAGGCGCGAGGCGTCGCCGATCAACCGCCAGCTTTCGGGGTTTTCCGCACCCAGCGCCGCCAGGTCATAGGGTTCCAGAAGTCCGAGAATCTGGCCCAGCGTCAGCGCGCCCGACGAGGGTGGCCCCATGCCGCAGACCTCAAAGGCGCGGTAGCTGGCACAGACCGGCTCACGCTCGATCACCTGATAAAGCGCCAGATCGGCGCCCGAGAGCACGCCGGGATTGCCCTCGGCGTTGCGGACGGTGCGCACGATATCGGCGGCGATGGGGCCGCCGTAGAAGGCAGCCGATCCTTCGGCGGCCAGCGCCCGCAGGGTGGCGGCATAGGCGGGGTTCTTCAGCGTATCCCCCGCCTTGATGGCGGCGCCACCGGGCAGGAAATAGGCCGCCGTTTCCGGGAAGCGGCCAAGCTTCTCGGCATCCCCTTCGACCAGACCTGCCAGCCGGGGCGAAACGGTAAACCCGTTCTCGGCGAGCCAGATCGCATCGCCGAACAGCGACCCCCAATTGGCCTGACCCCAGCGGCGATGCGCCTCTTCCAGCAGGGCGGGCGTGCCCGGCGTGCCGACCGAAAGACCGCCGACCACGGCGTCAAAGAATTTGAGCGGCTGGCCATCGGCATCCTGAAACAGCCGGGGCGTCGCCTCGCGCGGGGCGGTTTCGCGGGCGTCGAGCGTGGTCATCTGCCCGGTGTTGCCATCGTACCAGACCAGGAAGGCGCCGCCGCCGAGCCCGGAGCTTTGCGGCTCGACCAGGCCCAGCACGGTCTGCACAGCAACCATCGCATCGGCGGCGGTACCGCCCTGGCGCAGCACATTGCCCCCGGCCATGACCGCAAGCGGGTTGGCGGCGGCGACCATCCAGTTTTCCGCCTCGACCGGCTGCCCCGCCTCCTTGGCGGCCTGCCCGGCCTCGACCACGGCAGAGAACGGCCTGACCTGCCCTGTTGCAGCGCCTTCGGGCGCCACCGCGTCCGCAGCCTGTTGTGCAAATAGCGGGGTCGCGGCTCCGACCCACAAAAGACAAAGACTTTCCTGCCAGCGAATGCGCATGTGTTCCTCCACGATAAAGCCGGGGTTCCGAGAGTTTCCCGGACCAAGGGTACCTCTGGGGAAGCCTTCCGAACAGCATAGCCGCCGCACATATCAATGTGCGCAATCCCGCAATTGACATAGGAACAAGATTGCGATTTCTCACAATATGTCGCAACAACGTCCCAATATTTGACCACATATCAGGAAATAGTCCCGATCTGCGGCCAAAAGAAGAACTTTCAAACTTCGCCCATTACAGCATCGCAGGCACCACCTGATCCGGGGGCCGGTGACCATCGGCGAAGGTTTTGATGTTGATGATCACCTTCTCGCCCATCTCGATCCGGCCTTCCAGCGTGGCCGAGCCCATATGCGGCAGCAGCACGACATTGGGCAATTCGCGCAGGCGCGGGTTCACCTGGGTGCCATGTTCGTAGACGTCGAGCCCCGCCCCCGCGATTTCGCCTGTACGAATCATTCGGGTCAGCGCGTTTTCGTCGATCACCTCACCACGCGAGGTGTTGACGATGACGCCGGTGGGCTTCATCAGCTTCAGCCGTCGCGCGTTCATCAGATGAAAGGTCGAGGGCGTCGACGGACAGTTGACCGAGATCACGTCCATCCGCGCGATCATCTGATCCAGACTGTCCCACCAGGTCGCTTCCAGCGCATCCTCGACCTCGGGGCGCAAGCGGCGGCGGTTGTGATAATGGATCTGCATGCCAAAGGCGCTGGCGCGCCGGGCGACCGCCTGACCGATCCGCCCCATGCCCAGGATGCCCAGGCGACGGCCGCCGACACGCCCGCCCAAGAGCGCGGTGGGCGCCCAGCCGGTCCATTCGTTCTTTTGCATCACCGCCAGCCCCTCGGGGATGCGGCGGGTGACAGCGAGAATCAGCGCCATGGTCATGTCGGCGGTGTCGTCGGTCAGCACGCCGGGCGTGTTCGACACCAGAATGCCGCGCTGGCGCGCCGTGGCCACATCAATGTGATCGACCCCCGCCCCGTAATTGGCGATCAGCCGCATCCGCTCGCCCGCCTGCGCCAGCAGGCCCGCGTCGATGCGGTCGTTCAGCGTCGGCACCAGCACATCGGCTTCGCGCAGCGCCGCGGCCAGCTCGTCGCGCGACATTGGCGTGTCGTCATCCCGCAGGCGGACATTGAACAGTTCGCTCAAGCGGGTTTCCACCACCTCGGGCAACCGTCGCGTAACGACAACACTCAGACGTTCTCTTGGCACTTGAGCTCTCCCACGGCTTTGCAATTCGATGCGCGCCATGGCATCGTGGCGCAGGAGAGAGCGGGGCACAAGAACCCCATGCGCAAATGACGCAGGCTTTTTCCGATAGAGCAGGCAGACATTCCGGCAGGCAGACAGTGACAAGTTTCAACAGTTTCATGCGCCCCCTCGCGGCGGCGATCCTCTCGGCTTTGGTGACCCTGGCGCCCGTCGCGCCACAGGCCCAGGAGGCCGTGCGCGGAGCGGTGACCAATCTGCCGATTCCCCGCTTTGTCTCGATGAAGGCGAACGAGGGCAATGTGCGGCGCGGCCCCTCGCTGACGCATCGCATCGACTGGGTGTTCAAGCGGCGCGACATGCCGTTGCAGATCACCGCCGAGCACGGCCATTGGCGTAAGGTCCAGGACCGCGATGGCGCCGGCGGCTGGGTCCACTACGCATTGCTGTCGGGCGTGCGCACGGTTCTGGTGGAAAAGGACATGATGCCGCTATACGCCCGCCCTGACCCGGCCTCGCAGGTCGCGGCCCATTTCGAGATGGGCGTTGTGGCCCGGCTGGGGACCTGCACACAGGACTGGTGCCGAATCTCTGCCGGCGGCTATCGCGGCTGGGCGCCGAAAGAGAACCTGTGGGGTGTCGGCACCGACGAGATCCGCGAATAAGCCGGCATCAAGAGGGAGGTTCAGCCTCTCTTGCCCTGATCGACATGGACACCTCGACCCTCTTTGAAATAGGGCCGGTTCGATCAGCTTTAAGAAGGATAAGTGGCTGGGGTGGTAGGAATTCCAGCCTGATGATCCCTTTCTTCGCCTTACCCTGCCAGAGAGCCTAACTGGGGCATTCCTGGGGGCCTTTCTACGGTGGGATATGTCCTGTGGGAGGGGTGCAGTAGGGGCCACAGAGTGGGCCTCTGGTTGGGCTCTTGGGGGGTCGTTCTGAATAGAGGGAGACAGTCGAGGAATAGGTACGAGTAATGCACAGACTTACTGTGAGAGAGGGAGGAATCCCGGTGGTGGAGGTCTGTTCAGGGACGGGTCGGGAAAAAGGGGGAGGAAACCCCGGCTGGATAGCCTCGCGGGGAGGGCCCAGACGGGGGTGGGGTTAGGTGGTTGACTGAAGCCAATACGCAATGCGCCTTGGGTTGTGACGATCGCTGCCCCAAGAGCCAAAACGCTTCAGGGAAACCTGCATGCCCTTACCACTTGTTCCTGTTGTTGCTGCATTGAATGCAGGAGGGCATCTGGTTGCTCGTTCTGCCGGGGCTTAATAGTCTATGGTACGGCATCTGGTGGATATGAACCGCTCCAGATTTGGCGGAGGCTCCAACTCCAGAGTAAGGTGGAGCATCATAAGCAAGACTACGAACAAACTTTCGCCTGAAGTGCGCGAACGCGCCGTGCGGATGGTCCTCGAGAACGAGGGTCAGCACGGGTCTCGCTGGCAGGCGGTCACGCTGAATGACTGGGTCAAAAGGCCGAGGTCGACAGCGGCAAGCGCGCAGGCGTTTCCAGCGAGACGGCCGAGAAGATGAAGGCCTTGGAGCGCGAGAACCTCGAGTTGCGCCAGGCCAACGAGACCCTTCGTAAGGCCAGCGCATATTTTGCGATGGCGGAGCTCGACCGCCGGTCGAAGTGATGGTGGACTTCGTTGAGGCGCACAGGGATGCGCACGGGGTCGAGCCGACCTGCGCGGTACTGCCGATTGCTCCTTCCACCTACTATGATCATCTGGCGAAGCGGGCTGATCCGGCTCGGTTGTCGGTCCGTGCCCGTCGTGATGCCGCCCTGCGGCCCTAGATCGAACGCGTCTGGGAGGAGAGCTACAAGGCCTACGGCGTCCGCAAGGTCTGGCGGCAGCTTGTCCGGGAAGGCATCGATGTCGCGCGTTGCACGGTAGCACGTCTGATGCGAGACATGGACATCCAAGGCATCATCCGCGGTAAACCTCACCGGGCAACGATCTCGGACAAGAGGGCCCCGTGCCTGCTGGACAAGGTTAACCGCGAGTTCCGCGTCCCGGCACCCAATATGCTTGGGGCTTATCCCCTTGACACAAGTAAACGCATTCGATAAATTGAGGGCATGGAAAAGAACAAATCATCATCTCCAGACTTTAGCGTCCGCGATTTTTTCAAGCGGTTCCCCGATGATGAAGCTTGCCTTGAGCATATCTTCAACGTCCGTTTCGGAGCGCGTCACGTCTGCCGGGCCTGCGGCGTCGAAAGCACGTTCCACCGCATGAGCGACCGCCGTGCGTTTGCCTGCGCTGCCTGCGGTGATCATGTCTACCCCACGGCTGGCACGATCTTTCAGGACACACGCACGCCGCTCCAAGTTTGGTTTTACGCGATCTACCTGTTTGTCACGACACGCCACGGCGTTTCCGGCAAAGAACTGCAACGCCAGCTTGGGGTGACCTATAAGACCGCATGGCGGATCGGACACAAAATCCGCGAGCAAATGGACAAGCATGACCTTAAGGCGATGCTGCAGGGTCATGTCGAGATTGACGAAGCATACATTGGCGGTAAGCGCCCCGGCAAGCGTGGTCGCGGTGCGGCTGGCAAAACAATTGTCATGGGCTTCAAGCAGCGTGGCGGGCGTCTGGTGACTGAGATTGTCCCTGACGTGAAGCTGAAAACCCTTCGAGCTGAAACACTTAAGACCGTTGATGCCGGTGCGACTGTTTCGACAGATGAACTTTATAGCTACAGCTTACTGAAAGGCGAGGGCTACACCCACGTTGCGGTCAAGCATGGGGCCAAGCAATGGACGATCTACGACGCCGAAACCGACACCATGCACCACACCAACCACGTTGAAAGCTTTTGGCGTCACTTCAAGCACTCGATCCGTGGCACTCACGTTTCAATCAGCCAAAGGCACATGCGCAAGTATCTGGACGAATTCACTTTTCGCGCGAACCATCGCGGCGAGGTGAACCTGATGTTTGATCGATTGGTTGCGGCGTTCTGATAACGGCAGAGGCGGTTAGATCAAATTCCGCCCCGCTGATCGGGCCAGCGCCTCGGGCTTCCTCTTGCGCGATAAACTCTTGTAAACGCCCGGCTTCTATCGCTTCACGCAAAGATAACATGCTGGATTCGCTCCAAGATTCTTGACTTGCAATCGATTGTAGCATAGAAATTCCAATAGGCGAACGGGTGGCCATGGCCACCCGCTCTTGGTCCCCCAACGGGGCTGCACATCACGGACGCTAGCTAGTCATTCCGTGATCTGGAGGTCGGTTAATGGTTCCATAGAACCACCCCCGATCAAGTTCCCGGCGTCTTCCAGTGCCGGGTCTGGCCTGAGGGGTCAGGATGTTTACCAGGCGGGTCCCCGAACTCGTATCCGCCTGCAAATTTAGGAGAAGTGTCACCTTCCCCTGCTTCTGAGCCGCCCAAGGGCGGCTCATTCTCTTTCTGGTTTGCGCCAATAAGCGCCAAACCAGAATCTGTAAATTCAAACTTCCCGTGTCCAACACGGTCAAACCACCCCGCTTTGACGGCATTCATCATCTGCGTGCGCTGACCGCCTGCGCTTGCCTCGTGCCCTGCCAGTTCAACCGCTGCGCCGATGTCCTCATAGCTGTAAGGCGCGTCTGCGGTAGCGTGGAGAGCCTTGTAGATACTGACCCATTTGTCCGATGCGCCTACTTTCGGCGTCACGTCCAGATCAAAGTCTACATCCTTCAGGGCATCAGCGATCCCCGCGCGCTCCATGGCTTTGATAGCCTTGTCGTAAGCTTCAACCTCGACGCTGAAACGTTCGGCTTCGCGCTGCGCTTTCTCCGCACGATCCAAAGCAGCAGTGCGCTTCTTTTCGGCTTCTGCACGCAAGCGCAAGATGATGTGGGATTCGTTTGTCATAATTCGACTCTTAGTGGTGTCGGCGTAAAACGTCAAGTTGAACTCGTCACGCGAACAACATTACGTTTGCGAGAACAAGCGGAAAACTTGTGTCAAGGGGACACACCCCATATGCTTTGGGTCAGCGATTTCACCTATGTCGCTACCTGGAAGGGCTTTGTCTATGTCGCTTTCGTCATCGATGCCCATGCGCGCAAGATCGTCGGCTGGCGGGTAAGCACATCTGCACAGACCGGTTTCGTCCTGGATGCACTGGAGCAGGCTGTTCACGACCGGAAACCAACGAAGGCCATGGGCTTGGTTCACCACAATGATCGCGGCTCGCAATATCTGTCCATTCGCTACACCGAGCGCCTGGCGGATGCGGGCATCGAACCATCCGTGGGAAGCGTTGGCGACTGCTATGACAATGCCTTGGCCGAAACATCAATGGCCTCTTCAAGGCTGAGGTTATCCATCGCCGCGGCCCTTGGCGCAGCTTCGCGGCAGTGGAATACGCGACTCTGGAATGGGTCGGCTGGTTCAACAACCGCCGCCTTCCCGAGCCCATCGGGAACATCCCGCCAGCCGAAGCTGAGGCAAACTTCTACGCGACTCGGGAAACTGAAAACATGGCCGCGTAACTAATGACAATCAGCCTCAGGAAAACCCGGAGCGGTTCACTCACCCGACCTTCTCCATACGTGCACATGGGCATGCTAAGCTGAGTTGCCAACGTCTGGTTGGCGCTGTGGTGGATCGTGGTGGATGGGATGATCCATCATGACCATTGCAAACTTACCCGCCATTCGAGCTTGTCGCCCTGCCTGGAACAAGGGCCGCGTCGTCGGACAGAAACGTCCTTTGATGCCAAAGCATGTTTGGCAATCCGCGTGCGTCTTGAGATCGCAGAGAACCATCGCGATCTGGCGCAGTTCAACCTAGCCATCGATAGCAAGCTTCGTGGATGCGATTTAGTGAAGCTGAAGGTTGCGGGTATCTACGCCTCAGGTCAGGTCAAGGAACGAGCTTCGATCATCCAAAGCAAGACGCAACGCCCAGTGCGATTTGAGATCACCGAGGGCACACGCAAATCAATCTTGAGATGGATGGAGGAGCCTTTGATGATCGGCTCGGATTTCCTTTGGCCGGGGCGTTTTCATGAGCGCTTGTACATTTCGACCCGTCAATATGCGCGGCTTGTTCGTGAATGGGTCAAATCCATCGGACTCGATCCAACATCATTTGGTATGCATTCCATGCGGAGAACCAAGGTCGCGCACATCTACCGCAAGACTGGAAACCTGCGTGCGGTACAGCTTTTGCTTGGCCACACGAAGATGGACAGTACCGTTCGATACCTTGGCGTCGAACATGAGGACGCACCGGCGATCTCCGAAGCTGTTGAAATCGAAAGACTTGGGCCGTTTTCAAGTGCGGTCCAAGGCCGACCTTCGTTCCACCTTCACGATTCTGCGGTCGCAGCCCGCATTCCGGCCATTCGCTGCGAGTGAAAATCGGACTGACGGCGAACTGGGAGACTTCCGGACGGAGCGGACATTTCATGTTCGCCTGAGCCATCGCCAAAACGCTGCAAGTATGCCAAGCAAAAACGCCGTCAAGAGAACAATGTTTGTGACCGCAAGAGAGCCTACGCAGCCGCCTAGTTGCCCATGGTAGAGGTCATCATCCAAATAGTATTTCAACCAGTTCCAATCAGCCCAAAGCCACAATGACAGCAGCGGGAGAAGCACGCTAAACAACATGCTCCTTTTCCATAGAAACAGGGCCATAATCGCCAACCATACAAAGCTAAGCGGCTCGTTCATTGTGAAAAAGAACTCTGAAAAGGAAGACGCTACTCCATCTTCAGGCGACCAACTCGGTCGAACTCGCTCACAGTCTTCGAGATAGCTTAGGTTGACACTCATGCTAAAATGGACTGCCTCGGTCCGAAGTTTTTGTCCAGCCATTCGAAACAAGAAGTGAAGCGGGTCGCTTTGGGGCTGGGACCGGACTTACGGCGGCGCAGTACCGAGACTGAGTGACGGGCAATGCCGCCGCCGAGGTCGGCCCAAATGCGACCTTGGCGATAGGGTCCGACGCTGCAGCGCAGCTTCCCCGAAGCTGCCGTTCGTTCCCTCCCGCAGCATATTCGACCAGCTAAAACCCGGATCGCGGGACGAGGACGAAGCCGCTGGCGCGGCAGGGCGCTTGTGGTGAGGGCGGCGCGGTGATCTGACCACGGGGATTTTGGAGATGGGCTTTTCTGTCTGACGATTGGGGTCTCTCAATCAACAGACAGGAGGGTCCCATGGTGGACACCAAGACAACACCGCTGCGTGCGCGGATGATCGAAGATATGCGGATCAAAGGGCTGGGCGAAGGCTCGCAGAAGGCGCATCTCAGGGCGGTTCGATATCTTGCCGAGTTCCTTGGGCGGTCGCCGGACACTGCGACGCCTGAAGACTTGCGCGCCTATCAGCTCCACATGGTCGACACGAACGTCACCCCATCGACCTACAACGCGCGACTTGTCGGGCTGCGGTTCTTTTTTGAAACGACGTGCAAGCGCTCTGAGAGGAAGGACTGCCTGCATTTTCGCACGGAGCCGCGCAAGCTACCCGTGGTGTTCAGCGCCGAAGAGGTGTCGAGATCCTCAGGGTCGCGCCTGGGCCGGGGCTGACGTATCGGGCGGCACTCAGCATTTCCTATGGCACCGGGTTGCGTGCGTCGGAGGTCTGCAATCTCAAGGTCACCGATATCGACAGCGACCGGATGCCGATCCATGTCGACCGGGGCAAAGGCGGCAAGGACCGCAAGGTGATGCTCTCGCCAGGACTGCTTGGCTTGTTGCGGGATTATTGGAAAGAAGCGCGACCCGATGGCTGGCTGTTCCCAGGCAAGCCCCGGATCAACCCGCTCTCACCCCGGCAACTCCATCGCGCCTTCAGTGCAGCCAAGCACCTGGCCGGGATCAAGAAGCCGCGCAGCCCGCTGCATGGTTTGCGCCACAGCTTCGCGACGCATCTTCTGGAGGCGGGAACGGATGTGCGCGTGATCCAGGTTCTGCTCGGCCATGCCAAGCTGAGTACGACGGCGCAATACACCCATGTGGCGACCAAGCCCCCTCTCGGGACATCGCTGCGCAATGCCCTGTCGGGCGATGGATCCGCGACACCGACAGCCCCTACGAGGTGCTTGCGCAGCTGCGGGACCGAAGGTCGGAGTGACGACCGCGGGCATTGCCGCGCCCGAAGCTGGAGGTTGCTGACATCTTTCAAATCCATGGCCCGGCGTATCGGCGGGCCAATGCAGGGCATCTGACCCTGGCGCAGTTGAAGGTCATGTCAGCGATTGAAGCCTGCCGAACGGAGGCGCTCGGCGGGCATGTGGCGGCCTGCACCAAGTGCAACCACCAGCACATCGCCTACAACAGCTGCAAGATACCATTGCCCGGCAGGCGATTTGGCAAAGCCAAATCTGCCGAGAGGGGGGCATTGCCCGAAGTGTCAGGCACCGGCGGCGCGCGACTGGATGGCGGCCCGCGCTGAGGATCTGCTGCCCGTCGAGTATTTCCACGTGGTGTTCACGCTGCCAGCCGAGATCGCACGCATAGCGCTTTGGAACAAACGGGCGGTCTATGGCCTGCTATTCAGGGCATCGGCGGAAACGGTGATGACCATCGCCGCTGATCCCAAACGTCTTGGCGCTTGCATCGGCATGACCAGCGTCCTCCACACCCGGGGATCGGCGCTGACCCATCACCCGCATATCCACATGATCGTTCCAGGCGGTGGCCTGTCCCCGGACGGCACCCGGTGGGTCGCGTGCAAACCAGGGTTCTTTTTGCATGTGCGCGTGCTGTCGCGGTTCTGCGCTACAAATGATCCCCCGGATCATTTGCTTGACGCTTGAACTCCGGCGGTTGCTTGTCAAAGGCCTCATGGCTTTGCACCGTGCAGGACAGCTGAGGTTCTTCGGTGATCTCACCGAATTGGCAGAGGCCAGTGCTCTCGCCGAATGGCTCACGCCGCTGCGCAAAACCGACTGGGTGGTCCATGCCGCCCCGGGGCTGCGCCCGTTCAGGGCTGAATTGATCCACTGGATCAATTCCTGGCCGCCCTTCACCCCTTCGGCGGACCGGAGGCCGTGCTGGCATACCTGTCACGATACACCCACCGCGTCACCATCTCGAACCGTCGCCTCGTCAGCGCTGATGCCAACACCGTGGCGTTCAAATGGAAGGATTACAGGATCAAGCGTGGTGACCGCATGAAGGTCATGCGCCTGCCAACCGAGGTCATCCGCCGCTTTCTGATGCATGTGCTCCCCGACCGGTTCCATCGTCTCCGCCACTACGGCTTCCTTGCAGGCAGTAGACGCAGAGCGAAAGTCGCCCAAATCCGTGCGCTTCTTGGAGCGACCAGATCGGCCGAGCCAGACCGGCCCGCAGATGATCCCCCGGCACCCCTCACTTTACGTGAGCCATGCCCCGACTGTGGCGGACAGATGCGCATCATCGAGACCTTCCGGCGTCGCCAAATCCCCCGAACCCGAGCGCCACCAAGAAAGCGGGCCGCATGATGAACCGCCCATCTTTTGCGCCTCCTCAGGTCCGACACGCAACATGCCGGTCAAAGGCAAGCTTTGGCTCAGTGCCATCAATGCGTCGCGATGGAACGCAGGCCGCCGCAGCAAGACCGAAAAACGGGCCCGGTCCTAAACCCAAGACATCGACGCTACGCCTCCAAACTCGGAAAAATCCGCGAAACTCCAACCGATATCAGGGACTGGGGCCTGTACTTTCCCCATAGCACGGCGCTTGCGTCCCGCCGCTTCCACCTTGTCAGATTTGTCAACGCGGGCCTGACCGCCCAACACAACACTAACGCACTGCCCCGCATCCAAAAATCTTAGACAAACCGAGCTTTCGTCGCTTTTGCCTCAATGACCGCTGTTGCGGTTTGAGGTTCAACTACCTCGCTCATTGAGGCAATAACTCGAATATGAGAAAATATGGCCGACCGTATCACCTCCCTACTTCCCCAGGCGTCATGAGCGACGACAAAATCCTCCGGGATCTGTCCGTCCTGACCGCCGCCACCGAAGTTGTTTTCACCGAGAAAATGGATGGCGAGAATACCACAATCTATCAAGGTGGGTGCCATGCCCGCAGCCCAGACAGCGGCTATCATGCATCACGCGATTGGATGAAAGCGTTTGCGGCAGTGATCTCGCCAAGCCTTGCCGAAAACGAACGGATCGTGGGCGAATATTTGTTTGCACGCCACTCAGTCGCATACGACAACTTGAATTCCTATTTTCTAGGCTTTGCGTGGATCGTTGATGGCACAGTAAAAACTTGGGATTCCACAGTGGAGCGTTTCAACATCCTCGGAATCCAGCCGGTATCGGTCCTGCATCGTGGGTCATTCAGTGACGCAGCCGTCAACGCAGTACTGGCTGATCTAGACCTAAGCAAACAGGAAGGCTTTGTCGTCAGAACAACCTCAGAATTCTCCGAAACAAACATGGGAACCTGTATGGCCAAATATGTTCGTGCTGATCATGTGCAGAGTGAAACGCATTGGATGAATGCTGAAATTACCCGAAACGGGCTAAAGAAAGCATAACGCACCGTGGTTCAATCCATATTTTTCTTATTTTGCCTGATACTTGCACCACTTGTGGCACATCTACGGCAATGGTCACCGACCGCCCTATTTGCCGTCGCCACGCTGGTCTACGCTGCCTTCGGAGGCGCAAACTTCGTCAGCACACAAATCGTTCTCAGCAATATCCGAGAGACGGAACCAGCATATCGAGACACATACTACGTTGTGAACCGCGGCTACGTCTCGCTCAATCTTGGGTTGGCTATGGCGGTCTTCGCCGTTTTAACGTGGCTGCAAACGCGTTTTGGAGCGATGCTGTATCCAAAAATAACGAAGGCTTTATTTTGGCTTCTTCATCTCGGCCTTATAGGGGGCAGCGCATTCTCAACAATGTTAGTATTCTTATTGCCAAAGCCTCGCAGATTCATTGATTACCCCGAGTTCATGGAAACCTTCATACTGGTTGGTTCATGGGCAACATTGATCAGCTCCATCGCCGTCCTTGGCCTCTTAGGGCTATTGGTCTGGTCGTCTGCCTTGACGTGGCTTGCAAGTCGCAACAGCGGACATTGATGCGCTGCGCAGCATCAGTGACTAATGGGATGTACCGGCTGCTTCACCTAGCAGGTTAGGCTTTGCCTATTTCTGCAAATCAGGAGAAGCAGTCATGAAATCCAAAAGCCCAGAAGAGATCGCAGTCATTGGCGTTGATATCGGCAAGGAAACCTTCCACCTCGTCGGGTTTGATCACGCGGGTGAGCGAGTTCTGCGCAAGAATATCAAGCGGTTGGCGATAAAGCCGACGTTTGAGAAGCTGCCACGCTGCGTTGTCGGCATGGAAGCCTGCATAAGCGCGCATTTTGTTAGCCGCATGCTGCGAGAGCTCGGGTTTGAGCCTCGGATCATCCCGGCGATCTATGTGAAGCCGTTCAATAAGGGGCAAAAGAACGATTACAACGATGCGGAGGCTATCGCTGAAGCAGCAATGCGTCCAAACCCCCGCACGGTTACTGAGAAAAGCCAGGATCAGTTGGACCTGCAGGCAATGCATCGTGTTCGGTCGAGGCTGGTCGCACGCCGGACCGCCACGATCAATCAGATCCGGGCGTTCCTGATTGAGCAAGGCATCACTGTGCGGGCGGGGCGGCATAGGTTGCAGAGCTCGTTTGCGGCGATCCTCGAAAACCGGCGCGATGAAATCTCATCACGCATGCGCGCGATCCTGATGGGTCTCTATGGAGATTGGCTGTGGGTTGATGAGCGGATCAAGGCAATCTCGTCGGAGATCGAGGAAATCAGCCGATCGGAGGAGAACAGCGCCAACATCATGACCATTCCTGGGATCGGCCCGCTTATCTCGACGGCCATCGTTTCCGCCATTGGCAAGGGCGAGGTGTTTGATCGTGGTCGAGACTTCGCAGCTTGGGTCGGGTTGGTGCCGCGCCAGTTTAGCACGGGCGGGCGAACAATCCTTGGCCGGATCAGCAAACGCGGAAACAGCTATCTGCGGATGCTGTTGGTGCAGGCGGCAAATGTCATCTTGATGCGCCCGCACCGCTGGGATGCCTTAGGATTAGGCCCATGGCTGCGTGGCGTTGTGGGCCGTATGCCGCATAACAAGGCTGCTGTCGCTTTGGCCAACAAGCTGGCCCGTACGGCCTGGAGCGTTCTGCGCTACGGATCGAAGTACCAGGTTGAGAGAGACGAGGCCTTGGCCGCGATCTAGCGGCCAAGGCCCCACGGAGTTCGCGAAGGAGAGCAGCATGGGACGGAGAAACTACGCCCCCAGAATCTGAGAGCCCAAATGGTCGTCACCGATCTGGTTAGTAATGAGATCAAGGCGCGTGCGTAACCCACAATGGCCACGGCCCGCGAGCCGATAAACAGGCCGAATACATATGAGCGACTACCGCAAGCCACGCCAATATCTCACTTGCGAACAGCAGCCGGTACATACAATGGGCTCTCTGCCGACCTCGGATGCAGCGCAGCACCGGCATGATCTGGGGTGTCTGGCTTGGCAAGGACGGCCCTTACCGGCCGCTCGTCTGAACCCTCAACGCCGCAGTGCAGCTTCCGTATTGCGGCCATTCGTGGACCGCGCAGCATTTCGAACAGGGCAATGACGGCAGAGCGGGACGGAGTGAGCTTTCGCTGCACCGGCGCCATTACATTGGTCACCCGAACATACTAGACCACTCCATGAACTACGACCTGGCTGGGATGGGACTCTGCCCAATCGGCAAGAAAGGCCGACATTTCCGGGACCGTAGCGTAGGTTGCTGCTTTCTGCGGCAGTTCAACGCCGCGCTCCAGCGCCATGCGCGCGCACTCGATATGATCACGTCGATGCCGTTGCGGGCAGTTTTCGGACCCATGAACAATCGTCGACAGGAGCGTCCCACCATATTCGTTGATGTGATCGAGGTCGGGACTCTGCTCAAGAAAGTAAGCCATGACCTCTGTCATGCCTTCCCACCCTGCAAGGTGCAGCGGAGGCATCCCCATTTCGTCTGGAGAATTCGGGTCGAACCCCATAGCGACAAGGCGCTGCATATGCGCAAGCGTGCCCTCGCGCCAGACAAGGCGACACAGCAGGTATTTCATTTCTTCGGGAATTTGCTGCATGTCGATCCGATCATGCGTGCTGTTGGTCCCATCGGCTGCACGGACGAGTATTTCCTCCGGTACGGTTAGATCCGTTCTTGCGCCTGCTTGTTCCAGAACCTCGGCAACCGCTGTGTTCCCGAAAACTCTGGCAAAGGCGTATGGTGTGTGCCCTCGATTGCGTGCGGAAGGGTCTGCGCCGTGTTGCAGCAACAGTTGTGCGATCTCGGCCGATGCAAGTCGCCGGGCGGCCTGATGAAGAGCGGGAATCACCAAAGTGGGCTCGCCAGAGGGGTGTGGTGACGAGCCTTCATTAGGGTTTGCCCCATGCTCCAGAAGCAACCGCACCATTTCGGTGTTGTCGAAGTCGATCGCACGCGGCAGGGCATTGGTTCCCATTGGGTTCGCGCCATGCGTCAACAACAATCGCAGGCTTTCGACATGTCCACATTCCGTCGAATGATAGAGCGACTCGTTGTCGTTCGGGTCTGCACCGTGCTCCAGAAGCCATCGGGCGAGCGCCGGGTTATCCGCGTGACCGATTGCGCCATAGAGCGCGGAAAGGCGGTGATCTGTGTCTGGCGCTGAGGGAAAACTGTCGTTCACATTGGCGCCATGCGCCAAGAGGAGGTCCGCCATCGCAAGCATGTCCGCCTGCTTCTCCGGTTGGGATTTGATGTGTTTCGAGAAAGCAAGATGGCACATCGGGCGCCTCGGCGGATAGTCCCGGGTTGCTGCGTCCGGATCTCGCGCCAAGATCTCACGCATGCCCTCGACATCATACAACGCGACAAGCAAGGGAACTTGGCCCTCTGGGAGAGACGGATCTTCGCGCAGCAAATGATTGACCGTCATCGGGGAGCCGTTGTAGAGGGCCCATCGCAAGCGACCCTGTTTTTGCGCCCTATCCATGCCTTCAGTTTCAACGGCCAGCTTGAGGGCAGGCCACGTCGCGAAACCCGTTTCGCGCGCAATGACGTGCAGAAAATCGGCGTGTTTGTAGCTGCCCTGCTTTGGATCGGTCAGGATACCTTGGACACGCAAACGCGCACCCTTGTCGCCGTCTGCTACGGCCTTGCCCAGCGCCTTGGCGTCTCGACGCAATTGGTCCAGAGATTTTGTCATCGTTTTCCCTCCAGCGCCCGATGGTCCGCTTTGACGGGCTGAGAAATCCGATGATGTGGCTTTCAGAATTGCAGAGGCGCCGATGACAGCTTTCCGCGGACCAGGAGGCCGCCTCTATCGGCCTTCTTCAATTGTGGCATCGCAGACCATCGTTTTCAAGCAATTCGAGCGTTGTTGGCAACTCGAACATTGGCAACGGAAAACCCGCTACGCGATGCAAAATCGGGGGTTTATCCTGGCTGCACCTTTTTGGCGAAGGTAGGTAGGTCAGTTATCTCATCTAGCAACGGTGGCAGCGCCATTCCGCTGTGGGATCAAACCGGCCGATCTCCGCTCTGCAGCGGGCGGGAACGTTCCGAGTTGACCCGGCCATGCGCAGCGCCCCACACGAGACATTCGGCACCCTACCCGAATGCAGCGGCCTCAATCCTCGTAGCTGTTCTTCGCTTCACGGCTTCTCCGCGATACTCCAATGCGTCAGGCGTCCTTTGATGTCCTCAGTTGTGGTCTCGGGGCCCAGGAACCCGACCAGCTTCAACTTCTCCTCCACTTCCTGAACGCTCGGGAAACGGTAGACAGTGTCCGGGAACTCTTCCACGGCCCGTCTGTCAGCAGTCGATCGGTAACAAAACAAGAAGCGCCCTCCTCGGCGCAAAACGCGGAACGCCTCGGCAAGATGGGCCGCCGGGTTCGGCCAGAAATAGATCGTATGCACCGAAAGCGCCTTGCCGAACCGCTTGTCCGGAAAGGGCAGCGCAGCAGTGTCCGCACAATGAAACGCCATGCGCGTGTCCCAGACCGCATCACGGTTCCTGGCACGAGCACGCTTCAGCATTACCTCGGAGAAATCCACGCCGACGCTGCCTGAAAGACGCACAATGCGGTCGGCCTGAAAAAGCGTTTCGCCATGCCCGCAGCCGATGTCGATGAGGCTGTCGCCATCTGCCAGATCGAGGAAGCTCAGGGCGCGGTCGTTCTCTGGGCGGGTCTCTCGTGCCATGACGCGGGCGACAATATGGCCAAGCCATCCGGTCGGCTTGCGGCCTTGGCGGGCGATGAACTCGGGTTTGCTCATAACAAGTGCTCCAGATCAAGGTTGAACCAAAACCTATTCGGCGCTTTCCAGGGCGCGCCTCAGCGCGCGAACGGAATGCCAAATCTGCGAAGTGCAGAAAGGTCCGGCGCAGCCGCGCAGTACAATCGTGTCAGGGCTGCGTTGGACTACCGAACCACGGTACATGCGCCCGTTTTCGGGGTTCTTCAGCCGACCGGACCAGACATTCCCGTCGCCGTGCAGGTCTATGACAATGACGTCCCCTGACTGGGCATGGGGCACTTCGGCAGCGTCCCAGGCCCAGATCATCCGGCCGCAAGTCAGACCCGGGTTGGCGTTGCAAGGCTCGAACCGAACGATGACGCCGAAGCCGGGCGATGCGTAGGCCCCGGACAGACGTTCTGCACGTGCGTCAGACACCGCGATACCGGTAAAGATCGCGAAAGCGAGTATCACGGCGCGGACCGATGGCCATGAGGCAGGTTTGGCCACTTTTTGGAAGGCTTCGTGATAATCCGGATGCTCTGTTCCCATCAGCCGGTCCCACCATGTGAAGTAAAGGCCGAGGTTGTATCCGGCGTGGGCGTGGTGCAGGTCATGGTGGGTGACGGTGGTTATCCAGTCAAAGAGCGGTTTGCCGCGCCGGTTTGCCGGAAAGATTTCATAGCCAGAGTGCCCGATCGCATTCCGCAACATCATATGGGTGACGAACACCAGGATCGCCACCGGATGCGCGGGCAGGACAAGCAGGATCAGCGGCAGGTAGATCGCATTCACTACCGCCTCGCCCAGATCAAAACTGTAGGAGGTAAAGGGCGTCGGGTTGTGCGACTTGTGGTGCAGCCTGTGAAAGCGCCGGAAGATCGGCGGGTAGTGCAGAAGCCTGTGCGACCAATAGAACCACGTATCATGGGCGACGATCAGAACCGTCGTACTGAAGAAGAGATAGGCCCAGCCGTGGGTGGCGATTTCCCTATAGATGGGGACGAGTCCCGCCTCCGCTCCGACAACGATCAACGTTCCGTTCAGGGCAAAGATCAGAACCGTTCGCAGGCTTGCGAGGATTTCGCGGCCGATCTGGCCTTTCGGCGGCTCATAGGCCCGGATCTTCCGCGCCCGGAGCCGAGCCGCCAGCGCCAGATTCACGGTCAGGTAAACGCCACCTGCACCGACGGCGTAGCGCAGAAAGTCCGTGGCAAGAACGCCGGAGAAAATCCCGGCGAGATGACTGATAATGCATTGATCTTCCATGATGGTCTCCTGTTTACGGGTGCTCCGGACCACATGCGACGACGGGGCATTGCGGCGCGCGCTGTATTCGAAAACTGCCGCGCGATCTTCGGAATCGGCGCGGCCTTTCCGGAATCGGCGCGTGTATCAAGGTTGACCGGTTCGCCAGTCTGGGCTTCGCTCGATCCATGGAAGATTTGGTCGTTGGAATTGATCTCCTTCTGAGGGGCGGCGCGGTGACGGCGCTGGCGGTTTGTGCGCTGATCTTCCTGGCCAATCGCGCCCTTTGGCCAAGGGGCCTGTCGGTGCCAGCTCTCTGCCTCGGACTTGGTGCTTACTTGCTTGTGTCGTCGCCGAACCTGGGGCTCTCCGGGACCTGGGCCGAGACCGGTCTTGTCATGTTGGCCGGTGCGGTGCCGGTCCTGGCGGTCTGGGCCGGAGCCGAGATATTCCTCGACCGACCGGTTTACCGGCCGTGGCACGGCATGCTGGCAGTCTTGGTCACCGCAGGTGCCTGGCTTGCACCCATCCTGCCTTTCGCGGCGACGCTCCGGGGCATCCTTGTCGTCCTGCTCTATGCGGGCTTGCTCTATATCGCGCTGTCCACCGCCGCTGTCGATCTGGTCGAAAGCCGCCGCCGGTTCCGCAGGTGGTTCGTGGCGCTCATGGCCCTGACCGGCCTCGGGATCTCGGTGGTCGAGTTCCTGAAGCTCGATGCCGATCTGCCCCCCGTGATGTACCCGCTCCATGCCTCGGGATTTCTGGTGCTGACACTCCTGTTCCTGTCCTGGGCCGTGCGGATCGCACCCGATCTCTGGCCCCTTCGGCGGGAGCCTGAACCGGAACCTGCCAGGCCATTGTCAGGCGCCGATGCAGCAGTTCTGCAAAGGGTCGAGGCGGCGATGGCGGATGGTATCTGGCGACAGGAAGGGCTTACAATCGCACAGCTCGCAGCAGCCGTGGATGCGCCTGAACACAGGGTCCGACGCGCGATCAACAAGGGGCTCGGCTATCGCAACTTTGCTCAATTCGTGAACGAACACCGGATAGAGGCGGCGTGTGAGATACTGTCCGATCCTGCGCGGGCCGATACACCTGTGCTGTCAATCGCCTACGATGTCGGGTTCGCCTCGCTTGGACCGTTCAATCGTGCGTTTCGAGAGAAACACCGGCAATCCCCGACACAGTACCGTAATCGGCATTGCCAAGTCGTTGGGGGTTACGTTCTCGATTAGATGGCGGGGATGAATGTGCCATCCGACAAGTCGCGCCTGAAAGGCTTTAGATAAGAGATCTCTTGGGTGGGGCATAAACAGGGGCATTCTCAGGACCCTTGGGATCCCTGACTGCTTGTTCTGCTGAACCTGAGAGAAATGGCTGGGGTGGTAGGATTCGAACCTACGGTACGCGGTACCAAAAACCGTTGCCTTACCACTTGGCTACACCCCAACGGTGAGCGGCTATCTACGCAACCTCGGGAGGCTGCGCAAGAGGTTTGGCGCAAAAATCTGAGCGCCGCTCACGTTTTTTCTATCCCGCCGTAACGGCATGGATCAACCGCTGGTCCGAACAAGAATAGCCCCGCTGCGCGCGCCGCGTTCAACCGCCTCATGGGCGGCGGCGGCGGCGTCGAGCGCATAGATTTCCTGGACCGGACAGCTCAGCGCGCCCGCGCTCAACGCGCTGTGCAGATGGCCGATCGCCGCCTGGCGATTTGCGGTGTCGAGCAGGTAGACCAGCGTCATTTCCAGCGTCACCGACTTGAACATCAGCGGATAGAACGGCAGCACCGGCGCCATCTGACGGGCCGAGCCATAGGCGTTGATGCGCCCGTTCGGGGCGATCACGGCAGCGTCCACTTCGGCGTTGGCGCCGAATTCCACCTCGACAATCCGGTCGACGGGGGCGCCGTCATTGGCCGCCAGCACCGCAGCGGCCAGATCGGGTGCGGCATAATCCAGTACCGCATCCGCACCGGCCGCGCGCACACGCTCGGCAGCACCGGCGCTGGCGGTGGCGATGACCCGGGCACCGCCCCATTTGGCAAGTTGCACCGCCAGAAAGCCCACGGTGCCGGCCCCGCCCTGCACCAGCAAGGTCTTGCCCGAGACAGGACCGCCCGAGAATACCACATGCGCCGCAGTCAGGCCGGGAATGCCCAGCACCGCGCCGGTTTCCAGGCTGACATCCTGCGGCAGCGGCACCGCCTGTTCGGCGGGCAACGCGATCTGTTCGGCGCAGGTGCCCATGGCTCGGCCCCATTGCCCGTTCCACAGCCAGACCCGTTCGCCAACCCGGGCAACATCAACCCCCTCGCCCACTGCGCGGATCACGCCGGACCCGTCGCTATGGGGTACAATCGCGGGATAGGGCAGCTCGGTCACACCGGCGCGCGCCCCCGCACGCGCCTTGACGTCCGAGGGGTTCACCCCCGAGAAGGCCAGATCAACCAGCACCTCGCCCGGGCCGGGCCTGGGCGCGGGAAACTCTTCAAGTGTCAGGACATCACGTGCGGCGCCAAAGGCGCGGTAAAGAACGGCTTTCATCACAGCACTCCGGTTGCAGCTTTGCCGTAACCTAGCCCGATTTCAGCCAAGACTGAAACGCACATACCTTGGGCAGTCCGCCCGTTCAGTCGGTTGCCACCACAAAACCGCCCTGGAACGGGCTGGCGACGGTTGCGTTGCGCTGGGCCATGCGTTCGAGATTGACGATGGTCGACAGCATGATGCGATCATGGCTCCAGTCGGACGAGCGCTGCATCACCAGCATCGTGCTCAGGACCGAGGCCACCAGCAGGCCCGAGATCAACAGCCAGGCAGTCGGCCCCGCCGTGTCCTGGCGGGTCGCGGTCAGCGCCTCGATCCGGCTGTGCAGGGTCGAGGGGCGGCGCGTCTCGCGCCGGTCGACCAACGCCACCGTGGGCGTGGTGCGGGCGAACAGCACCCGGTTCTGCGCCGCCACGCGGCAGGCACGGAACAGGCATTCGCAATAGGCGCGCATGTCGAAATGCGGCCGCGCCATCAGCGCCTGATCGCAGGCGTATTCCCGCAGCATCCGCACCTGGCGGCGCCACAGGAAAAAGGCCGGGTTCCAGAACAAGAGCGGGCGCAGCAGTTCAAGCAGGAACTCGCATTCGATGTCGCTCTGGCGGAAATGCTGCAACTCGTGTGCGACGGTCATGCGCAGGTCCTGGGGCGCCTCGAGCAGCGCCGAGGGCAGCACCACATAGCGATTACGCAACCCACGGGTGGAATAGGCGACACGGGCGGTATCGCTGACCAAAAGGTGCACCCGCCCGATCCGCTTCCACAGATGGGCGCCGCGCAGGCTGTTGCTCAACCGCAAGACCGACAGGCCCATATGCAGGGTACAAAACAGCGCACCGGCCAGAAAGGCCGCCGCCACCACCTGAGCCCAGACCTCGTGCTGGGCCAGCAGGGCGCGCACCATATCCTCGCGCAGGCCCAGAAGCGCCTCGAACTGGCTGGCGCTGAGGCCGACATTGCCATGCAGGTACTGGCGCACCAGCAGGTCGGGAATATTGGGGGGATGGGCAACGATCCAGGTGGTGATCGCCATCGCCAGCAGCGGCGAGGCCACCAGCAGCACCGTCAGCCCGTTCAGCAGCCGCAGCTGCGGCATATAGGCCGTACCCAGCCGGGTTTTCGCCACCGCCCATCGGAGCAGCGACCAGATCGCGACACCCGCGACCAGCAGAAGGTTCAGATCAAGATAGGCATTGAGAAGAACTTCACCGTCCATTGTCCCCCAACCTTTCGTTCAGCAAGGCCCGCATGCTTTCGAGCATGTCGTCCGTCACCTCTTCGTCGTCCACAAGCCGGGCGACCAATGCCGCCGGTGCGCCGTCGAAAAGCTTGCTCGAAAGGTCCTTGAGTGTCGTTCGTTGGTAGTCTTCCTTGGGAACGGCCGAGCGATAGACAAGCGAACGGTCATGCCGCTCGGAGGTCAGAAAGCCCTTCTGCTCCATGATCTTCAATACCGTCGCGACCGAGGTATAGGCGCGGGTCTGCGCCTTGTTCAGTTCGGCCAGAATATCACGCACGGTACCGCTGCCGATTTCCCAGACCACGGTCATGAATTCCAGTTCGACCTCGGTCAGCAGGGAACGTTCCTGTTTGCGCGCCATCGGCTCGGTTTTCCGCATCATCCTTGTTCCGATCCATGCTAGGGGCTGAAGAGGCGGTTGAAAACTACTTTCTTAGCAGCCGGGCATTCACACCTTCCAGAAGCAGAAGCTGCCCCAGGCCAATGCCAGACCAAGCGGCACCCACAGCGGCAGGCCGACAAGCCCCAGCCAGGCAAGGAAGATATAGCTGCTGCCCAGGAGGCTGATGAACAGCCGGTCGCCCCGGGTGGTGGTCAGGCCCAGCACCCCCTTGCGGGCATCCCCGCCCGGGTGCCGGATTTCCAGCACCACCAGCACCCCGATGGCGCTGAAGATGCCGATGAACAAAAGCGCGGTGGGCCAGGTCCAGGCCATCCATGAAAGCATTACACCCTCCCCATCGCAAAACCCTTGGCGATGTAGTTGCGGACGAACCAGATCACGATCGCGCCCGGAATGATCGTCAATGTCCCCGCCGCCGCCAGCAACCCCAGCTCGTACCCCGCGCTTGACGCGGTCTTGGTCATAGTGGCCGCGATGGGTTTCGCCTCGACCGCTGTCAGCGTCTTGGCCAGCAGCATCTCGACCCACGAGAACATGAAGCAGAAGAAGGCCGCCACCCCGACGCCCGCCTTGATCGAGGGGACAAAGATGGTGGCAAAGAAGCGGGGAAAGGAATAGCCGTCGACAAAGGCGGTTTCATCCAGCTCCTTCGGTATGCCACGCATGAAGCCTTCGAGGATCCAGACCGCGAGCGGGATGTTGAACAGGCAATGCGCCAGCGCCACCGCCAGATGGGTATCAAACAGCCCAACAGCCGAATAGAGCTGGAAGAACGGCAGCGCAAACACCGCCGCCGGCGCCATCCGGTTGGTCAACAGCCAGAAGAACAGCTGCTTGTCGCCCAGGAACCGATAGCGGCTGAAGGCATAGGCCGCCGGCAGCGACACCGCGACCGAGATCACCGTGTTCAGCGTGACGTAGAGGATCGAGTTGATATAGCCCCAATACCAGGTCGGATCGGTGAAGATGACCCGGTAATTCTCCAGCGTGAAGGTTTGCGGGAACAGCGAGAACCCGGCCAGGATCTCGTTCGTCGTCTTGAAGCTCATCGCCACCAGCCAATAGATCGGCAGCATCAGGAACAGGATATAGACGATGGGGACGAGGGTTCGTTTTTGCATGTCTGTCGTCCTCAGTTCTGATCGTCCTTGGTCATCAGCGTGTAGAACAGCCAGCTGACCAGAAGGGTAATGGCGAAATAGATCAGGCTCATCGCGGCTGCCGGCCCCAGATCGAACTGCCCCAGCGCGATCTTGACCAGGTCGATGGACAGAAGCGTGGTCGAGTTGCCGGGCCCGCCTCCGGTCATCACGAAAGGCTCGGTATAGATGTTGAAGCTGTCCATGAACCGCAACAGGATCGCGATGGTCAGCACCGTCTTCATCTTGGGCAGTTGGATATAGCGGAACACCGCCCAGTTCGACGCCCCGTCGATCTTGGCCGCCTGGTAGTAGGCGTCAGGGATCGACACGAGGCCCGCATAGCTGAGCAGCACCACCAGCGAGGTCCAGTGCCAGACATCCATGGTGACAATGGTGATCCAGGCCGCCAGCGGGTCCTGCGTCATGTCATAGTTTATGCCCATGACATGGTTCAGGAAATAGCCCAGCAGGCCGATATCGGGCAGGGTAAAGATGTTCCACATCGCCCCGACCACGTTCCACGGGATCAGCATCGGCAGTGCCATCAGCACCAGGCAGACCGGCACCCAGAACCCCTTGCGCGGCATCGACAGGGCAATCGCGATGCCCAGCGGCACCTCGATGATCAGGATCAGGAAGGTGAACAGAAACTGCCGCCCCAGCGCGGCGTGAAACCGGTCCGAGCGCAGGATCTGCTCGAACCACCCCAGCCCCTGCCAGAAGAACAGGTTGTCGCCGAACGTCTCTTGCACCGAATAGTTGACCACCGTCATCATCGGGATCAGCGCGTTGAATGCCACCAGCACCAGCACCGGCAGCACAAAGAACCAGGCCTTTTGATATTCGGTCTTCATGCGGCGCCCTCCGCGGCCTCACTCGCCAGCCAGCCATCGGCGTAAAGCCGGGTCTGGTCGCGGCGGAATTCCAGTTGCACCATTGCGCCCTTTTCGGGGCCAGACCCGGTGACGATGGCATTGACGCGGCTGCCCGCGACCTCGCATTCGACCACCGTGTGCCGCCCCACATCCGAGACCTTGGTCACCGTGGCAGGCAGGCCCGACAGGCCAAGCGAGACAAACTCGGGGCGGATGCCGATCTCGGTCCGGGCGCCGGGCGCGGCGGTGATCGGCCCTTCGAGCGGGATCGCCTGACCGGCAAAATGCGCCACCCCACCCGACACTTCGGCGGGCAGGATGTTCATGCCGGGCGAGCCGATGAAATGGCCCACGAACGTATGCGCGGGCCGGTCGAACAGTTCGACCGGGGTGCCGATCTGCACCACCTCGCCCTCTTGCATCACCACCACCTGATCGGCGAATGTCAGCGCCTCGGTCTGGTCATGGGTCACATAGATCATGGTGGCGCGCACCCGCTGGTGCAGTTCCTTCAGCTTGGAGCGCAGCTTCCATTTCAGATGCGGGTCGATCACGGTCAGCGGTTCGTCGAACATCACCACGTTCACGTCCTGACGCACCAGCCCGCGCCCCATCGAGATCTTCTGCTTGTTGTCCGGGCTCAGATGCGCGGCCTTGCGGTTGAGCAGGTCGGACAGCTCCAGCATCTCGGCAATCGCGGTGACCCGCTCGCGCACCGTGGCCTCGTCCCGGCCCCGGTTGCGCAGGGGAAAGGCGAGGTTGTCGTAGACGGTCATCGTGTCGTAGATCACCGGAAACTGGAACACCTGCGCGATGTTGCGCTTGTCGGGCGGCAGTTCGGTCACATCCTGCCCATCGAACAGGATCCGCCCCTCGGACGGGACCAGCAGGCCCGAGATGATGTTCAGCAGCGTGGACTTTCCACAGCCCGAGGGGCCAAGCAGCGCATAGGCGCCACCATCGGTCCAGTCGAGGTCGATCTCCTTCAACGCGTAGTCATCGGGCGTTTTCGGGTTCGGATAATAGCTGTGTCGCAGCTTGGAGAGTGTAATTTTCGCCATCTGCGCCTCACGCCACGCGGGAACCATCGGGCGCGAACACATAGGCCGCCGATGGATCCATATGGAAATCATGCATTTCGCCCACCCGGTACGGGTGAACGCCCGGAGCAAGCGACACCCAGCTGCCGCTGCCCATGTCGAAATGTGCCGAGCTTTCCGAGCCGGACAGCTCGGTCACCTGTACCCGGCCCGACAGGGTCACGGTGGCCTCGGACGAGGCGACAGGCGACACGTGATGGGGCCGGATCGCGATCACATAAGGGCCATCCGCCAAACCGGCCGCCGCGCCCGAGAGCGTCCAGCTGACATCGGGCCCCATGCGCGCGGTATCGCCCTGCTTGGCGATCTGGGCCGTGTTGATCGGCGGGTCCGAAAACACCTGCGCCGCCAGTACATTGGACGGGTCGCGATAGATCTCGGCGGTGCGACCGAACTGGGTCACCCGGCCATCCTCCATCAGCGCCGTATGCCCGCCCAACAGCAGAGCCTCTTCGGGTTCCGAAGTGGCATAGACCACCACCGCGCCCCGGCCCGCGAACAGGTCGGGCAGTTGATCGCGCAATTCCTCGCGCAGTTTATAGTCGAGATTGGCCAACGGTTCGTCCAGGAACACCGCGCGGCTTTCCTTGGCAATGGCGCGGGCCAGCGCTGTGCGCTGCTGCTGGCCGCCCGACAGCTCGTGCGGGCGCCGGTGCAGCATCGGGCGCAGCTTCAGGATATCGGCCGCATGTTCGACCCGGCCCTGAATCTCGGATTTCGCCAGACCCGCCACCTTGAGCGGCGAGGCGATGTTGTCGAACACCGTCATATGCGGATAGTTGATGAAAAACTGGTGCACCAGGCTGATGTTGCGTTTCTGCGTGCTCTGCCCGGTCACGTCCTGACCATCCATCAGGATCTGACCACTGGCCACCGGGTCAAGCCCGGCCATCATCTTGATCAGCGAGGTCTTGCCCGCCCCGGTCGCCCCGAGCAGGACGTTGAAGTGACCTGTCTCAAGGACCAGCGAGGTCTCCTTGATATGCAGGTCCGCGCCGACGCGCTTGGTTACGTTTCTAAGTTCGAGTGCCATCGTCCCAAAGCTTTCGGCCGGTTCTTTCGGTCAGAGAGGCCCCGGAGACCGGAAGGTTCCCCGGGGCTGAAGGTGGGCGGGTTCACTCACGACCCCGCCCATCAGGAAGCCAGGTCAGTTCTTGGCCCAGCGGGCAACCAGCTCGTCATAGTTGACGGTCTCGCCCTGCGGCTTTTCGTTGTCCAGCTTGGGCTTGGCGCCGCCATTGGCGAACCACCATTCCGCGTCCTTCTCTTCGTTCAGGCGCGGGCCGCAGCCACCATAGACATTCGCCGCCTCGTCCGCTGCCTGCATCCGGGCCATCACGGTGTCCATTTCGAACGCCAGACGGTCCATCGCCTCTTGCGGGGTAAAGGCACCAGAGTTCACGTCGCCGATCTGCTGCCACCAGATCTGGGCCAGCTTCGGGTAATCCGGCACGTTGATGCCGGTGGGCGACCAGCGCACCCGGTCGGGCGAGCGGTAGAATTCCACCAGGCCACCCAGTTTCGCCGCGCGTTCCGAGAAGCTCTCGTGATTAACCGAGCTGTCGCGGATGAAGGTCAGACCAACATGGCTTTTCTTCACGTCGACGGTCTTGGAGACCACGAACTGGGCATAGAGCCAGGCCGCCTGTGCACGATCCAGCGGGGTGGAGTTGAGGATGGTCCACGATCCCACGTCCTGATAGCCGACCTTCTGGCCGTCTTCCCAATAGGGGCCATGCGGGCTGGGCGCCATCCGCCACAGCGGGTTGCCGTCACCATCCACGGTGTTGTTGCCTTCGGACTGCGGCTTGACCATGTCGGCGGTAAAGGCGGTGTACCAGAAGATCTGCTGGGCCACGTTGCCTTGTGCCAGCGCCGGCAGCGACTGGTAGAAGTCATAAGACGCCGCACCCGGAGGCGCGTATTTACGCAGCCATTCGTCCCATTTGCGGATCGCATAGACCGCCGCCGGGCCGTTTGCCGCGCCACCGCGGGTCACGCTGGCACCGGCCGGGTTGCACGAACCGGCCTCCATGCGGATACCCCATTCGTCGATCGGGATACCGTTGGGTTCACCCTTGGACCCGGCACCGGCCATCGACAACCAGGCATCGGTCATCCGCCAGCCGAGGTCGGGCGCGCGCTTGCCGTAATCCATGTGGCCATAGATCGCGGTACCGTCGATTTCCTTGACGTCTTCGCTGAAGAACTCGGCGATATCCTCATAGGCCGACCAGTTGACCGGCACACCCAGCTCATAGCCGTATTTGGCCTTGAACGCCGCCTTCAGGTCCTCGCGGTCGAACCAGTCCTTGCGGAACCAGTAGAGGTTGGCGAATTGCTGGTCGGGCAGCTGGTACAGATCGCCATCGGGACCGGTGGTGAACTGGGTGCCCATGAAATCACCCAGGTCGAGACCGGGGTTGGTCACGTCCTTGAAATCGCCCGCCATCATGTCGGTCAGGTTATAGGCCAGTTGCAGGCGCGAATGGGTGCCGATCAGGTCGGAATCGTTGACATAGGCGTCATACAGGTTCCGCTTGGTCTGCATCTGGGTCTGCACGGCCTGAACGACCTCGCCCTCGCCCAGGATCTGGTGGTTCACCTTGATGCCGGTGATTTCCTCGAAGGCCTTGGTCAGCACCTCGGATTCGTAGCTGTGCGTCGGAATGCCCTCGGACAGCACGTTGATTTCCATGCCGGCATAAGGCTCGGCCGCCTTGATGAACCATTGCATCTCGGCCATTTGCTCGTCCTTGGACAGGACCGAGGGCTGGAACTCTTCGTCAATCCATTTCTTGGCAGCGGCCTCGTCGGCATAGGCTGCCTGTCCCGCGACCACGGCGCATACCGCGGCAGCGGACAAAAGATACCTGCGCATCTTTTCCTCCCTGTTGTCTGCAATGCCAGAAATGCTCTGTGGCACCTGACTGTCATTTAGCTTTCACATGGGCGCGCAAGTTGTCAAACTAATTTTTTAGTTTCGTTTTACGTATTGATTTTATTGAGTAATTTTCGAAATCAAAATGAAATTAAGACTCAGACTCCCCAGGTATCCCGCAGCCGATAGCCATCGGGCCAGGGATCAGCGGGGTCCAGCATGTGCTGATGCATGCCGGTGATCCAGCCCCGCCCCGAGATCTCGGGCAGGATCGCCGGGCGCTCGCCGACGCTGGTCAGCCCCGCGATGCGACCCGAGAACTCGGAGCCGATGATCGAGGTGGCGATGAACTGCTCGCCTTGCGCCATGTCCCCGCGCACATGCAGGATCGCCATGCGCGCCGAAACGGCGGTGCCGGTGGGCGAGCGGTCGATCTTGCCGGGCTGGATCGCCACGGCGGAAGCGGCACGCAAAATTCCATCCCGACGCTCGATCCCGCCCGCAAAGAGGCAAAAGGAGATATGCCGCCAATCCGGGTTCTCGGGATGATGAAAGCCCAGCTGCGCATTTGCGGCATTGGTGATGGCGATGCCCATCTCGGCCAGATCGCGCGCCCGGTCGCGGGTAATCTCGACCCCTACATCCTGGGGCCGCACCACCACGAAGCTGTCTCCACCAAAGGCGGTGTCTACCCTCACCCGCCCCAACCCCGGAACATCCAGCGAAACGTCGAGCTGCGCGGCAAAAGACGGCAGGTTGCGCACAAAGATGCGCTCGGCCTTGCCGTCCCGGCATTCGGCGCGCACATGTACCAGCCCGCCCGGGGCTTCCAGAACAAGTTCGGTTACCGGCTCGACCATTTCGACCAGCCCGCTGTCGAGCAGCACGGTCGCCACGCAGATCGAATTCGATCCCGACATCGGCGGCGTATCCTCGGGTTCCATGATGATGAAGGCCGCATCGGCGCGCGGATCCTTGGGCGGCACCAGCAGGTTGACATGCCGGAACACGCCGCCGCGCGGCTCGTTCAGCATGAAGTTCCTGAGCCGCCCGTCGCGCGCGATCCAGTTGCGTTGTTCCCACAGGGTCTCGCCCGGCGGCGGCGCGACACCGCCAACGATGACATCGCCCACCTCGCCCTCGGCATGGGCGGAAATCACATGGATGGTCTTGCTGCTGCGCATTATACCCTGTCCTGCCCGTTGATCCAGCCGGGACGCCCCGGCGCGTATCCAGTCAGCGCCGCCTCGGCGCAGTGCGCAAGGCTGCCGAACCGCATGGCGCGGCCCGACAGGCCCGGCCCGTAATGGGCGTATTTGCCCGAATTGGTCATTATCGTGCGGGTCGCAGGCGGCAGCACCGGTTCAGTCACCGAACACCAGCAAAGGTCCGGGATCACCTGCACGCCCAAGGCTTGCAGGCGCGCCAGCACCCCGTCGCCCGCCAGTTTGTCCCGCTCACCCCGGCCAATCGTGACAATGGTGGCGGTTCCATCGGCGATCCGGTGCCCGTCCAGCAGGTCCGTCAACACCCGGCACTCATGGGCCGAGGCATGCGGGCTGCCAATGGCGACCAGTTCCACCCGCTGGGGCCCGGGATTGAATTGATCCCAGGCGCGGGCGAAGTCACCCGGTGCAATGGCCATATGCGCCGCGCCATCGGTCAAGGCCCCGTCAGCCTCGGGCGTGACACCCGCCACATGCAGCATCGCCGCCGCCGAGGTGGTGCCGAAGGCAGCACAGAGCGCCTTGAGATCATCCCCGGACGGCGCGCTGCCCTCCAGCCCGGTGAGGAGAGGGATACGGTCGGGCGCCAGCCGCCCGGCCAGATAGCCGAGCAAGGGCCAGAACGCGTCGTCTGCGCCCTCGGGCCGCTCCACCCGGATTTCCACCTGCGCCTTGCGGTTGGCGTCCAGATAGACGCCAGCCAAGGGCGCCCGGCCCGTCAGCGCCATGCACAGGTCGAGGTAATCGGGATGTTTCACGCTGCGCGCGGCCAGAACGCTGTTGGCATAGACAACCGCGTTCGACTCGGCCCAGGCGATGGCCTCGCCCGCCTGCGGGATGTCGTCGAGCAGATAGGGCGCACAGGTGAAACTGGGCCGCGCCCCCATCCGCAGATAGGCATCGGCCAGCCGGCTGGCCGGCCCGCCGAACGCGGGCGGCACGCCCTGCGCGCGCCAGTTTGCATGATCGACCGAGATCGCATTCATGGTGGTGGGGATACAGACCCGCCCGCCCATCGCGGCCATATCCTCGGCAAAGCGCAGATTGGCCTCGCTGTGATAGATGCAACCGTCGATATGGGCGCGGCTGACATCGGTCAACCGCTCGGCACCTTGTGCGGCCGCCATGGCGCAGATGATCCGCATCGCCAGCCGCACCGGCGGTGCGGCCTCCTCGGACAGCATGGCGCGGTCGGCATCGCTGAGGTCCAGCGTCTCACCTGAAAGCGGTTCCAGCGTCAGCGACAGCGCCCCCGCCGTCAGGCGCTCGGGCGTTACCTCGGCCGAAGGCTCCATCGCCAGCGCAGCGTATTCCGCCGCCGACAGGCGCAGCACCGCAACCGGCCGGTCATACATCCACGCCGCGACCAGCGCGCCAAGCGTCAGAACATCCTCGCCCTCGCGAAACACCAACGCCGCCGGAGCATGGCCATTCAGCGCCAAAGCCAGCAGCACGCCGCTGCCCGAGCATGAGCCGCGGCTGGTCGGCATCATCACCACCGCCCCTGCCAGCGCCGCACCGTGCTGGGGGTGGTGCGCGTCGATCACTCGCCCCGTCTCGGGATCGACCCCACCCCAGAAACTGAGACCCTCGTCACAGACCAGAACCGGTCCCGACGCCGCGGCCGCAACGATGCATTGTGCCATCCCGCCTCCCTGTTCAGGCCACTATGAGACCATGAGCATAGGGCGCGCGCGCGTCAATGAAGATGGCTTGAACCCACCCAGCCGCGCCGCCGCGCCGCATGTCTCGCCCTCTTCGCACGACACCCGCCGCATTTCGGTGTGCGAGGCGCCAATCCCGCGGGAACGGCGGAGGCAGGTTAAGAACGGGCGCAACAAGAGCCATGGGTTCCGGGCCGATCGGAAAATGAAAACGGCTTCTTGAATTATCCCTAACTAGGGGTAAATTGTTCGACATGAAACACAAGACCCAAGATCGTGAAAATCAGGCGCTGGTGCTGGCTCTCTTGCGCAGCCAGCAACTCTTCATGCGGGCCATGGGGCCGGTGTTCCGCGCCCACGGGCTGACGGCCCCGCAATGGGACGCGCTGGAAACCCTTGCCAACAAGGGCCCTGTCTCGATGAACGACCTGATGCGGTTCACCCTGTCGACGTCAGGCAATCTGGACGTCGTAATCAAGAACCTCATCCAGGCCGGCCTAATCGAGAAATCCGTCGACCCCGAGGACAAGCGCGGCCGCATCCTGCAACTCAGCCCGGAGGGGCGGCGCAAGGTCGATGACTTTATCCCGATCCACAACCAGGCTTTGGATCAATTGTTCAGCGGCCTCGGCACGGCCGGCAAGCGCCAGACCATCACCGCGCTCAACCAACTTCGCAAGACGCTCACTCAAGCACCGAGAGGATAACCATGACAAACAAGACCTTCCTGACCGCCCATGGCGTGATCTACATGTTCTTCGCCCTCGCGCTTTTCTTCGCCCCGGCCCTGCTTTGGCCGAATTACGGGCTGCAACTGAACGACCGCTACGCGGTGTTCCTGTCGCAGCACAATTCCATCTTTCTTGGCGGCATCGGCGTGACCAGCTTTCTGTTTCGCCACGTGGCACAGGGCAGCGAGGCCGCCCGGACCTTTTTGACCGGGCTGATCTGGACCAACGCTTTGGGTGTGGTGATCACGCTTTATGCCTGCCTGACGGGGATATTCTCTGGTTTCGGCTGGTCCGACCCGATCTTCTTTGCCCTGCTGGCTGTCCTCAGCTTCATGCAGCTTGGCAAGAACCGATAACCTTGCGAACACAAGCGAGACCCGCATCATGAGCACACAGAAAATCTGGGACCTGCACCTGACCTACGATGGCCCGCTCAGCCAGGAGTTCCTGACCGGAACCCGACAGCTGGCGGAAAGCATCGCCCAAGAGCCGGGCATCGTCTGGAAGATCTGGACCGTCGAGGACGGAACCAACCACTTCGGCTCGACCTATCTTTTCCGCACTCTCGACCATCTCGAAACTTACAAGAAGATGCATCTGAAACGGCTTGCCGATTTCGGGATCAGGGTGGTCTCGGACCATGTCTTTGACATCATGGAGGAGTTGAGCGCAATCGACAACGCGCCGCTTCAGGGTTAGGGTCGACATTCCGGGGGCCGGGCTTTCTCTGCCTTGTTACAGGCGGCCCGTCCGCCGGGCCTTTGCCGCGCGTTGTCCGCGCCACAAGTTTGGCCTTGGACGAATCAAACCCCGCCTTTAAAGGGCGACCCGACACCGGAGCCCAAGCCGCAGGAAAGGCCGACCCGATTGAAACATCCTCTTGACGCACCGCATTCCGTCTATGGCGTGGACAAATGGGGCAAGGGCCTGATTGTGGTGACAGAAGAGGGTGAGATCGGGCTGAAAAACCCGCTCCGCCCCGAGGCCGATGCGGTCAGCCTGCCCGGCATCCTGCACGATCTGGAACAGCGCGGCATTCGCGCCCCGATGATCCTGCGGATCAGTTCCTATCTCGAGAACGAGATCTGCCATATCAACGACAGCTTTGCCGACGCCATCGCCCGCTCGGGCTACAAGGGCGCCTATCGCGGCGTGTTCCCGATCAAGGTCAACCAGCAGGCGCAGGTTATCGACCGTATCGTCGAATTCGGCCACCGCTACAGTTACGGGCTCGAGGCCGGGTCGAAACCCGAACTGGTGATCGCGCTGGCGCACAAGCTGGCCACGGACGCGCTGATTGTCTGCAACGGGGTCAAGGATGCCGAGTTCGTCCGGCTGGCCATTCTCAGCCGCAAGCTGGGCTTCAACACCGTGATCGTGCTGGAAAGCCCGAAAGAGGCCGACACCGTCATCGCCGTCTATGAGGAACTGGGGATCGAGCCGCTTCTGGGTGTGCGGGTGAAGCTCACCAACCAGATCAGCGGCAAGTGGGAGGAAAGCTCGGGCGACCGTTCCTCCTTCGGGATGAACACCGATCAGCTGGTGCGCGTGGTCGACAAGCTGCGCGATGCCGGGCTGATCCATTGCCTCAAGCTGCAACACTCGCATCTGGGCAGCCAGGTTCCCGACGTCAACGACGTGCGCCGCGCCGTGGGCGAGGCCTGCCGCTATTTCACCGAACTCAGCGCCGAGGGCGTGCCGCTCACCCATCTGGATCTGGGCGGCGGCATGGGCGTCGATTACACCGGCGAGAAGCGCGCCACCGAGAACTCGATCAACTACACGGTCGAGGAATACTGTGCCAATGTGGTGGAAACCGTCGCCTATGCGATGGACGAGGCCGGGATCGACCACCCGACCATCGTTACCGAAAGCGGCCGCGCGGTGGTGGCGACCTCGTCATTGCTGGTGTTCAACGTGCTCGAAAGCACGCTTTACGACGCGCCCACCGCGCCGGGCACCGAACCGGACGATCACCATCTGGTCAGCGACCTTGCGGCGGTGAACGGCTATCTGACGCCCGCGCGGCTTCAGGAATGCTGGAACGATGCCACCTTCTATCGCAACGAATTGCGGGCGCTGTTTCGCCGTGGCTATGTCGATCTGCGCCAGATGGCCCGGGCCGAACGCATCTATCTGTCGCTGATGGCGCGGATCAAGACCATGGTGGCCGAGGTCGAGGCGGAAACCGATCTGGACGCCCAGATGGAAAAGATCGCCGATATCTATCACTGCAACTTTTCCCTGTTCCAGTCGCTGCCCGATGTCTGGGCCATCGACCAGCTGCATCCGATCGTGCCGCTTCAGATGTTGAACGAGGCGCCCGACCGCCGCGCGGTCCTGTCCGACATCACCTGCGACAGCGACGGCAAGGTCGACCGCTTCATCCTCGCCGATGGCGTGTCGCCGTCCCTGCCGGTGCATTCCCTGCCCGAGGATCAGGACTATTACCTCGGCGTCTTCTTCGTCGGCGCCTATCAGGAGACTTTGGGCGATCTGCACAACCTGTTTGGCGACACCAATGTCGTCACCATCGACCTGCGCGCCGATGGCGGGTTCGACCTGCTGCACGAGCAGGAGGGCGACACCATTTCCGAAGTGCTCTCTTACGTCGAATACGACCCGGCCGATTGCGTCGCCGCCTTCCGCAAGCTGGTCGATGGCGCCATATCGAACGGCTGCCTCAAGGCCAGCGAACGCAAGCTGATCATCGGCGCCTATCGCGACAGCATCAACGGCTATACCTATTACGAATAACCCACCAGCCAGAGGAGACTTTCCCATGGGCAAAACACTCGTTGTCGGCGCAGGTGGCGTCAGCCACGCCGCCGTTCACAAGATGGCCATGAATTCCGACATCTTCACCGAGATCACTCTGGCCAGCCGGACCAAGGCGAAATGCGACGCCATCGCCGCCTCGGTCAAGGAGCGCACCGGAGTCACCATCCAGACCGCCGCGCTGGATGCCATGGACGTGGCCGCCACCGTTGCGCTGATCAAAGAGACCGGCGCCGAAATCCTCGTGAACCTCGCCCTGCCCTATCAGGACCTCAAGCTGATGGATGCCTGCCTCGAGGCCGGGTGCCACTACCTCGATACTGCCAACTATGAGCCCGAGGATGTGGCCAAGTTCGAATACCACTGGCAATGGGCCTATCAGGACAAGTTCAAGGAGGCAGGCCTGACCGCCATCCTCGGCTCGGGCTTCGATCCGGGCGTGACCTCGGTCTTTGCCACCTGGCTGAAAAAGCACAAGCTTGCCACCATCCGCCAGATCGACGTGCTGGACGCCAACGGCGGCTCGAACGATCAGGCATTCGCCACCAATTTCAACCCCGAGATCAACCTGCGCGAGGTTCTGGCCGAGGCGCGGCACTGGGAAAACGGCGCCTGGCAGGTCACGCCCGCGATGACCCACAAGGTCGAATTCGACTTTCCCGGCATCGGGCCCAAGAACATGTACCTGATGTATCACGAGGAACTGGAGAGCCTTTCGGCCCACTTCCCCGAGATCGAGCGCGCCCGCTTCTGGATGACATTCGGCGACGCGTACATCATGCACGCCAAGGTGCTGGAGAACGTCGGCATGACCCGCATCGACCCGGTCATGCATGACGGCAAGGAAATCATCCCGATCCAGTTCCTGAAAACCCTGCTGCCCGATCCCGGCACGCTGGCCGAAGAAACCAAGGGCAAGGCCTGCATCGGCGACATCGCCACGGGGCAGGCCAAGGACGGCTCGGGCGAGAAGACCTATTACATCTACAATATCTGCGACCACGAGGAATGCTTCCGCGAGGTGGGCAGCCAGGCGGTCAGCTACACCACCGGTGTCCCCGCCATGATCGGCGCGGCACAGGTGCTCAAGGGCAACTGGGTGGAACCGGGCGTTTGGAACATGGAACAGCTCGACCCCGACGACTTCATGGACATGCTCAACAATCACGGCCTGCCCTGGCAGGTGCATGAACTCGACGGTCCTGTCTCTTTCTGACCTTGTGGGCAACGGGCGCCCACGCCCTTTCTTCTGTTTAAAAATACCTCGGGGGGTCCGGGGGGCAGCGCCCCCCGGCCTCTCCTTCAGCGGAGGTGCCGGAAATGGCAGATGTGATGCAGACCCAGGCAGGAGACGCTGGCGCCTTTCGCCACTTTGACCTCTCCCGTGTGCCCACGCCCTGTTTTGTGGTGGACGAGGTCGCCATCGAGCGGAACCTCAAGATCCTGCGCGACATTTCCGACCGCTCCGGCGCACATGTGCTGTCGGCGCTCAAGGCGTTTTCCATGTTCACCCTTGCGCCCCTCGTGCGCCAATACCTTGGTGGAACCTGCGCCAGCGGCATCTACGAGGCGCGGCTGGGGCGCGAGGAATACGGTGGCGAGGTCGCCACCTTCTGCGCCGGGTACAAGGAACAGGATATCGACGAAATCCTGTCGCTCAGCAATCACATCATCTTCAACAGTCCCGCGCAAAAGGATCGTTTCCTGTCCCGCGCACAGGCGGCGGGCGTTCAGGTCGGTCTGCGCATCAACCCCGAACATTCCGAGGGCGAGATCGCCAAATACGACCCCTGCGCGCCCTGCTCGCGGCTCGGCACCCCGGTCAGTTTGCTGACGCCCGAGACGCTGAAAGGCGTCGACGGGCTGCACATGCACACGCTCTGCGAACAGGGGTTCGAGCCTTTGCTGCGCACCTGGGCGGCGGTCGAGCCGAAACTCGCCCCCTACCTGCCCGGCCTCAAATGGCTCAACTTCGGCGGCGGTCATCACATCACCCGCGCCGATTACGACCGCGACGCGCTCATCGACTTTCTCAAGTCTCTTCGCGCGCGCCACGGCCTCGACGTCTATCTCGAACCGGGCGAGGCGGTGGCGCTGGATGCCGGTATCCTCGTCGGCGAAATCCTCGACCTTCCCTCGAACGGCATGGACCTGGCGATCACCGATATCTCGGCCACCTGCCACATGCCCGACGTGATCGAGGCACCCTATCGCCCCGCCCTGATGGACGAGGCCGACAGCGGCCATACCTATCGCCTGGGCGGCCCCTCCTGCCTCGCCGGGGACGTGATCGGAGATTACACCTGGGACCAGCCGCTGACGATCGGCCAGCGCTTCGCCTTTCTCGATCAGGCGCATTATTCGATGGTCAAGACCAACACCTTCAACGGCGTGCCCCTGCCCACCATCGCGCTGTGGAACAGCAAGACCGACGCGCTGCGCATCGTGCGCCAATTCGACTATTCCGACTTCAAGGACCGCCTCTCATGAGCATCTTCCTCGACAGCGAACTCACCACCGCCGAACGGGGCGAGGACGCCCGTTTCCGCATCATTCCGGTGCCGCTGGAGCGTACCGTCTCTTACGGTTCGGGCACGGCGGGCGGTCCGGCTGCGATCATCGAAGCGTCTAACGAGCTGGAACGCATCACCAACGGCGCCGAGCCCTGCGCGCAGGGCATCTACACCGAACCGCCGCTCGACTGCGACGGCCCGCTGCCCGAGGTGATGGAACGTCTGGCACAGCGGACCGAGGCCGCCATCCGCGCGGGCCGCGTACCGGTCATGCTGGGGGGCGAGCATTCGCTCAGCTTCGGCGCGGTGATGGGTGTGGCGCGCGCCCTGGGACAGCCGCTTGGGCTGGTGCAGATCGACGCCCATGCCGACCTGCGCATCGCCTATCAGGGCGAGAAACACAGCCACGCCTCGGTCATGCACCTGCTCGCCGAAGAGGGTATTCGGCTGGCGCAATTCGGCGTCCGCGCTCTTTGCCAGCAGGAAATGGACGAGCGTGCCAGACACGGCGTGTTCTACAAGGATGCCGAGGAGCTGGTCACCACCAACATCCATGCCATCGACCTGCCCGAGGATTTCCCCCAGCTGGTCTATGTCAGTTTCGATGTCGACGGGCTGGACCCGGCCCAGATGCCCGCCACCGGCACGCCGGTGCCCGGCGGGCTGGGGTATTATCAGGCGCTGCATCTGGTCGAGCACGCGCTCAAGGGTCGCAAATGCGTTGGCCTTGACGTGGTGGAACTGGCGCCGGACGGCAATGCCGCCTGGGATTTCACCGCCGCCCAGATCGTCTATCGGCTGATGGCGGCCTGTACCGCCTGATCCCCCTCACCGCGCCGCTCCCTCGCGCAGCGCGGCCATCTCGGTCAGGCCGAGCTGCGCCAGGGTCAGGCTGACCTCCTGCGCCAGCACCTCCCACAGCTGGTGCAGCCCCGCCTCGCCCCCCGCCGCCATGGCATAGAGGAGCGGGCGCCCAAGGAAGACGAAATCGGCCCCCATCGCATAGGCCTTGACCACATCCTCGCCGCTGCGGATGCCACTGTCGTAGAACAGCGGATAGCTGGGGCCGACCGCCTGCCGGATCGCGGCCAGCGCCTCGATCGCCGGGGGTGCTGCGTCCAGCTGACGGCAACCATGGCTCGATACCTGGATCGCATCGGCGCCCAGCGCCTTGAGGCGCAGCGCATCCCCGGGATGCAGTACACCCTTGACCACCAGCTTGCCGGGCCAGGTCGCGCGCAGGGTCTCGAAAGTTGTCCAATCGGCGGCGGCACGGCTCTCGGTACGGTCGAAAACATAATTCCGCCCGTCGAAATTGGCCATCTGCGGGCGTCCCCGGATCAGCGTGGACAGGGACCAGCGCGGATGCAGCGCGAAATCGACGAATTGCCGGGGGCCGATGCGGAACGGCATCTTGAACCCGTGCCGCAGCTCGCGCGGGCGGCGGCCCACCTCGGGCACATCGACGGTCAGCACCAGCGTGCCGTAGCCGGCCGCGCGGGCGCGCTCGACCAGCTTCATGGTGCCGCTGCCATCGCCGCTGAAATAAAGCTGAAACCAGGCCATGCCGCCCGAGGCCTTGAGCAGGGTTTCCATGTCGGTCGAAGCCACGGTCGAGACGCCATGCGGCACCCGGTCCCGCGCCGCCAGCCGCGCCAGCATCAGATCGGCGTCGGGGGCGGACAGGTTGCACATGCCCATCGGGCTGATGCCAAAGGGGCGCACCGCCAGCTTGTCGAACAGCTGCACCCGCAGCTCTCGCCGGCTGACGTTGCGCAGCACCCGAGGCGTCAGGCGGATGTCCTGAATGGCCCGGCGCGCCAGCATCGCGCCATGCTCCTCGCCGGCCGCGCCGTCGACATAGTCGAACACCATCCAGGGCAGGCGTTTGCGTGCCAGCCTGCGGGCGTCCTCGCTGGAATGAATACCGGTCTGGCGCAGCATGATCTGAGCTCACTTTGTGGGGCGGCGGGCGGCACCCGCCCTAGCGCAGCACCATCACCGTGCAGGGTGCGTGGCGAACAACACGGGCGGCGGTCGTGCCCAGGAAATAGTCGCTGAGGCCGGGCCGGTGCGATCCCACGATGATCAGGTCGATGCCCATATCGGTGGCGTATTCGGTCAACGCGCGGCTGGAATGACCGCTCAGCAACACCGGCTCCACCCCCGGCGCATCGGCCACGCGGGCGCGCAGCCGCGCCTCGGCATCGGCGCGGGCCTTGGCCACCAGATCGGCGTCCAGATAGGCGCGGACCGCCGGGTTGGGCGGCTCGATCACGTGGACGGCGCGGATGCTGGCGCCTTCGGCAGCCAGGGCGCGGGCGGTCTCCAGCGCACGTTCGCTGATCCCGTGTTCCAGCGACAGGGCAACAAGGATGCGGTGATACATGGCCTAACTCCTTTCCGGGGCAGTGTCGGGAACCAGCAGGACCTTGGGTGCCGCCACCCGACCCGCGCGGATATCGGCGAATGCCGCCGCGCCCTGATCCAGCGGGCGCGCCTCGGTCCAGTCGAGCGGGCCAAGGCGACCGTCAAAGATCGCCTGCGCAGTCTGGCGGAAATCCTCGGAGGTATAGGTATAGGTCCCGATAAAGGTGATCTCTTGCAGGGTCATCCGCCGGATATCGAGGCCACCGGTATCTTCGCCCAGGCCGATATGGCCGATCACCCCGCCGGGGCGGACATGGGCCGAAGCGGTGGCGCGGGTGGCGGCATAACCCACCCCGTCGATCACCAGATCGTATTGCGACCCCGCTGGCGGAGTGTCGAGCGCATGCTGGCCGCAACGGTCGCTCAGATAGGCGCGGCGGGCGGGGTTCGGCTCGACCACGGTGACCTGCGGCACGCCCTGCGCCGTCAGACACAGTGCAGCGCCCAGTCCGATCGCCCCGCCACCCAGCACCAGCGCCGTGTCGCGCGCACCGGACAAGGCAGCCAGTGACAGGCGCACCGTGTGCCAGCCGCAGGCAAGCGGCTCGGCCAGTGCCGCCTGGGCCAGCGGCACCGAGTCGGGAACGGTGACCAGGTTGCCCTCGGGCATCGCCACATATTCGGCAAAGCCGCCTTCGCGCGGGGGCATCGAGATGATCTGGCGCGTGGGGCAGAGGTTGTCGCGCCCCTCGCGACAAGCCGGGCAGGCGCCACAGGTGACCAACGGATTCACGGTCACCCGCTCGCCATCGCGCGGCCCCCCTACGATCACACCGGCCACCTCGTGACCCAGGATCAGCGGCGCCGGGCGGCGCGCGTCATGGCCCAGATAGGCATGCATGTCCGAGCCGCAGATACCCACCCGCGCGATGCGGATCAGCTGTTCGCCCGGCCCCGCCACCGGGTTGGGCATCTCGCGCAGCGCAAGCGTTTCGGGGCCCGTGTAAACCAGCGCCTTCATTTCGCGGTATATCCTCCATCCACCATCAGCACCTGACCGGTGACATAGGCCGACGCCTGAGAGCAGAGGAACAGCAGCGGTCCGTCCAGATCCTCGGGCTCGCCATTGCGGCCGATACAGGTCTGCGCGGCATTGCGCGCCGCGCGTTCGGGATCGGCAAAGACAGGTGCCGTCAGCTCGGTGCGGAAGAAACCCGGCCCCAGCGCGTTGGCGGTGATCCCGTGGGGGGACCAGGCCTCGGCCATGGCGCGGGTCATCTGCGCCACGCCGCCCTTCGATGCGCCATAGGCGATGCCACCGGGAAAGGCGCGGGTTGTCTGCAGCGAGGCGAAATTGACGATCCGGCCCCAGCCGCGTGCCTTCATCCCCGGAACCAGATACTGGCTGAGGAAGAAGGGCACCGACAGGTTCAGGGTCAGGGTGATGTCCCAGCCCTCGGGCGTGACCTCATCGGCGGGCTGGCGGGTGTTGATGCCAGCCGCATGCACCAGGATGTCGGGCGCCCCGAACGGGTCGACCACCTGCCGCGCCAACCCCTCCAACCCGTCGCGGTCCGACAGGTCATAGGGAATGGCATGGGTTTCACCCCCCGCCTCGGCCTGCCATTCGGCCAGCGCGTCGGCGCGCCGGGCCACGCCCACCACCTGCGCGCCTGCCTGCGCCAGCACCGTCGCCGCGCGCCGCCCAAGCCCGGAACTGGCGCCGGTGACACAGGCCACCCGGCCCCGCACCGAGAAGAGATAGCCAGAGTCAGCCATTGGCGGTCAGGTCAAAGGTCTCGTCGGGGAAATACTTGGCCAGCCGCACATCGGCGGCGCGGGCATGGCCCTCCATCCCCTCCAGCCGGGCGATGCGGGCGGTGGCCTCGGCCACGGGCTTGTACCCTTCGCGGGTACCACGCTGCCAGGTGACGATCTTCATGTATTTGTGCACGCTGAGGCCACCGGTATAGCTGGCGGCGCCGCTTGTCGGCAGCACGTGGTTGGTGCCCGCCGCCTTGTCGCCATAGCTGACGGTGCTTTCCTCGCCCAGGAACAGCGATCCATAACAGCTGAGCCGGTCCAGCCACCAATCCAGATCCTCGGCCATCACCGTCAGGTGCTCGGGCGCATAGCGGTCCGAGGTGGCGGCCATCTCCTCGCGGTCGGCGCACAGGATCACCTCGGCATAGTCGCGCCATGCGGCGGCGGCATTGTCGCGGTTCACCTCGGGAAGATCGGCGATATAGGACGGGATCATCTCGATCACCTTCTCCGCCAGCGCGCGATCATCGGTCACCAGCCAGACGGGCGAGTTGTAGCCGTGCTCGGCCTGGCTCACCAGATCGGTGGTCACGATATGCGGATCGGCGGTCCTGTCGGCCAGGATCAGGCTGTCGGTGGGGCCCGCGATCATGTCGATGCCGACGCGCCCGAACAGCATGCGCTTGGCCTCGGCCACGAACTGGTTGCCGGGACCGACCAGTATTTTCGCCTTGGGCAGGCCAAACAGGCCAAAGGCCATGGACGCGACGCCCTGCACACCGCCGATTGCCATGATCGTATCGGCGCCACAGATATGGGCGGCATAGACGATGGCCGGGGCCACGCCGACCCCGGGGCGCGGCGGCGAGCAGGCCATGATATGTTTGCAGCCAGCCACCTTGGCCGTGGTCACCGTCATGATCGCACTGGCGATATGGCTATAGCGCCCGCCGGGCACATAGCAGCCCGCTGCATCCACCGGGATCGCCTTTTGCCCGGTTATCACGCCCGGCACCACCTCAAGCTCGACATCGGTCAGCGTCGCCTTCTGCGTCTCGGCAAAACGGCGCACATTGTCATGAGCAAAGCGGATGTCGGCCTTGAGCTTTTCCGGCACCTTCGCACAGGCGGCCTCGATCTCTTCGGGCGACAGGATGATGCTGCCCTCGTAGCGGTCGAACTTGGCGGCATAGTCCAGCGCGACCTGATCCCCGCCCGCCTCGATATCGGCGAGGATCGCGCGCACCGTCTCTTGCACGTCCGAAGCATCGGATTTCGAGGTTAGCGAAGCTTTCTTGAGGTATTCGATGGTCATACCGGGGACGTCCTATTTGTAGATATCGGGCAAGAGCGTGGTGGAGATGGCCGGCAGATAGGCGATGAGCAGCACCACCAGCAGCATGAACAGAACAAAGGGCACGGCGCGGGCGGCGATCTTGAGGATGGACTCGCCGGTGATGCCGGAGACCACGAACAGGTTCAGCCCCAGCGGCGGCGTGATGAAGCCCACACCCAGCGCGGTGATCATCATGATGCAGAACTGGATCTCGTTCATGCCGATATTGTCGGCCAGCGGCTTCAGGATCGGGGCCAGGATCACGATATTGGGCGTCGTCTCCATGACGCAGCCCGCCGCGATCAGGATGCCGATCATCAGCAGGATCAGCAGCCAGGGTTCGTCGGTCATGCCGGTGACGGCAGCGACAAATCCCTGCGGCACACCCATGATCGCCAGCGCCTCGGCCAGGGGGGCGGAAAAGGCGATGATCGGCAGGATCACCCCGTTCACCTTGGCCGAGCTGACCAGCATCGCCGGAAAGTCGGACAGCGACAGGGTGCGCAGGATGAAACCCATCAGGACGGTGACGACAACAGCGGTGGCGCCCGCCTCGGTCGGCGTCAGCCGGCCCGAGAAGATGCCGTAAAAGATGATGCCCGGCACGATGAAGGCATACCAGCCCGATTTCAGCGAGCGACCCAGATTGCCAAAGTATTCCCCGGCCGAGATATTGCCGCCCCCTTCCCAGCCGTTGATGCGGTTCATCACCACGTTGGTGACCAGGATCGAGATCAGGATGCACAGGCCCGGAATGAGCGCGGCCAGAAACAGGGTCGAGGCCGAGATGCCCAGCACCAGACCGATGATGATATAGGCGATCGAGGGCGGGATCAGGATGCCGGTACAGGCCCCTGCCGCCACCAGCGCACAGGCATAGGGCCGGGGATAACCCGACTCGACCAGCCGGTCGATGGTCATCCGGCCCACGGCGGCGGCCCCCGCCGCGTCCGAGCCCGAAATGGCCGCGAACATGCCGCAGACCAGCACCGTGGCCGAGCCGAACCCGCCCTTGGCGAATTGCGTCAGCGCCTCGGCCACGTCCAGGAACTTGCGGGAAAGCCCGGTGCGCACCAGCACGTCCCCGGTCAGGATGAACAGCGGCACCGCCGTCAGGGCAAAGGCGTCGATTCCGGTGAACAGGCTCTCGCCCACCGCGCTCAGCGGCATGTCACCCGACATGATCAACATGGTGATCGCCGCCGCCCCGATGGCGGCCCAGACCGGCACCGCCAGCGCGATGAGGCCCACGAACATGATCACCGGCAGGTAGAAATCCCAGCCCAGTTCAACCGTCTGATTGAGGGTATTCCAAAGCATGACCGTCCCCTCAATCGAACAGTTTGTCGCCCTCGTAGACGGGCGTGCCGTCACGAAGGCTGCGCAGATCGCGCAGGAAGGATTGCACCAGTCGCAGGACCATCAGCGAGAACCCGACCGGCACCGCCATCAGGAACCACACCATCGAGATACGCAGGCCGTGACTGACCGAACCGAACTTGGCCGAGACCAGCACCGTCTCGAACGACCAGTACAGCGCGATCACCGCCACCACGAACATCACCAGATCGCCAAAGATATAGAGCAGCGCCTTGGCCCGGCGGCCCAGGTAATGCATCAGCACGTCGATGCGGATATGGCCGCGCTCTTTCACCGCCGAGGCGGCGCCGATCCAGGCGAGGTAGATGAAGGAATAGCGCACGATCTCCTCTCCCCAAATCGAGGAATAGGCGAAGATCTCGCGCCGCAGCACCTCGACGGCCATGGTGACGACAAGCATCACGTAGAAGACCAGCAGCGCCCAGCGCTCGGCATTCCGGTTCAGAGCATTCAGGATAGGGGTCACGTGTCCCTCCCTCCGGGCGAGGGGCATCCGTTGCCGGAGGCCCGGTTGATGGCGTCATGCAGGTGAGGAAAGGGCCGGCGCCATCCCGGGCGCCGGCCAGTGCCGATCAGGCGTCGTGCACGTAATAGCGGCCCATGGTGCCGGCGGCCTCTTCGAGGCGGTTGAAGGCGTCCATCGACCCGGCCAGTTCGGTCTTGAAGCTGTCCCATTCCGAGCGCTGATAGCCGCCGGTCGCCTGCCATTCGGCCAGCTGGTCGGCGGAAAGCGAATGGAACTCGACCCCGGATTTGGTCAGTTCCGACATCGCATAGGCGCGTGCGGCGGGCACCTTGGCCAGGTTCTGCTGCGAGGTGACCTCGCCCGCGAACATGATGCCTTCCTGCACATCTGCCGGAAGCCCGTTGAACCATTCCAGGTTCATCGAGAACACCTGGCTGTCGGGCACCGCCTGGGTAAAGGTCACATGGCTCAGGATATCCTTGAAGCCAAAGACATAAAGCGCGCCGACCGACGGGTCGAGCGCATCGGCCACGCCCTGCTTGATCGCCGAGGGCGTCTCGCCCCAGGCCACCGGCGTCGGGTTGGCACCGACCATGCGGTAATACTGTTGCAGCATCTTCGAGCCCGGCACGCGGAACTTGACCCCGGCCAGATCGCCCGGCGTGATCACCGCGTTACCACCCTTGCGCACGGCAACGACGCGCGGGTCGATGACGATATAGAACAGCGCCTTGAAACCGGCGGCCTCGACCTTGGGATGCACCTCGGTCTTCCAGGCATCCGAGGACACCAGGTTGGTGAAGCGCTGGTTCGAGCCGCAGAAATACGGCATGTTGATGAGGTCGACGGCGCTGGCGAAGGGGGCGAAATTCGACAGCGAGTGCTGCGCCGCCTGGATGGTGCCGCCCTGCACCTTTTGCACCAATGCACCACCGGCGCCCAGCTGGCCGCCCGGTGCCAGTTTCACATAGACCTTGCCATTGGTGGCGTTCTGGATGTTCTCCTTGAGGTCCAGCTGCATGATCGGATAGCTGCGCGAGGCGCCCAGCACATAGGCCGTCGCCACTGTCATCACATGCGATGCGGCGGCTTCACGCTCCTTCTCTTCCTTGGCGGTCTGCGCTGCGGCCTCGGTCGACCACAGGGTCCCCGCCGCACCGGCCACCAAAGCGGCGGTAAAGCTGCCGCTGCCGGCCAGTTTCAGAAAGTTGCGGCGTGTCGCGGACGCAAGTCCGGTCCGGTCGTCTTTCATTTATTTCCTCCCATTTGGACAGATCAGGGCCGCTGGTTTGTCTTTCTCTTCGCTGCGGCTTCCCGTTGCAGAATGGCCACCACAAACGCGATTGCGGCGGCGAACAGAACCAGCATCTCGCCAACATCCCCCAGCATCGGCCCGACCCCGACAGAGCCAAGACCCACATTCAGGGCAAACAGGGCAAAGAGCGCGGCCGAAATCAAAAGCATCGGGTCCTCCGGATGGGCAAAAACACGATTCGCCCCCGCAATGTAAGCGCTTACATTTGACGATGCAAGCGCTTACACGCTATGCTGTCCGCGGCGGTTGGGGTATCGGAGCCTACTGCCCGCCTCTTTCAACCAAACACGGACCTGCACGTCATGACCGCGCCGAGCACACAGCCCACCCCGACCCTGGCCGATGTGGCCCGGCGGGCAGGTGTGTCGACGGCGACGGTCTCGCGCTGTCTGAACACGCCCGACCGGGTGATCGAAGAGACCCGCAACCGGGTGCTGGAGGCGGTGCGCGAGCTAGGCTATTCGCCCAATTTCGGCGCCCGCGCCCTGGCCGCAAAACGCACCAACACGATCGGCGCCGTGATCCCGACCATGGAGAACGCGATCTTTGCCCGCGGTCTGCAGGCCTTTCAGGAGGAGTTGCGGCTCAAGGGGATCACGCTGCTGGTGGCCTCCTCCTCGTATCGCGCCGATCTGGAAGAAGAGCAGATCCGCACCCTGGTGGCACGCGGCGCCGACGGGCTGTTCCTGATCGGCGCCCATCGCGATCCGGCGCTTTACGACTTTCTCAACCGGCGCGGCATCCCGACACTGGCGGCCTGGGTGCATGATCCGGACGCGCCGGTGCCCACGATCGGTTTCGACAATCACGCCGCTATGCTGGACCTGGCCCGCGAGGTCATCGCACGCGGCCACCGCCGGATCGGCGTGATCAGCGCCGAACAGGCCAGCAACGACCGCGCCCGCGCCCGGGTGGCCGCCATCCGCGCCGCCATGGCCGAGGCGGGGCTTGGCGCCGATACGCTCAGCCTGGTGGAAACCGCCTATGGCATCGACGAAGGGGCCGCCGCCTTCGACACCCTGATGCAGCGCACGCCCCGTCCCAGCGTGGTGATGTGCGGCAACGATGTGCTGGCGGTGGGCGCCATGGGTCGGGCCAAGGAAACGGGCTATGACGTGCCCGGCGATGTCTCGATCACCGGGTTCGACGATATCGAACTGGCCAAGGTGTGCAGCCCGGGCCTGACCACGGTGCATGTGCCCCATCGCCAGATGGGCACCCAAGCCGCACAGGCGCTGGTCGCCATGGTGGCCGAAGGCGCGCCGGGCCAGGGGCAGCGGCTGGACACCTATGTGGTGCTGCGCGGTTCGCTGGCGCCGCCGCGCGCCTAGGCCGCAAGATCAGAGGTCGATTTCGACCACCCCGCCCGGCTCTGCCGCGCGGGACTGGCACAGGATGATCGCGCCCTCGCGCTGCTTCCCGGACAGCACGAAATCGCGATGTTCGACCGCGCCCGCGATCAGCCCGCATTTGCAGACGCCGCAGATCCCGTCCGAGCATTTGACGTCGATATGGATCCCGTTCTCGTTCAGCACCTGCGCGGCATCCTTGTCCGCGGGCACCGCGATTTCGCGCCCTGTCCGGGCGAGTTTCAGCGTAAAGGGGTGGTTTTCATACGCGGGCTGTTCGGGGACCGAGAAATACTCCAGATGCCGGGCCTCTTCCGGGAAACCCTGCCGTTCGGCCGCCTGCATCACCCCGTCCATGAAACGCTCGGGACCGCAGGTATAGACATGCCAGCCGGGTTGGAAGCCCGCCAGAACCGCATCCAGATCGGCGCGCGATCCCTCGTCCGAGACATGCAGATGCACCCGGTCCGCCCAGGGCATGGCGTCGAGGTCCTCCAGATATCCCGCGCTGGTGCGGCTGGGGACCGAATAATGCAGCTCGAAATCAGCCCCCAGCGCGTGCAGCCGGTGCGCAAAGGCGATCATCGGCGTGATGCCGATACCGCCGCCCATCAGAAAGCTGCGGGTTGCCCCTTCATCCAGTTCGAAATGATTGATCGGCTTCGAGATGAACACCCGCCGGCCCGGCGCAAAGATGCGATGCATCAGCTTTGAGCCGCCGCGCCCCTCCTCCTCGCGCAATACTCCGATCTGGTAGGTCGTCCGGTCCGTCGGGTCCCCGGACATCGAGTATTGCCGCAGGAATTCGGGTGCCACCAGCACATCCAGATGCGCGCCCGCCGTCCATTCGGGCAGCGGCGCACCGTCAGGGGCGGCAAACTCGTATTTGGTGATCTCGCCCGTCATCTTCTCGGCCCGCGTCACCTCGACCCGGATCACTGGCGCGGTGTCCGCGTCGGGGACGGTGTAGCGGTGCACGACAGAGAGATCCCCCGCCGCCAGCCGCGCCCGGTATTCGTCGGCGCCGATCATCGCCTGATAGGCGGCGATCCCCGCCTCGCGGTCCATCGGAAACGGATAGGGCCAGGGGTGCGGCGCCAGCGGCGCGGGATAGACGGCCAGCGTCTGATCCTCGTATTTCAGGTCCAGATCCCGTTGCAGGCCGCGCCGGTTCACCGGCCCGGTGGTCGGGCGATAGGCCCCATCGGGCTGCAACTCGATATCCCACCACCATTTCTTGACCTCGTTCAGCCCGCCGTGGCCCAGCGCATCGTCCAACCGCGCCAGAGCCGGGGCCGCCGCCGGAACCGTCATCGCCGCCCAGCGGAAGGGGCGTTCGGCGAACAACCCTTCCAGGTTCCACGGGCAGGTCTTCATGCAGCGCCCGCACATGGCGCCGCCCTGGGTGGTGATGCGATAGGTGGCGCATTTCTGGCTGTCGGATTTCCAGATCTCGTAGCCGTTGAACATCCGCTTGGGCCCGGCGGTGATCGCCCCCGAGGGGCATTCGCGTGCACATTTGTTGCAGGCCTCGCAGAACCGTTGCAGGCCGAAATCGATGGGCTTGTCATGGCTCATCGGCATGTCGGTGGTCACCGCCCCCGATTTCAGGCGCGGCCCCAGGAACGGGTTCAGGATCACCTCGCCGATGCGGCTGACCTCGCCCAGGCCCGAGAGCAGCAGCAGGGGCGGTTGCAATACCTCGCCATCCATCACCGTATGGGCCTTGGCCTTGTAACCCAGGTTGCGGATCTGCTGCGCGATCACCCCCCCCAACAGCGAGAAGCGCAGGTAAGCGCGCATGGATTGCGCCACCGCGATCCAGTCGTCACCGCTCGACCCTTCCATCGTCTCGTACCCCTGATCGACGATCATGCTGATCGCCTGATCATGCGGCGGGGTGATCGCTTCGCCGGTGGCGTCATGGCTGTACCACGCCCAGGTCGGGCAGCGGCTGAGCCCGACGGCGTCGATGCCCAGGAAATAGCTCGCCGCCTTGAGGTTGGCGGCATTGCGGCGCGGATCGATTGGCCGGGGAACATCGGCGCGGTCGCCATCCTGAAGCAGCACAAACGCCCCCAGCGCCCGCCGCTGGGCAAAGCTGGGCGCCGCCTTGCGCACGTAGTGACCGCCCTTGGCGCCCTCTTGCAGGGCCTTGCCCATATCGCCGAACTGGGCGCGGGCGAACATGTCGGCGCGCTTGGGCACACGGGCCACATTGGCTTCGTCGATATAGGTGGTCGGCGTCTCGACCCGGTTCAGCCGCTCGAACGGGTGTGCCCCGTCCACATAGCGCCGCCGGGCATAGGGGTCGCGGTTCAGCGCGCTTTTGGCGAAACCCTTGCCCAGCCACCAGGCCGGGCCCCGGGTGGCGGCCCAGGACTGCGCGGCCAGCGGCGCCAGCGGGCGATCATGGGCCAGCTCCATCTCGGTGGTGACGGCAGCCAGACCAAAGCGGCGCCCCAGCCAGGGTGCGGCCAGCTGACCGCCCTCAAGCGTGACCAGCCCCGCCGCCAGTGCCAGCCGCCCCAGATCGACATCGCTCGACATGGCGGTATGCGCCCGCGCGTCATAGCCCAGAAGGCGGATGTAATTGGCGATCACAACCGCGTTTTCGCTGGCCAGAAGACAGGCGCGATGGTCCTGCGCATCATGGATCCACTCGGCCCCCGGCTCGTCCGCCTCGGGGTCGCGGTGATGCTCGTAGAGAAAGACGATCGCATGGCGGTGGCTGTCGATCGGGCGCGGCGGCGCCTCCATGCTTTCCTTGAGATCGGCCATGATCACGTCGATGCCCGAGGCAAGCGTCTTGGTCTGCCGGGTCCGCAGCGCCTCGGCCAATCGGTCGATATCGGGGTTGCGCCGGGGCGCCGGCAACAGCGCCTCGGCCGGCAAGGGCCCGCAGCCCATCATCGAAGCATCGTTGAAATAGCCAAACGCTTTCAGATGGTTGGCGCGTTCCAGCGGATCGGCGGAGATCTCGGCGCGGGCCGGGTTGACCAGCCCGTCGCGGATCGCATCCAGCATCGCCTGAAACTCGCCCATCGCGTTGACGATGCTCTCGGGCCGCTCGGGCCGGTGAAAGCTGAGCACAGGTATTTGCGGAACAGTGGACAGATCCGCCACCGCCTCGCGCCGGGCCAGCCGCTCCAAAGGATAGGGACCCATATGCACGGGCCGGTCCCGGTCCGAGAAAAAGCGAATACCCATCCTGCGCCTCCTGACTGCCCTTTTGGCGTAGCGCGGAATGGACAGCAAAACCATTCATGTTTAGTCATAAATTCCATGAGCAAATTCGATTTCACCGATCTCGACGGCAAGGTTCTGCGCTGCTTTCTTGTCATCCTCGAGGAAAGCTCGGTCTCGCGCGCCGCCGACCGGCTGGGGGTGACCCAATCGGCGGTCAGCCATACGCTGGCCAAGCTGCGCGCGGTGCTGGGCGATCCGCTGTTCGTGCGCTCGGGCCAGGGGCTGACGCCCACCGAACGGGCGCTGTCGCTGCGCGAACCGGTGCAGCGGGTGCTGGACGGGATCAAATCGCTGACCGATGCCCGCCCCTTTGACCCGCTGGGCGAAGAGATGCATTTCGACATCGCCGCCAACGACCTGCAACGCGAGCTGATCTTTCCCGAACTGCTGTGCCGCGCCCGCGCCGAAGGGGTGCGGCTGAGCCTTGGTTTCGTCCCCTCGGGCGTGCCCGATCCGGCCCTGTTGCGCAGCGACCGCTGCCAGCTGGTGCTGACGCCGCTGCCGCCCGACGGGCCCGACATCTATCAGCGGCGCCTGTTCACCAGCCCGTTGCAAATCTACTATGACGCCAGTCACCGCAGCCCGCCCGACAGCTGGCAGAGCTATTGCGCCGCCGAACACGTCGAGGTGCGATTCATCGACGGGCGCAGCGCCAATGTGGTGATGCGCGGCGTGGATCAAAGCCAGATACGCCCGCCCACGGTGGTGTTACCACATTTCGGCGCCATCCCCGCCTTTGTCAAAGGCAGCGACCTGATCTCGACCGATACCGCGCTGATGAAACTGGGGCCGCTGGCGACACTGGATTGCGCGCCGCTGCCTTTTGCCTGCGATCCGGTGTCGATCTACATGGTCTGGCACGAACGCTCGACCGCCGATCCGGCCCATCGCTGGCTGCGCGCCCGGGTCGAGGCTATTGCCGCCCGGCTGCAACGCAGCGCTCAGTAACCCACGCGCGCCCGGATCAGATGCATCAGCGTGGCGCCGGTCTCGACATAGGCCTGTTGCAGGGCGGTCCAGCGCTCGGCATGGCGGTCGATGGCGGGGATCGGTAGATTGGTCTCGATTCCGCTCAGCAGCGCCTCGGCCATCGCCTTGCCGAACAGGGTGCCCGGCCCGATGCCGCGCCCGGAATAGCCATGCGCCGCCAGCGCGCCTGGGCCGGGGCGAGTGATCTTGGGGATGTGATCGCCGGTCATGGCGATGCGCCCGTGCCAACCGGTGACCAGCGGCTGCCGCGACAAGGCGGGATAAAGCTGTGCAAGCTTGCGCCGCACCCAGGCCCGGTGGATGCCGCTGGCCGGATGGTCCAGCGCCCCCATGCCGCCGATGATCATCCGCCCGGCCCGGTCCAGTCGGAACGAGGTCATGATCAGCCCGGTATCCCAGCACCCTTCGCCCCCCGGCAGGATGGCGGCACGGGTCTTCTCCGGCAGCGGATCGGTGGCATATTGGAAATAATGCACCGGAACATGGGCGGGCCTTCGGTCGGCAAGCCCCCGGTGATAGGCGTTGGTGGCCTGGATCAGTTTGCGCGCCCGGATGCTGCCGCCGGAGGTGCGCACCTGCCAGGCCCCGTCTTTGTGCTCGATCTCCAGCGCCGGGCTTTGCCCGTGCAACCGCGCGCCTGCCGCCTGCGCGGCGCGGGCGAGCCCGCAGGCATAGGCCAGCGGCTGGATGGTGCCCGCGCGCGGATCAAAGAGCGCGCCGTGAAAGGCGCCGGACCCGGTGCGGCGGGTGGTCTCCTCGGCCGAGAGCAGTTCGACCGGCGCCCCGCTGGCGGTCAGTTGCGCATGGCGGCGGCACAGATCGGCCAGCCCCGAGGGGGAATGCGCACAATGCAGCGTGCCGCTCCGCACCGGCTCGCAGGCGATGCCATGGCGCGCGATCAGCTCGAACACCAGCGCCGGCGCCCCGGCCAACAGCGCGATCAGCCGGTTGCCCACCGCATCGCCCAGATGGGCGCGGATATCGTCAGGCGGCAGCCACAGCCCCGCATTGGCCAGCCCGACATTGCGGCCCGATCCGCCATGGCCCGGCGCCTCAGCCTCGACCAGGCGCACATCGGCGCCTTGCTCCGCGGCGTGGAGCGCCGCCGACAGACCGGTGAAACCGCCACCAATCACCACCAGATCGGCGGTCACATCCCCCGCCAGCGGCGGCGCGGTGACCTGTTCGGCCGAGGTCAGATGCCAGAGAGTGCGGGTATTGTCCGACATGACCAGGTCTCGTCTGCAAGAGGGATATCTATGTCTTAGGCACTCAGGCGGCGGTGACAAGCCCGCGCTGATCCTCGCGCCCCATCGCCACCAGCAGGGGCGCCTCGGCCTGACGCGCCTGGAACATCGCCTTGTCGCCCATGCCGCGCCAATTTGCCAGCACCAGGGATTGCGCCACCGCGCCGCCCAGCGTGGCGCCGGGGCCGGTGACGATGAACAGGTCGGGCGCAAACTCGCGCGCGGCGGTCTGCACGGCGCGGGTAAAATCATAAGGCTCGGTCACCTGATGGCCCAGTGTATAGTCCCACAGCGCCCCGGTATCGGTGGCGCCGGGGCACCAGATCTTGCCGCGCCCGTCGATCATCGGGCGGATGGGCTGGGTAAACAGGTCGGCGCCCAACCGTTGCCGCCCCTCGGCAGCAACCGGCGCCTGCAAGCGGGTGTGAAAGGCGGCGTGGTTGGCCAGCCGCATCGGAAAGCGTTCCTGCACCACCGGCTGCGCAGCCTCGAAGGCCGACAGGCCGGCCTCGTTTCCGGCCAGAACCAGCATGCCCCCAAGGTCAATGGACAGGGCCAGGTCATGCCCCGGCAACGCGTCGATCCGGGCCACATCCGCCAGCAGCGCCGCCTTGCGCGCGGCATCGTCCGCCCAATCCTCGCCAGTGAAGGGATAGACCAGCTGCCCGCCGATCAGCCGCTCCTGCATCAGCGTGCCCATGGTGTTGACCACGCGAAAGCCATTCTCAGCGCTCAGCGCCCCTGCAGCGGCCAGCGCGATATACCAGCCCATCGAGTTGCCTGTGACGGCGACCACCTCGATATCCTCGGCCAGCGCCTGCGCATCACCCAGCGAGGCCGCGTAGATCAACGGCGAGGCCACATCGCCGCGCGAGTATTTGCCGACCGTATAGCGCTCTGCCCCGTCCAACGCGGTCACCGCCTCTTGCCCGGCCTCGCCGCGGATGGCGTCAAAGGCACGGAACATGTCCATCCGGGCGCCATGGTGGCGATGCAGATAGCCCAGTTCCGGTTTGTTATAGGTGCCCCGGCCGGGGCAGATCACGACAGCGGTACGGGTCATTTTGCAACTCCGGTCAGCGACAGCGCGGCGGCGACGATGCCGTCCCTGGACGGCAGCGGGGCGGCATAGGCCGGGCCGGTCGCAATGAAGCAATCCTCGGCCACCACGCGGGCGGTCGAGGTGGCGCGACTTTCTTCGCAGAAGAAAGTCATCAGCGCCTCGGACTGGCTGCCGGTACGGCGGCATTCATCGACGATCAGCACGTGTTTGCAATCCTTAGTGGCCGCGCGCAGCGCCTCGATGGGCAGCGGCGCCAGCCAGCGCAGGTCGATGATCCGTGCCCTGATCCCCGCCGCCTCGATCTCGGGCACCGCCTGCTGCGACAGGTAATGGCCGTTGCCATAGGTGACGATGGCCAGATCGGTACCGTTGCCATGCACCCCGACCTCGCCCAGCGCGATGCGCCGGTCGGGCGAGGGATAGGGGGTCATCCAGCCGCCGTCCTGCACCCCGTGCAGATCGCGCATCGGATAGAGCGCGATGGGTTCCAGGAACACCACCACCCGCTGCTCCTCGCGCGCCAGGCGCACGCATTCGCGCAGCATCTGCGCCGCATCTTCCCCGGTCGAGGGGCAGGCGATGATCACGCCGGGAATGTCGCGCAGCACCGCCAGCGAGTTGTCATTGTGGAAATGCCCGCCGAATCCTTTCTGATACCCCAGCCCCGCGATGCGCAGCACCATCGGGTTGGTGAACTGCCCGTTCGAGAAGAACGGCAGCGTCGCCGCCTCGCCCCGGATCTGATCCTCGGCATTGTGCAGATAGGCCAGGAACTGGATCTCGGGGATCGGCAGGAACCCGTTATGTCCCATGCCGATGGCAAGCCCCAGGATGGATTGCTCGTCCAACAGCGTGTCGATCATCCGGTCGGGGCCGAACCGTTGTTGCAGCTTCTGGGTCACGCCATAGACGCCGCCCTTGCGGCCCACATCCTCGCCCATGCAGACGATCTCGCCATGTTCCAGCATCAGATCGGTCAGTGCCCAGTTGATCAGGCGGCTCATCGGTTGCGGCTCGTCCATGGCGCGCATGTCGCCACCAAAGGTGGCGGCCCGCATCTCGGCGCCGGGGCCATTGGTGGGTTTGCACTCCCGCTTCGGCGGGATCAGGCTGGCCGCCACCTCGGCTGCACTGGCAAGGTGCGGGCGGGTCGCGGCCTCGACCGCGATGCGGTCGATGCGGGCGCAGGTCTGTTCATAGATCGCCAGCGCCTCCTCCGACGCGAGCGCGCCGTCCTCGGCGAGCAGCCGCACGCTGTGCAGCAGCGGGTCCATGGCCTCTTCCGCCTCGACCTCGGCGCGGGTCAGATAGGTGGTCGGCACATCCGCCCCTGCATGGCCATAAAGCCGCACGGTTTTCAGATGCAGGAAGGCGGGCTTGCGGCGATTACGGACATAATCGGCGGCCTCTTGCGCCACGGCATAGGTCTCGTAGATATCGAGCCCGTTGGCCTGGAAATAGCGGATGCCGGGTCGATGCTCCATCGAGGCCTGGATCCAGCCCCGGGGCGTCTTGGTCGAAATGCCGATCCCGTTATCCTCGCAGACAAACAGCAGCGGCAACGGGATCGACTGCACGCTGGTCCAGCCCGCCGTGTTGATCGCGCCCTGCGCCGTCGAATGGTTGGCCGAGGCATCGCCAAAGGAACACATGGCAATCCCGTCCTCAGGCAATTGCCGGTGTTCGGGCGGATGCCGCCGCGCCGCGCCCAGGCTATAGGCCGCGCCCACTGCCTTGGGCAGGTGACTGGCGATGGTCGAGGTCTGCGGCGGGATCATCAGCGCCTTGGACCCCAGCACCTTGTGCCGCCCGCCCGAGGCCGGGTCCTCCTTGGAACAGGCAAAGCTCAGCAGCATGTCCCAGGCGATCTGCTGGCCCGGCACCTGTTCGGCGCGCGCGATCTGAAACGCCGCATCCCGGTAATGCAGAAAGGCGATGTCGGTCGGGCGCAGCGCCTGCGCCACCGCCGCCATCCCCTCGTGCCCCGAAGAGCCGATGGTATAGAACCCCTGCCCCGCCTTCTGCATCGCCCGGCTGGTCCGGTCGAGCGCGCGGCTGAGCACCTGCGCGCGGTAAAGCGACACCGCCTGCGCCTGCGTCAGGCCCGGGCGCGGCGGCGCGCCCTTGGGCAGGTCGCGCGCAGCCACCCGGCTGAGGAAGTTTTCATGTACGATCTGGGCGCGGTCCATGGCTGGGCCTTCTTTAATGCTTGGGGTCAATGCCCCTTGTTACAACGCGGCGACGGCCCGGGCGATACGGGCAAGCCCTTCTTCCAGACTCTGCCTCGCATAAGCGAAGGACAGGCGCAAATGCCCCGACATGCCAAAGGCCCGCCCCGGCACCAGCGCCACCCCGGCCGTGTCGAGCAAATGGTGGCAGAAGTCGTGATCAACCGGCATCCGCGCGGGCGTCTTGGGGAACACATAGAACGCGCCATCCGGCGACGCACACTCGAGCCCCGCCGCGTTCAACCCCGCGACCACCAGGTCGCGCCGCGCCAACATCTCGGCCCGCCGCTCGACCAGCAGGTCCTGCGGCCCACTCAGTGCCGCCAGCGCCGCCGCCTGCGCGATGGAACAGGCGCCCGAGGTGATCTGCCCCTGGACCGCCACCATCGCCTTGATCAGCGGCGCCGGGCCGATACCCCAGCCGATCCGCCAACCGGTCATCGAATAGGCCTTGGACACGCCGTTCACGATCAGGGTGCGATCGGCCAGCGTCGGCACTGCCTGCACAAAGGGGGTGAAGGGCACATAGGCCAGATGCTGGTAAATCTCGTCCGAGATCACCCAGACATGCGGGTGTCGGTCCAGCACCGCGCCCAGCGCCTGCAATTCGGCCTCAGAATAGATCGCGCCGGTGGGGTTGGACGGCGTGTTGAGCAACAGCCAGCGCGTGCGCGAGGTGATCGCAGCCTCCAGCTGTGCGGGCGTCAGCTTGAACCCCTGCGCGCCGGGACAGTCCAGCACCACCGGCACGCCGCCCGCCAACCGCACCATATCGGCATAGCTGGTCCAGAAGGGCGCGGTGGTGATCACCTCGTCGCCGGGGTCGAGCGTGGCGAGGAACGCACCCGCCAACACCTGCTTGGCGCCGGTCGAAACGATCACATTGGCAGGCTCAACCCCGGCCTCGGCGGCAATCGCCGCGCGCAAGGCGGGCGTACCCGCCGTAGCCGGATAGCGGGTCTGCCCCGCCAGCGCCGCCCTATGTGCGGCCTCGATCACATGGGTTGGCGTTGGGAAATCCGGCTCACCGGTGCTGAGCGCAACGATATCGGCGCCATCGGCCCGCAACTGCGCCACCCGTTCCGAGATCTGCACGATTTCCGACAGCTCGATCCCGTCAAGCCTGCCTGCCCGCCGAAAACCGGTATCGCTGGATATGTTCATGGCCTTGCCCCACCATCAGGAGTTTCCCGCAATAGATCGCGCTGGATCATGCAAAAAACCAGTGATATTCCGGTCAAAAGGTATGAGGAAAAGTCAAGTGATTGCCCCCCGCCGCTTTCTCCCCTCGATCTCCTCGCTGCTGGCGCTGGAGGCCGTCGATCGGCTGGGCAGCGCCTCGGCCGCAGCCGAGGAACTGGCCCTGACCCAAAGTGCCATAAGTCGGCAGTTGAAAACGATGGAAGAGCAGCTGGGCGTCGAGCTGGTCCAACGCGACCGGGTGCGGCTGCACCTGACGCCGGCGGCTCGGGAATATGTGCAGACCGCCCGCGCCGCGCTGACCCAGCTCGCGCAGGCCTCGCTCAAGCTCAAGGCCAACCCGACCGGCGGCACGCTCAGCCTGTCGATCCTGCCCGCCTTTGGCATGCATTGGCTGGCGCCTCGACTACAGGATTTTGCACGACGCCACCCGGAGGTGTCGGTCAATCTCAGCACCCGGCTGAAACCCTTCGACTTTGCCAGCGAACCCTTCGATGCCGCCATCCACTTCGGGCGGCGCGACTGGGCCGGGGTCGATTACCTCAAGATCATGCGCGAGGAGGTGCTGCCGGTCTGTGCCCCCGAACTGCGGCAGAAGACGAGCGACCCCACCTGGCTGCTCAGCGCGCCGCTCCTGCATCTCGACACCCGACCGGATGCCTGGGAACGCTGGTTCGCGGTCCATGACCTTGCGGCGCCGGGACTGCGCGGCATGCTGTTCGACCAGTTCTCCACCATGATCCCGGCAGTTGCCAACGGTCTGGGCGTGGCGCTGCTGCCCAGCTATCTGGTCACGGATGATCTGGCCCGGGGCCGGCTTGTCACTGCCTGTGACGGGCCCGCCGTAAGCCTGGGGAGCTATTATCTTGTCTGGCCAAAGGAGCGCATGATCGCGCCGCCGCTCGCCTCGTTCCGGGTCTGGCTGCAAGAGGCATTTGCATAAAAGCAGGGGCGCTGCCCCTCTTGCCCTGCGGGCAATTCACCCCGGAGTATTTCCAACCAGAAAGAAGTGCAAATCCGGCTCTGATTTCTTTCTGGTTACAAATACTCCAGGGAGTTTGAGGGACAGCGTCCCTCAACAAAGAATCGAGCGCGCCGCAGGCGCACGATTTGGTTGCGCCCTGTTCAGACGTCCATCGAGCGGGCGATGAGTTCCTTCATCACCTCGTTGGTGCCGCCATAGATCATCTGCACCCGCGCATCGGCATAAAGCCGCGCGATCGGGTATTCCATCATGAAGCCGTAACCGCCGAAGAGCTGCAGGCATTCATGCATGATCTCGTTCTGCACCTCGGAGCCGTAATACTTCACCATCGAGGCGGTGGCGGCGTCGAGCTGCCCGGCCTCGAGCCGGCCGATGCAGTCATTGACAAAGCTGCGCAGCACCTCGGCCTTGGTCTTGCATTCCGCCAGCTTGAACCGCGTGTTCTGGAAATCCATCACCCGCTGGCCGAATGCCTTGCGCTCCTGCACGTATTTCACTGTCTCGGCGAGGGCAAAGTCGATGGCGCCCAGCGCCATGATGCCGATGGTCAACCGCTCCCAGGGCAGCTGTTTCATCAGCTGGTAGAACCCATGCCCTTCTTCCGGACCGATCAGGTTGGTCATCGGCACCTTCACGTCCTCGAAGAACAGCTCGGCGGTGTCGTTGGCCTTCATCCCAAGCTTCTTGAGGTTGCGGCCCCGGCGGAACCCTTCGGCGCCTTCGGTTTCGAGCGCGATCAGCGACACGCCCTTGGACCCCAGCGTCTTGTCGGTCTTGGCCACCACGATGATCAGATCGGCGGTCTGCCCGTTGGTGATGAAGATCTTGGAGCCGTTGATGCGGTAGGAGTTGCCGTCCTTCTCGGCGGTGGTGCGCACCGCCTGCAGGTCCGATCCGGTGCCCGGTTCGGTCATCGCGATCGCGCCCACCATCTCGCCCGAGGCAAGGCCGGGCAGCCATTTGGCCTTTTGTTCCTCGCTGCCATAGGCGGTGATGTAGTGGGTCACGATCGACTGGATACCATAGCCCCAGCCCGCATCCCCGCGCGAGGTCTGTTCATAGATGGTGACCGCGTCAAAGCCCATGCCGCCGCCGACACCGCCGAACTCCTCGGGGATGGCGCCCGCCATCAGCCCGGTTTCGCCTGCCTTGCGCCAGAAATCGCGGTCAACCACACCATTGTCGACCCAGGTTTCGATATTGGGGACCAGTTCGTCATCCAGGAACCGGCCCGCCGCTTCGGCGAACATCCGGTGTTCGTCGGTGACCCAGGCGGCGGTGCTGCTGAAAAGGGACATGTCATTCTCCGGTTTGCGTTTGTGACCAAGCTACGCGCACGCCCGATTCCCGCCAATCCGGGTGACGCGGCGTTTCGGCGGCGCTACGCTACGTCCTTTTCGACCTAACCCGCGACGCGGTGGCGCGCGCCCTTGGCGGGCGGGGTTTCCGGCCCGCCCGCGAAACATTGCGCGATGGCCATCCACTCGGCGGCAAGCGGGCCTTCGACCACCAGCGAGGTGTCGGCGATGTTGCGGGTCTGAGCCACCACCTGAGCGAATTCGACCGCCGGGCCGGCGATCCGGTTCGCGCCCGGTTCGCCGAATTGCCACAGCGCGCCCGAGGGGGCGGTCAGCTCCAGCCGGGGCATCATCTCGGGTTGCGGGCGGCCATGTACCTTGAACGACCAGCCGAAGGTATTCACCCCCAGCACCACGATGTTCCTGATCCTGTCGGTCTCGGTCCGGGTGGCGCCAAGACAGTCGAACACTTCCTGCCCATGGGCCCAGGTCTCCATCTGCCGCGCGGTGATGGACGAGCGCGCCGACATCTCGGGACCGACCCATTGCAGCCGCTGCTTGGGGTCAAGCCCCGCCCAGCGTTCCGCCATATCCGTGTATTGCGCGGCCCAAGCGGCGCGCAGATCGGCGCCCCGCTCGGTGATCATCGCGTTTTCGGTAGCGCGAAAGCCGTCGCGCCCGATGCCCGCAAGGGTCTCGGCGGCGCGGGCCTGAAAGGCAGCCGGGTCTGTCAGCGACAGATCCGCCATCCGGTTCCAGAAATGCAGGTGCACCAGCACGTCGTTCAGGGTCCAGCCCTTGAACTGGGTGGGGCGGTCCCAATCGGCGCCGCTCACCCCGTCCAGTACCGCGTCCAGCGCCTGGCATTCGGCCAGAAAATCGCCTGCCTGTTCCATTCCTAATCCTCCAGTGTCGCCATCAACCTCTCGGTCGCGGCGAGGTAGTCGCGTTTGAAGTCCTGCACCACTTCGGCAGCCGAGGTGGTCTGGGTCATCAGCCCGACCCCCTGCCCGACCCAATAGGTGGCCAGGTCGGCAGCACCCGCATGGCCGCGCTGGGCCAGCGCCTCGATCCGGGCCAGCGCCGGTTCGGCCACCAGCGATTGCAGCGGCATCGGCAGCGGCGCGGGGCCATCGGCCTCCCACGCGTCGGTCCAGGCCGATTTCAGCTGGCGCGAGGTCTTGCCCGTGCGCGAGCGCGAGCGCACCGTATCCGAGGACGAGGCCGCCAGCATCTTGTCCTTGACCACCTGGCTTGGCTCGCCCTCGGCGGTGGTCAGCCAGACCGAGCCGCACCAGGCCCCTGCCGCGCCCATGGCCATCGCCGCCGCCATCTGGCGGCCCGTGACGATGCCGCCTGCCGCCAGAACCGGGGTGTCGCCCGCGACCGAGACCACCTCGGGCACCAGCACCATGGTCGAAACCTCGCCGCAATGGCCGCCCGCCTCGCCCCCAGCAGCGACCAGAATGTCGACCCCGGCGGCGACCTGCCGCTGGGCGTGCTGTTTCGAGCCGACCAGCGCTGCCACCGGCACCCCCGCCGCGCGGGCGCGGTCCAGCATGATCTGCGGCGGTGTGCCCAGCGCGTTGGCAATCAGCCGGATCGGAAAGGAAAAAGCCACATCCAGCATCGCCTCGGCCCCCGCACTATCGAGATTGCGCGAGATATGCAGCAGCGCGCAGCGGCGCTCCTCCAGATCGTCGGCACCCACGCCGGCCCGCTCCAGCACCTGTTCGGCAAAGGCCAGATGTTCGGCGGGCAGCCCCGCGAGCAGCTGATCATCGCTCGGCCCACTGCCCCCCTGCCGCTGGATCGAGGTCGGCACGATCAGGTCCACCCCATAGGGTTTGCCGCCACAATTGGCGTCGATCCATTCCAGCTCGGTCCTGAGCTGTTCGGGCGTATAGAGCACGGCGCCGAACACGCCCATGCCGCCCGCCCGGCTGACAGCAGCCACCACATCGCGGCAATGGCTGAAGGCAAAGAGCGGAAACTCGATCCCCAATTTGCGACACAGGTCGGAATTCATGCGCTCTCTTCCTCTTCGATCTCGAACATCACATCGCCAGCTGCCAGTTGCGCACCCGGCGCCACATGTTGCCGGGCCACCCGGCCCGCGACCGGGGCGGTGATCTGGTGCTGCATCTTCATCGCCTCCAGCACTGCAAGCGTTTGGCCCTTGGCGACTTCGGCCCCTTCGGACACCGACACAGCCTGTACCAGTCCGGGCATCGGCGCGGTGACGCGGCCACCGCCCAGCGCCTCGGCATCGGGGGCGCCGGGACGCTGACGGCGCAGGCTCAATCGTTGCGCGCCAGATGCCATGTGCACCGTGTCACCTGACACATGGGCCAGCAGGTCATGGGTTTCACCACCCAGCCGCGCCCGCAGCCCATCTTCGCGGTGGACCAGCGCGATTTCGAACTGCGCATCCGCAACGCCGATCCGCCAGCCGCCCGGAACGGCGCCCGCGGTGCAGTCAAAGACCTGTCCGCCGGTCTCGACCCGCAGGCTGCGCGGGAGAACCGGAGCGCTGGACCAGCCCAGAAGCTCGGGCGGGATCGGCCCGGCAGCCGCCAGCGCCGTATCGCGGTCATGCTGCATCAGTACCGCCACCATCAGCGCCACCGCGCGCGGATCGGGCGCGCCTGCGCCATAGCCCTCGGGATAGCTGCGCGCCAACAGGCCCGTGGTCGCCTGGCCCTCGGCAAACTCGGGCAGTGCCAGCAGATCGGCCAGAAAGGCGCTGTTGGTCGCGGTGCCCAGCAGCACCGTATCGGCCACCGCGCGCGCAAGGCGGGCCAGAGCCACCGTCCGGCTGGGACCATGGGCGATGATCTTGGCCAGCATCGGGTCGTAATGGGGCGCGATCTGCTGACCCTGCGCGATGCCCGCGTCGACACGCAGGCCCGCCCCGGCAGCCGGGCGCCAGCGGAGAACCGGCCCGATGGCGGGCAGGAAGCCCGCCGCCGGATCCTCGGCATAAAGCCGGACCTCGATCGCATGGCCGTCGATACGCAGATCGTCCTGCGTCAGCGGCAGCGGGTCGCCCTGCGCCACCTGCAACTGCAGCGCCACCAGATCAAGGCCGGTGACCATCTCGGTCACCGGATGTTCGACCTGAAGCCGGGTGTTCATCTCGAGGAAATAGAAGCCCCCCGACGCGTCCAGCAGAAACTCGACCGTGCCGGCGCCGCGATAGTCCACCGCGCGGGCGGCGGCCACGGCTGCGGCGCCCATCGCATCGCGCAACTCGGGTGTCATCACCGGACAGGGCGCCTCTTCGATCACCTTCTGGTGCCGGCGCTGGACCGAGCAGTCCCGCTCGCCCAGATGGATCACCGCGCCATGGGCATCGCCAAAGACCTGAAACTCCACATGACGCGGCTCGACGACCGCGCGTTCCAGGATCAACTCGTCCGAGCCGAAAGCGCCCAGCGCCTCGGCCCGGGCGCGGGCCAGCGCCTCGCTCAGGGCCCCCGGCCCCTCTACCAGCCGCATACCGCGCCCGCCGCCCCCGGCGGCAGCCTTGACCATCAGCGGATAGCCGATCTGTTCGGCCTCGCGCGTCAGCGCGGCATCGGATTGATCGGCGCCCTGATAGCCCGGCACGCAAGGAACCCCGGCGGCCAGCATCAACCGCTTGGCCTCGGCCTTGTTGCCCATCGCCTCGATCGCCGCCGCGTCCGGCCCGACAAAGACCAGCCCCGCCGCCGCCACGGCGCGGGCAAACCCGGCGTTTTCAGACAGGAAACCATAGCCGGGATGGATGGCCCCGGCGCCACTTTGCCGGGCGGCATCAAGGATACGGTCGGCATTCAGATAGCTGTCGCCCACCGGGCCTTCGCCGATCCAGACGGCATGATCGGCCAGCGCCACATGCGGCGCACCGGCATCGGCGGTGGTGTAGACCGCCACAGTGCGCAGCCCCATCTCGCGGGCGGTGCGGATGATCCGCACCGCGATTTCGCCCCGGTTGGCGATCAGCAGAGTGTCAAATCGCATCATCAGAACCTCGCCACCCCGTAAGAGCCGGGTTTGACCCGGCGTGCCCGCGCCTCGCGGCAGGTGTGCAGGCAGAACGCCAGCACCCGCCGGGTGTCGCGCGGGTCGATCACCCCGTGATCCAGACAGCGCCCCGAGGTATAGAACGCATCCGACTGTTGGTCGAAATGCGCCGCGATCATCGCCGATTGTTTGGCCAGCCGCGCCTCGTCGAGGTCCTGCCCCTTGCGGGCGGCACCGGCGCGGGCGACCATCGCCATGGTGCCCGCCGCCTGCTCTCCGCCCATCACACCGGTGGTGGCGTTGGGCCAGGCAAACAGGAAATCGGGCTCGTAAGCATAACCGGACATGCCGTAATTCCCCGCCCCAAAGCTGGCGCCGACATAAAGCGTGATGCGCGGCACATCGACCGAGGTCACCGCCTGGATCATCTTGGCCCCATGCTTGATCATTCCGGCCTGTTCATAAGCGGTGCCGACCATATAGCCGGTGGTATTGTTGAGAAAGATCAGCGGCGTGTCGGATTGCCCGCAGAGCTGGATGAATTGCGCCGCCTTGGTAGCGCCATCGGGGTCGATCGGGCCGTTGTTGCCGATGATGCCCACTGCGATCCCCTGGATCGCCGCCTGCAGGCAGACGGTCGACACACCATAGCGCGGTTTGAAATCCTGAAAGACCCCGCCATCCACCACCCGTGCTGCCAGTTCGCGCATGTCATAGGGCACCCGGTAGTCGACCGGCACCAGCCCGGCCAGATCCTCGGGGTCGAGCGGTGGCGCGATGTCGGCGGGTGCGGGCCGTTCGGGCAGCGACTTGTTCCAGTCAAGCGCGGCAACCACCTGACGGGCGATCTCGATCCCGTGGGCGTCATCCTCGGCCAGGTATTCGACCAGACCGCTGGTCTGGGCATGCATCTCGGACCCGCCCAGATCGCGGTCATTGGCACGCTCGCCGGTGGCGGCATGCACCAGCGCCGCCCCCGCCAGCGCCGCCATGCCGTTCTTGCGCACACCCACCACGTAATCGGCCAGACCGGGCATATAGGCGCCCCCGGCGGTCGAGGGGCCATGCAGCACCGCGATATTGGGGATGCCCGCCGCCGACAGCCGGGCAAGGTTGCGAAACAGCTTGCCGCCATGGGCCCACAGCTCGACCCGGTATTCCATCAGATTGGCGCCCGCGCTTTCGACCAGATGCAGGAAAGGCAGCCGCTGTTTCAGCGCCACCTCCTGCGCACTGAGAAAGGCTGCGGCGGTCATCTCGGTCATGGCACCGGCCTTGATGCCGCTGTCGTCGACAACGACCACGGTGCGCACGCCAGAAACGAAACCGATACCGATGATGACCGAGGCACCGGGGACCGAGGTTTCGGGATCGGCGCTGTCGACCATGTATCCGGCCAGGCTGTGCAGTTGCACAAAAGGCAGACCCGGGTCCAGCAGCCGCGCCAGCCGGTCGCGCGGGGTGATCTGGCCGCGCGCCTCCATCCGGGCGCGCCGCTCCTCGCTGAGCGCCATGGGCCGCGCCTCGAGCGCGCGGAGCTGATCCACCAGCGCCAGCATATCGGCGCGGTTGCGCCGGTAGCAGTCGCTGTCCTTGTCGAGCTGGCTGATAAAACGCATGGTCCCTCCGCCCTAATCCGTTGTGATCAACCCGACCGGAACGGGCACCGGCAGGGACAGAAGCTCTTGGGCAAAGGCCTTGCCCTGCGCGTCGTTTCTGAGGCTGGCCACCCCGCCGCCGCCCAACGCCCCTGTCAGCAGGATATTCATCGCATGACAGCCCGGCAGATAGAAACGTTGGATTTGGGCGGGAGATTTTTCGTCGAAAAATCTCATCACCGCCTCGGGCGACAGGGCCGCCCAGATATAGGGCATGTAATCCGGGCGCCGGGCCAGCACGCCGATATTGGCGCTGTCGCCCTTGTCGCCAGAGCGCGCCCAGGCCAGCGCTTCCAGCGGGCGCATCTCCAGCTCCAGTTCCATATCCGGCTCGGGTGGACAGGGCGCGAGACCCTCTTCGATGTCACGCAAGGGCGGCGCGGGTGCGTCAAAGGACAGGTCGGCCCCGTCCAGAACCACACTGGCGCGCACCGCATCAGCCGGGATCAGGCAGGAAAACAGCGCCACCACCGGCGAGGGGCGTGGCCGCCCCGCGCCAGTGAAAAAGTGCAACCCCGGCGGAGTCGCCAAGGCCGCGCCCACCAGTTCCTTGAGGAACAGCCCCACCGCGCGCGCATCGTCATGGCGCACCGCGGCCTTGAACGCGATCTCTTCGGGCGCATCCGGGGCCGGGCGCCCGCCAAATGCCTCGAACGAGACCTCGCGATAGCCGGGCGCGCCCAGCGCCGCCAGCCGTGCCTGCGCCCGGTCAAGCCCGGCCTGGGCAAAGGCCTGCGCTTTGGCCCGGGCCGCGCGCCCGGTCATCTGGAACACCATGCCGCCGCGATAGCCATCGGCCCAGGTGACCGAGACCTTGAGCCGTCCGGTCGGCGCCCGCCCGCGCGCACCGCTGACGCGCACCCGGTCCGGCCCCGCCTGCTCCAGCGTCACGCCCGAGAAATCGCAGACCACATCGGGCAGCAGATAGGCGCGTGGATCGCCGATCTCGTACAGCATCTGTTCGCCCACCGTGGCCGGGGTCACCAGCCCGCTGCTGCCCTCGGGCTTGGTCAGGACAAAACCGCCATCGGCGGCGACCTCTGCGATGGGATAGCCGATCCGCGCCAGATCGCCCGCCACCTCCCAATCGGTGAAATTGCCCCCGGTCGCCTGTGGGCCACATTCCAGCAGGTGCCCGGCCAGCGACCCCGCCGCCAGTCGGTCATGATCGGACAGGTCCCAGCCAAAGTGGTGCACACAGGCCGCCAGTGTCAGGGCGCTGTCGGCACAGCGCCCGGTCAGCACGATATCCGCCCCTGCCCGCAGCGCCGCCACCACCGGCGCCGCGCCCAGATAGGCATTCATCGACGCGATCCGCTCCAGCGGTGGCATGGCGGCGCCGGTGAACATCTCGGTACACTTGACAAACTCCGAGGCGCGCGCCAGCAGGTCATCGCCAGTGACCACCGCCACCCGCAGCGACAAGCCTGCCGCCGCGATCCGCTCTCTCAGCGCCTCTGCGCAGGCCTCGGGGTTCACACCGCCGGCATTCGACAGCACCCGCACCCCCTGCTTGGCAATGGCCGTCAGGTTCGGCACCATCGCCTCGGTCACGAAATCGGTGGCATAGCCCTGATCCGGATCCTTCAGCCGCGCGCGCGCCATGATCGACATGGTAATCTCGGCCAGGTAGTCATAGACCAGCACATCGACCCCGGCCGCAAGAAGCTGTGCCGTCGCATGCGGCGCCTCGCCCCAGAAGCCGCAGGCCCCGCCGATCCTCAACGCTGCTGTCACGCGACGTTTTCTCCCCTGGCTTTCGGCGACCACTTTACAGACCGCCCGTTCTGTTTTTAAGCTGCCTCCCGAGGCCCACGCGGTCAATCGAAATAAGTGTGACGTGACGGCAGATGCCCGAGACCCTGAAACCGACCCAACAAGACCGGCGATCCAGATCGACCCAGGCCAAGGTGATCCGGGCGACCATCACCTGTCTGGACAGGCTGGGCTATGCCGAGACCACCTTTGCCCGCATTCAGGAGCGGGCGGGTGTGTCGCGCGGTGCGATCACCCATCACTTTCCCACCCGGCAGGCGCTGGTCGCGGCCACCGCGATGGAATTGCTGTCGCGCGCGCTCGACCCGGTCGAGCGCCGCGCGGCGCAGGCTGCCAGCCCCGAGCCGGTGCGCGATCTGATCACCCGGGCCTGGGGCCAGGTGGTGAACGCCGCCGGGGGCCGCGCCATGGTCGAGATTCTGGTGGCCTGCCGCACCGATGCCGAGCTGTATCGCCTGCTCGAAACCCGCCTGCACGACTGGGACCACCAAAGCCGCGCCTCGGTCGCGCGCGCCTATGTCGGCGCGGATCAGGCGGCCGACGATGCCGAACTCTTGTGGAGCATGACGCGCAACTTCCTGCGCGGCCTTGTCCTGCACGAGCGCTTTGTCACCGATCCCGCCTATCTGGCGCGGATGGTGGATCGCTTCGCCGGAATGATGGAAAGCCAGTTGACCCCCCTGACCGCAAAGGATGCGCTATGACCTGCTCCTCTCCCTTCATGACGCCCGAGCGTCAGGCCTTTCGCGACACGCTCGCCGCGTTTTTCGCCACCGAGGTCACCCCGCATGTGGAGGAGTGGGAGGCCGCACAGGCGGTGCCCTGGGAGCTGCACCAGAAATTGGGCGCGCTGGGGGTGTTCGGCTTTGGCATCCCCGAGGAATATGGCGGGCTGGGGTTCGACGACGCGTTCATGCGCTGCGACTATGCCGAACTTGCCTTTGGCTGCGGCGCTTCGGGGGTGGCGGCGGCGGTCGGCGGGCGGATGATCTCCTTGGGTCCGATGGTGCAGTTCGCGCCCGAACCGTTCCGGCAAGACATCCTGCCCCGCATCGTGCGGGGCGAGATGAACTCGGCGCTCGCGATCACCGAACCGGGGGGTGGCTCGGACGTGGCCAATCTGAGCACGCGGGCCGCGCGCGTGGCGGGTGGCTGGGTGCTGAACGGTGCCAAGGCCTATATCACCGGGGGGATGGATGCGCAGTGGTTCGTGGTCGGCGCGCGCACCGGTGGGCCGGGTCTAGCGGGCATCTCGCTGTTCCTGATCGAGGCGGATACGCCCGGCTTTTCGCGCACTCCGCTGGGCGGCAAGATGGGCTGGCATTGTTCGACCCAGGCGATGCTGCATTTCGACGATTGCCACGTGCCGGAGGCGGCGCTGATCGGCCCCGAGAACAAGGGGTTTCTGGCGATCATGAACAACTTCAACCACGAGCGGCTGGCGATGGTGGCCGGTAGCCTCGGCATGATGCGCGTCTGCTATCGTTCCGCGCTTGACTGGGCGCGTGAGCGTCGGACCTTTGGCCAGCGGTTGATCGAACATCAGGTGATCGCTCATAAATTCGCCGAGATGTCGGCGCGGATCGACATGACCGAGGCCTATCTGGAGCGGATTTGCTGGGCGATGAACCAGGGGCTGATGCCAGCGGCCGAGATCGCCAAGGCCAAGGTGCAGGCGACCAAGGCGCTGGAATTCGTGGCCTCGGAAGGCATGCAGATCTTCGGCGGCGCAGGGTATCTGACCGGAAACCCGGTCGAACGGGTCTGGCGTGAGGTCAAGGTGATGGCGATCGGGGGCGGTTCAGAGGAGATCCTGCGCGATCTTGCGGTTCGTCAAATGGGTCTGGCCGGTCAGTAGGTGCGCGGAATTTTGCAAAAATTCCGCCCTGGAAAACGAAGTTTTCCAAGCCGTTTTCCGGCGAGGAAAACGGCCCCTGCCGCACGCGCGCCGTGTCAGTTCGACACGTAACCCGCCACCACCTGAAGCAATTTGAATGCGGTCGCTGCATCGTTCTCGACCACTGCCAGGAACTCTTCCTCACCGATGCGCAGACAGGTGATATCCGTCGCCGCCACCATGCTCAGCGCGCGTGGCTCCTTGCGGATCAGGCCCAATTCGCCCACCAGGCGACCTGGCCCGACTGTCACGATCAGCTGATCCTCCTGCCCCTCGCGCGGCAGGTAGAGCCCCGCCTCGCCCTCGATCATCATATAGGCGCCATCGGTCGGCTCATCATCCTTCAGGAACACCACCTCACCTGCCTTGGCGGAATACCAGCGCGCGCCAAAGGCCAGCAGGCGCAGCTGCCGCCGGTCGAGACCGGAAAACAGCGGCGTCTGTTCCAGCGTGCGCACCTTCCGGCTCAGGTCGGCCGAGGCGACGCTGTCCTCTTCCTCCTGCTGTCGGGGCACTTCCTCGGTCACGATCCGGCCCTGCTGGACCTCGACATAAAGATCGAAGACATCCGGATTCTCGAACGCGTCGTTGAGATAGATCAGCGTGGTCTCGGGCAACAGCGCCCGCAGGTTCCGATAGACCGCGATCTGGGTCTGCATGTCGTAACTGGCCAGCGCCCGGTCGAGCAGCAGGATATCGGGCCGCTTGATCGTCGCGCGGGTAAAGGCCAGCGGCTCGGCAAAGATCGCCGGCACGTTCTGTCCACCCAGGGTGACCGGCAGATCGTAGATCAGCTGGATCACCTGCGGCCGCAGACCGTGTTCGTCCAGCAGATCGGTGATCAGCTTGCGCAGCTCGTCCGAGCGCGCGCCCCCTACCTCGCTTACCTTGCCGAACAGCGCGTTCTCCAGCACGTTCAGCCCGGGCGCAAAGGCCCCCGGGTCGAGTGGCGCAAAAACATCGTCCAGGCTGCGCATCAGCTCGCTCGAGTGGCTCTTGCGCAGTTCCAGAATGCGGGCCTTGATCTGATCCGAAAAGGCCGGGCCGATCTGATCCGCCGAGATCCGGAAGGGCACGGCCAGCAGGCTGGCGAGCTGATCATCCTCAAGCGCCCGGGCGCCGGCATCCCGGGTCTTTTCCACCAGTTCCAGCGCGGTTTCATAGGTGCGCACATCCAGGTTCATCTTGCGGAACAACGGGTGGTCGGTACCATCCAGTCCGAAGATTTGGCGCAGCATGTCGATCACGTCCTGGGTCAGGCGCACCAGCGGCTCGTCCAGTCCGATCTGGCGGATCTGCTCGAGAAAATCGGTCTGTCCGGCCAGAACCTCGGGCGTGAAGGGCGCGCGCGGGCTGGCGAAAAGCAGGTTTTCGGCCACCGGCAGCGCCGGGTTGTAGTGGTCCGGATCAAAGAAATGCGCCTGCCCGGCAAGACCCGCGCGCTCTGCCGCCTCCTGGATCACCGGGCGCAGCGCCACCAGCCGCGCCGCCAGATCCGGGTGATCGGCCTCGGCAAACACCTGTTCGGCGCCGCGCCGGTAGAGCGCCGCCCCCGAGCCCAGCCCCTCAACCAGTTTCAGCCACCAGTCGCGCAGTGCGCGGGCATCGTCGAACCCGGCCAGACCCGGCTCCAGCCAATCGCTGTGATAGGGGTCGGCGCTGTTGCCGGCGCGCAGGGTCTCGGCGTGAAAGCCCGGCTCACCGCTGTCACCCTGTGGGCGCACCCGCACAGGCATCGTCACGTTGTCGCCGAACGTGCCTTGGAACAGCACCGGGCGCGAGGTGGCGTGCCCGATCCGCGAGGCCACCACCATCTGGTGCAGGTCCGACAGCGCGATCTCGCCGATCCGCACCTGTCCG